>NZ_VTXF01000012.1:0-155728 GCF_013114585.1 Vibrio sp. 99K-1
GTCAGACGCCGCATGATAATAAGAAAATCCAATAGTCAAAAATAACAAAAATACAAGATAAAATAAAAAGTAAAGACTAAACTTATCTATCTTCAATTCCATTAAGCATTTAGAAATAAAGATAAAAGCCAGAGGGACATTGATAATGTATAACATAGGTATATCAAAGACCCTGGAAGGAATTAAATAAAATGTTGTAATTAGGAATAATACAAATCCAAGTGTGAAATTTATTTTCCTTTTAAAAAAAAATAGATTCAAAACATTTACCTTACATAAAAAACAGAAGTAAATAAGTAAAAATCAATTAATGACAAAATTTATTATCATTGGCTTTTCCTTAATTTAAAAACGTCATATAACAAGTAAATGAATTCTTTAATATTCATTAATTTAAATAATTGAAATATGGTTATAAAGCTTCCGTGATTATAATAACAGTAATATCTACTTTCTATTATGGTGGCAACGTCTTTTGAAATTTTAATATCCCCATTTCTATTGTTAATTTCTCTTAGCAATCTAACTTTCTCGAAAATTGCTGCTTTTCTCTTCTTAACATTATCCTTAGTAAGAGACTTCCGGATCCTTGCGATATAACCTTCTCCGATATTAGAACCAATAAGGTTGTCATCATGTTGTCGGTAATATATTAACTCATTATTTACGTAACAAAGCTCTCCTCTAACCTCTGAGTTTGCTGCAATCCAATAGTCATGAGGTATACCGTCAGGGAAAGGAAGTAATGAAATGACGAAATCCGATTTACAGAGCAAGGTTGCACCAGTAACAAAATTATTTACTAGTATTCCATTTTTTTTATTCAATTTATAATAAATAGAATCATCTAACTTACTGCCCTGTATACGTAACTGGCTATCTGTTACATAAGCATTGCTAAAGCAACTAGATTTATTTTCATCTATTATATTATTCAACATTGTTTCAGCTTTATTTTCCAACCAAATATCATCTTGGTCGGAAAAGAAAAAATATTTTGATCGTACGGATTTAACTAATACCTCAAAATTTTTTACGTAACCTAAATTACCCAAATTATCGTCAAGTAAGATTATATTATCAAATTCTTTGGCTATATTTTCTATAATGGCAATAGTGTCATCAGAAGAACAATCATCTCTAATATAAATAGCTTTAGGCCTAACAGTTTGACCTAGAATGCTAAGAATTTGCTCCTCAATGTATTTACTACCATTATAAGAAGCCAAAATTACATCATAATCCAAAGTAAAACCTTAATTTTAATTGATTTTTATTAACCTGAATAACTGGCTGCTTTATATCCTAGACGATTCTGTCTATGTAAACATTATCATAAGTTAAGTCTAGCTCTTATCTTCTATCACTTTAAACGAAGTCTGAATTCAGCAATTTTTTTTACAGGGATGAGTACATTGATCAGAAGTAGAAACTTATATTTCAATGAAGCAAACTTAAATGCATTATCTATAAGCTCTGTTCCATGGAGTAAATGGTTTGCAATTGATGAATTTCCTATCAAACCCAGGGCCTCTGAAGTCATATTAGACTTGTAGGCCATATAAACCCTCATTTTTAAAGTAGATAATCTAAATAAATTATATTTAGCTTCACTCTTGGTATTTGATGCAGATTCTGGCAAGACCCTATAAACTGCTGTTACGTCATCAATAAAAATGACCTCACCTTTCATTGAAAGGTAAATCCATAGTGGCCAATCACCCAATAGCCACTTTTCTGACTCGCTTCCGTGCTCTGAAAAAAAACTATCGCAGTCTATTTTTCGAAACATTGTAGTTAGCGTTCTAATTCGATTCTGTACAAATAAGCTTTTAGTAGTATTAGTTTTTAATGGGACTTGACTAAGAATAACCTTGTTCGAAACCTGCTCAAAATCATATACATTTGTATGGACCATTGATGCGTTGTCATTGGAAATTAAATGTTTGATTTGCTTATCTATTTTAGATTTATCAATCCAAAAGTCGTCCCCCTCACATACCGCTATGTATAACCCTTCTGCGCGATCTAATGCATTAACAAACGGTTTCTGACAGTTTTTAGAGTATTGGTTTTCTTCTTGTACAATTAACTTAATAATGGAAGGATACTCATTGACATATCTTTCAAGTATTTCTTGAGTTTTATCTGTAGAAGCATCATCATGAATAATCACCTCAAATCTATATTCCGTTTCCTGAGCTAAAAAACTATTGATAGCCTCTTCTATATAGACTTCTTGATTAAATGTTATACAAACTATCGAAACATAAACCTTGTCTGCGTATTTCCAAGTATTTATGATTTCTTTTTCCGACGGGCTCGAATCTAGTCTAGTGAACATGTATCTACCTTTACAGTATTATAAATTTGGCCTAGTTTAATTTAAGTCTCTTCGCCGGGTTGCCAAGCATAGTAACATTTGGTTTAACTCTTGAAACGATGACGCTCCCCGCCCCAATGATAGCATCATCTCCTACGCTAACTTTGGGTATAACAACAGCGCTTGATCCCATAAAAACTCTCTTTCCTAGTTTTGCAAAGCCTGTAACATCGCAATGACCGCTCAATGTCGAATAGTCTCCAATTTCGGCATCGTGACCAATAGTTGAGTTCGCGTTTACAGTAACGCACTTCCCAAGTGTTATACCAGTAGTCAATGTTGTATTCGGACAGATCACCGTTCCTTCCCCAATTTTGACGTTAAAACCAATAACCGCACTCTGATGAATATAGCTTAAAATTTTTATACCCTTTTTAGTATAAAAATCATATAGCTTATTTTTTTGTTCCGGTGAGGCAATAGCGATGATTACTGCATCATTCTGAGTCATTGCAGTACTTTCTCTATCATCGACAATCCGGTGCTTTACTTCAGGATAAGTATCTAAATCACCTTTATAGTCACTAAGTAGACCTTGAAGAATATAACCTTCATATTCAAAGTCTGACTCACCTAGATAACTATAAATTTCTCGAGCAAAACCACCAGCACCAACTAAATACAGATTCATAGAAGTCCCTTCTTGATTATTTCTAGCACAGTATCAACATCGCCTGTACTTAGGTGTGCGTGCATCGGCAAACACAATATTCGCTCAGAGGCACTCTGACTGTTTTTTGTTCCAAAATTATCTTTTTCAGTAAACACAGTGTCCAAACTAGGTGCGAAATAGTGCCTCGATTGAATATTATTGTTAGCGAGTACTGATGATATAGACTTCATTTGAGATTGACTCTCAAGCAATATAGGCATATAAGCACCATTAGCATTAGCCTCAGGATGCCAAAGTGGTAGCTCCACCAATTCTTTTAAACCTTGACGATACTGGTAAAATAGCTCAGATCTATGATTTAAAATATCATCAATATCTTCAAGATTGACAAGACCCACAGCAGCTTGGTACTCGTTGAGCTTAGCATTGATACCTACATCAACAACACCATCTCCAGGTCTAATTCCAAAGTTAATAATATCTTCAGCTCTTTCCAAATGAGCCCTGTCTTTGAAAACAATAGCCCCCCCTTCAACCGTGTGAAAAACTTTAGTTGCATGGAAGCTTAACGTGCTAGCATCACCATAGTTCAATACTGAGCGCCCATCGATATTTACACCAAATGCATGTGCTGCATCATAAATAACCTTAAAGTTATGTTGTTTGCTCAATTGTTCTATCGATTCCACATCGCACGGATTACCGTAAACGTGAGTCGCGACTACAGTATCTGCCTTACATCCCAACTGGTAAGCAGCATCTATTGCTTTAGGGCTTAAATTCAAGCTTCTTGGGTCTATGTCAGCAAAAGCTAACTCATCTTTCTGCCACTCGTAAGCACTTACCGTTGCAACAAAGCTAAATGGCGTTGCAATGATAGATTGAGTCCCCATAGCTCGGCTTGCTACTTGCAGTGCCGATGTACCATTATTAGTTAAGAGAAGATTTTCCACCCCCAAATAAGCTTCTAATCTCTCTGTAAGCTCTTTATGCATCGGCCCAAAGTTAGTAAACCAACCACTACTATTTACTTGTTCAAGTAATTTATAAAGTTTTTTCAAGTTAGGTTTTATAGGACTATTTAATGCGATCATTTATTGTGACTCCAAGAAAGGTAAAGTTTAGTGACTATACCTTCAATGTGTTTTTTAATTTAATTAGCAAAGGACGTTGTAAGGTGGTCATCATTATAATGTAGCTAATTAACGCCACCCCTAATGTTAAGGCAATTCTTAACATATTGTTATCTAAATTATTACCAACAAAGAACCCAATAAAGGCAGATAAGATTGCAATCAAGCCTATTGGCAGTAAAGACATTAACTGCTTATAAGCAGTTAATGTGGATAGCTTGCCTGTGTAATACGTATTAATTAACAATGATAAAAATGATGTCACAACCATACCAATACACATCGCTTTAATACTAATGGGTACAGTAATAATCAACATAATAGTCATCATTATCTTCTTAATAACTTCCAGTTTTAGAAAAAGATCCGAACGGCCTTTAACCTGAAGCATATTCAAATTTATTGCATGGATAGGATATAATGAAAATGCCACACTAATGATACTAATATACTCAGCACTGGCTTGCCACGTATCTCCTAAAAGAACATCAATTAAAGGTACTGCAATAATACTAATGCCAAGCATAAATGGGAAAATTATAAAAGCTGAAAACTGCAATGTTAACAAATAAGAACGATCTAGCTTCTTTATGTCATGTTGCATGTTACTTAAGAGAGGGAAAGTAACTTTTTGAATAATTCCTGTAAGGGTCATAGCTGGCACACTTGAAAGCTTATCAGCCTGATTAAACACCCCTAGCTGAGCAGAACTAAAATACTTCCCTATAATAAGCCCATATATATTAGTGTATATTGTATCCAGCAATCCAGACAAAAGTAATTTGGATCCAAAACCGAATAACTCTTTAAAGGAATCTATAGAAAAACGACACTTTGGCCACCAAGGATCAATATAGCTCAACATTAACGTATTCACTAGAGCCAAAGTTATTTGTTGCATAACTAATGCCCAAACACCAAAACCATTTACTGCTAAGTATAAAGCTAATGAACCACTAATTAAAAGTGAAGCTAAACTACATTTAGCCTGTGTCTTAAAGTTCAAGTCAACACTTAACTTCACTTTAGGAATCACCGAAAAAGCATTAATTATAATAACGAACGCAATATAACGAGTTAATGATGTTAGCTGTGGTTCCTGGTAAAAATCACTAATATAGGGAGCGGCCCAATACAACAACATATAGCATACTACTGATACTATTAAACTAAAATAAAAAGTTGTGGCGAAATCGACTTCATTCCTATCTAGCTTTCTAATTAATGCCTGGCTAAATCCTGCATTAACAAAAACATTTGCAATTGCTATAAATATTGTCAGTATCGCTACTAATCCGAATGCACTTGGACCGAGAAGATTAGCTAACGTTAAACTAATGATTAAACCTATTAGCTGTGCACCAAAGCTATCCAGTGCACTCCAAATAAAACCGCTTTTAACCCTATCCTTTTCGAACACTGTCACAATATTTCATCGAGTTTCAAAGCATTTTCATCTTTGTTAGATAGGAGAGGTAAGCTATTATTTGGCCATTCAATCCCAATAGAGGCATCATTCCAAAGAATAGACACCTCAGCGTTAGGGTTATAATAATCAGTACACTTGTACACAAACTCAGCTTCATCGCTTGTAACGTAAAAACCATGAGCGAAGCCTTCCGGCACCCAAAGTTGTCGCTTGTTTTCTGCAGACAAATACTCTCCCACCCACTGTCCAAAAGTTGGTGAACCTTGTCGAATATCCACAGCAACATCAAACACTTCACCAGAAACCACACGCACCAATTTCCCTTGAGTGTTTTCCGTTTGATAGTGTAAACCACGCAAGATGCCTTTCTTTGACTTTGAGTGATTATCTTGTACAAATTGTGTTGGCTTTCCCGTCACAAGCTCTTCAAACAGCTTCTGGTTCCAAGTCTCCATAAAGAAACCACGCTCATCACCAAATACACTTGGCTCTATAATTTTCACATCTGGAATACGTGTATCGATTACTTTCATTTTATTATCCGGTATACGCTTGAATATTGTTTAAAGCAGCCTTCCAATCACTCGCATCAATAGAGAAGTTTGTCAGAATTTTCTCGTTACTTAAACGAGAATTATTTGGACGTTTTGCTGGTGTTGGGTATTGGTCGGTTGTAATTCTTATTAGGGTTGGCTTGCTCTCAAGAACTTTTTGCTGAACAGCAACATCAAAAATCGCGTCAGCGAAATCAAACCAGCTGACATGAGGCAACCCCGAATAATGGTAAATACCATATTCCACCTCACTTCCCTGATTAATGCGGTTCGCGATTTGAATCAATGTACTTGCAATATCACCCGCATAAGTTGGTCCACCAAACTGGTCACCAATAATACTCAACGCCTCTCGAGTCTGCCCTAAGCGCAGCATCGTTTTCACGAAATTATTACCATTCTCGCCAAAGACCCATGCGGTACGAAGAATAATGTGCTTATCACATGACTGTGCAACTGCAATTTCCCCAGCCAGTTTACTTTCACCGTAAACACTTTGAGGGTTCGTCGTATCTGTCTCGATATAGTCCCCGGTTTTATTACCTTCAAAGACATAGTCTGTGGAGATATGCAAAATTGCTGCACCAATGCTTTGCGCAGCTTGTGCTAGATACTTGGGACCATCACGATTTATCGCATAAGAGAGGTCAATTTCCTCTTCAGCTTTATCCACTGCAGTATGTGCAGCAGCGTTAATAATTATGGTCGGCTGAAATTCAGAAATAATAGCAATAACGTCTTCTTGATTCGTGATATCAAGATGCTCTCTATCAAGCGCTAATACTTTAATCTTCTCATCATTATCTAACTGTTTTATTAAACAAGAGCCAACTTGACCATAACAGCCCGTGAGTAATACTCGCATTAGCATGCTACCTCTTTTTTGATTTCACTGACTAACCGAGTCAAATATTGCCCGTATTCATTCTTCATCATAGGTTTTGCCAAAGCCAGAACTTGCTCGTCACTCAGCCATCCATTTCTCCAAGCAATCTCTTCCAAACAAGCCACCTTTAAACCTTGGACATGTTCAATTGTTTGTACAAAAGAAGACGCTTCATGAAGGCTCTCATGTGTACCTGTATCTAGCCACGCAAAACCACGACCTAATAATTCTACATTCAGTGAGCCATCATTGAGGTACATTTCGTTTAGGGTCGTGATCTCTAACTCTCCGCGCTCAGATGGCTTCACTTGCTTAGCCATTTCAACCACGCGGTTATCGTAGAAGTAAAGACCGGTTACTGCATAGTTTGACTTAGGCTGTGTTGGCTTTTCTTCAATTGAAACGGCTTTCATGTTTTCATCAAATTCAACGACACCAAAGCGCTCTGGGTCTTTCACTTGATAACCAAACACAGTCGCGCCTGATTCTCTTGAAGCTGCACTTTGTAGTGTTTGAGAAAAAGACTGACCATAGAAGATGTTATCACCTAGTACTAAACACACGCTGTCATCACCAATGAAGTCTTCACCAATAATAAACGCTTGTGCTAGACCATCAGGGCTTGGTTGAATCGCGTATTCAAGGTTGATACCAAAATCAGAGCCATCACCAAGCAAACGTTGAAAGCCCGCATTATCTTCAGGTGTCGTGATAATCAGAATGTCTTTGATTCCTGCCAACATCAAAGTAGAAATCGGGTAGAACACCATTGGCTTATCATAAATCGGCAAGAGTTGTTTCGACACGCCACGTGTAAGTGGGTACAGACGAGTACCAGAGCCACCAGCTAATACAATACCTTTCATTACTTTACATCTCCTGTTACTACACCTAGACGCTCGCGTTGGTAGCTGCCATCTTGCACATTTTGACACCACTTAGAATTGTCTAGGTACCACTGTACTGTCTTACGAAGTCCCGTTTCGAACGTCTCCTCCGGTGTCCAACCTAATTCACGTTGCATTTTAGAGGAGTCAATAGCATAGCGACGGTCATGACCCGGGCGGTCTTGAACGTAGGTAATTTGCTCTGCGTATTTGGTCTCTTTCGGTACTAGCGTATCAAGGATGTCACAAATCGTATTCACGACTTCAATGTTTTTCTTCTCGTTATGGCCACCGATGTTGTAGGTCTCACCAACTTTACCTTCGGTTACTACTTTATAGAGTGCTCGAGCATGGTCTTCAACGAACAGCCAGTCACGAATTTGATCCCCCTTACCGTAGATAGGGAGGTCTTTTCCTTCTAGAGCATTCAAAATAACAAGTGGGATCAGTTTTTCAGGGAAATGATATGGACCATAGTTGTTTGAACAATTAGTAACAATAGTTGGTAGGCCGTAAGTACGAAGCCACGCACGCACCAAATGGTCACTTGATGCTTTTGAAGCAGAATAAGGGCTAGATGGTTCATAAGAAGTGGTCTCTAAGAACATCGGAAGCTCTGTTCCCTCAGGCACTTCGTCAGGGTGAGGAAGGTCACCATAAACTTCGTCTGTAGAGATATGATGGAAGCGAAACTCTGCTTTGGCTTGATCTTCAAGGTTATTCCAGTACTCGCGTGTAGCTTCCAATAACGTATATGTTCCAACTACGTTCGTTTCAATAAATGCAGCAGGACCAGTGATAGAGCGGTCAACATGTGATTCAGCGGCTAAGTGCATTACCGCATCCGGTTTATGCTCTGCAAAAACGCGGTCAAGTTCTGAGCGATCACAAATATCTACTCGTTCGAATGCATAACGTTCATTTGAATCAACATCGACAAGTGACTCCAAGTTGCCCGCATAAGTAAGCTTATCAACGTTTACAACGCTGTTCGATGTATTACTGATAATATGGCGAACAACTGCAGAACCGATAAAACCAGCACCACCAGTGACTAATATCTTCACAAAAAACCCCTAACCTAACTTTCTTGATTCATAAACTGTGCACAGTGCAAACCTCTTTACCAAGCACGCTACCGCCCATTGGTAACAAAGCGAAAACCACACTACGCATTAAAATTTGAAAATGTAAATCGGTGCATTATCTATCTAACGGAAAATATAATCAAAAAAATCGTTAAACTTTGCTTCTGATGCTGTTTAAAGATTTAGATCTCTATGTACACTAAACTCCAAACCTCGCTATACTCCTACCCTATAATTTTCCGCCCAATAACGAATAAGAGTTCAAGACATGCAAGAGTTAGTTCCATTTGTTCAAGAGAATATGATTTTAGCCATCGTATGGATCGGCTTGGTTGTTGCCATCATTGCGAACGTTATCAAAACATCTAATGCAGCGTACAACGAGATCACTGCAGCACAAACTACACAGCTTATTAACCGTGAGAACGGTGTTGTGGTTGATATTCGTACTAAAGATGAGTTCAAAAAGGGCCATATTACTGACGCACTTCACATTTTACCGTCAGACATCAAATCAAATAGCTTTGGTAGCCTTGAAAGCCGTAAAGCTGACCCAATCATCGTAGTATGCAAGACAGGTCAAACCGCTCAAGAAAGCGCTAACTTGCTGGTTAAAGCAGGTTTCGAAAACGTAAGCGTGCTGAAAAGCGGCTTAGTGGCTTGGAGCGAAGCTAACCTTCCTTTGGTTAAAGGCAAGAAATAGTTCAAGGCAAGAAGTAAGCTGACCGAGTTAAACCAATATGACTTTCAGGCTTTGTTCGACTGATATGGTAAACAAAGTCTAATTTAAATTTTTAAGGACAAGAAAATGGCTGAAGCAGCACAACAAGACGCACAACAGAACTTCGCAATCCAACGTATTTTCCTAAAAGACGTATCTTTCGAAGCGCCAAACTCTCCAGACATGTTTCAAAAAGAGTGGAACCCAGATGTAAAACTGGACCTAGACACTCAAAGCCGCGAACTTGGCCAAGGTGTTTACGAAGTAATCCTACGCCTGACGGTAACAGTTAAGAACGCAGATGACACAGCATTCCTTTGTGAAGTTCAACAAGGTGGTATCTTCTCTGCAAGCGAAATGGAAGCTGGTCAACTAGCACATTGCCTAGGCGCATTCTGCCCGAACATCCTATTCCCATACGCTCGTGAAACAATCTCTAGCCTAGTGGTTAAAGGTACGTTCCCACAACTGAACCTAGCACCTGTAAACTTCGATGCTTTGTTCATGAACTACCTACAGAACCAAGCTCAACAAGCTGAAGGCGAACAGGCTTAATTCTCAAAGTAGAATTTAATTCTAACGATTTAAACGTTAGTTAACTTTTAAATGCACATCGCAACTTCTGCGGTGTGCATTTTTTCTTTACACTGTACTAAAGTAGAGAGCCTTCTGATTATTAGGAAGCTTTTCCAGAACTCTTCGATTTCCCTCATTATTTTTAGGTGGAAGCATGACAGACACAACTAACACGACAAACGCTTACGGCAAAGAAATCGCCATGACAGTCATTGGTGCTGGTTCTTACGGAACCTCTTTAGCCATATCTCTAGCGCGTAACGGTGCAAACGTTGTTCTTTGGGGTCACGACCCTATCCACATGGAACGTCTTGACTCAGAGCGCGCGAATAATGAGTTTCTCCCTAATATCGACTTTCCAGAAAGCCTGATCATCGAGTCAGACCTTGAGAAAGCAGTGACGGCCAGTCGTGATCTCCTAATCGTCGTTCCTAGCCATGTATTTGGTATCGTTTTGAATAGTTTAAAGCCTCATTTGTCAGCGAATTCTCGTATTTGCTGGGCTACAAAAGGATTGGAACCAGAGACTGGCCGACTACTTAAAGATGTCGCACATGATGTGCTTGGTGACCATTACTCGCTAGCGGTTCTATCTGGCCCTACTTTCGCCAAAGAACTTGCGATGGGTATGCCGACAGCAATTTCAGTCGCCTCACCGGATGAGACTTTCTTAGAAGAACTACAAGAAAAGATTCACTGTGGCAAGACATTCCGCGTATACGCAAACTCAGATTTCATTGGTATGCAGCTTGGTGGTGCGGTTAAAAACGTTATCGCGATTGGGGCTGGTATGTCAGATGGTATTGGCTTCGGTGCCAACGCACGTACAGCGTTGATTACCCGTGGCTTAGCTGAGATGAGTCGATTGGGTGCAGCTCTTGGTGCACAACCTGAGACCTTTATGGGTATGGCGGGACTTGGTGACCTAGTACTGACATGTACCGACAACCAATCGCGTAACCGTCGCTTTGGTTTAGCGTTAGGTTCCGGTAAAGATGTTGATACCGCCCAAGAAGAAATTGGTCAGGTGGTAGAAGGTTATCGCAACACTAAAGAAGTTTGGTTACTATCAGAACGCATGGGTGTTGAGATGCCAATTGTTGAACAAATTTATCAAGTGTTGTATCAAGGAAAAGACGCACACTTAGCTGCGCAAGATCTACTTGCTAGAGATAAGAAGTCAGAAAGATAAAAGAGCAGATGCGGGATGCGAAAAGAGTAAAAGCAGATACGAGATTCGGGTAAACGAGATACGAAGAGAGCAAGAGCAAATTGAGCTTCTTAATGACGGCTACTTTTCGTTACTCGAATCTCGGTTACTCGCTTCTGTTCTTGTAGCTCTTAGAAACTCTCATCTCGCCATCGCATCAGCCCCTGATAAAGAATGGATGGAAAAATGAAACACTGTGAACAACAAAAAGTTTGGCAATGCATTGTAAAAGAAGCTCGACAGCAGTCTGAGCAGGAACCTATGCTTGCAAGTTTTTACCATGCCACGATTATCAACCATGAAAGCCTAGGGGCCGCACTCAGTTACATTCTTGCTAACAAGTTAAAGACAGCCTCAATGCCTGCGATGGCAGTGCGTGAAGTTGTTGAACAAGCCTTTGAAGAAGATGACTCGATCATTGATGCAGCCGCTTGTGATATCTGCGCGACAGTTACTCGAGATCCGGCTGTAGAAATGTACTCTATGCCATTGCTCTACCTTAAAGGCTATCACGCACTGCAAGGTTATCGCGTGGCGAACTGGTTATGGAAACAAGGGCGTATTGCACTTGCCACTTACCTACAGAACCAGATTTCAGTCGCATGCCAAGTGGATATCCACCCTGCAGCACGTATCGGCAAAGCTATCATGCTCGATCACGCGACGGGTATTGTTATCGGTGAAACGGCGGTGGTCGAAAACGACGTATCCATCCTTCAAGATGTTACTCTCGGCGGTACCGGTAAAGAAGGCGGTGATCGTCACCCTAAAATCCGTGAAGGCGTGATGATTGGTGCTGGTGCGAAAATACTCGGCAATATTGAAGTGGGTGAAGGCGCTAAAATTGGCTCTTGTTCTGTGGTACTACAAGCTGTACCACCACATACTACGGTCGCTGGTGTACCCGCTAAGATTGTTGGTAAGCCAAAGACAGATAAACCTTCTCTAGATATGGACCAAGGGTTCAATGGTCGATCACAAAGCTTTATCCATGGTGATGGGATATAAAACAGCAGTAACGGGATACGAGTAATCGAGATACGAAAAGCTTAAGAGCAGATGCGGGATTCGAGTAACCGAGATACGAAGAGCTTAAAAGCAGATGTAGATTCGATTCAGCGAAATTCTAAAAATTACGAGCAGATGAATACAACTAAATGACGATAATGATGAAACATATTCGAGCTATCAGCCGAACTCTTCTTATATCAGCCAGCCTAAGTGCTGCGCTTTTATCAATATCGTCATTTGCCGCATCTCAAGGTGAATTAAAGGGTGTGTCTAGCGAGATCACTCGCCAGCAAAAAGCCCTCTCTTCACAGCAAAAGAAGCTCGATAGTCTACAAGCAAGCCTAAAGAAACAAGAGCTCTCTATAGCTGCGCTCGAAAAAGCTATCCAAGATAGTAAAAAGCAGCTTAATACGGCGAATGCGAATATTGCTAGCTTAGATGCCAAGATCAAAGTCCTTACTGCTCAAAAAAAAGTCCATACCGATAAGTTGGAACAACTGATTCAAACTTATTACATGACAAGTCGCGCCAAAGCCTCATCTCACATTCTCAACACGGGTGTCGAAGAAGATCGCATCAGCCATTACTACCAACATCTTGCTAAAGCCCGTTCTGCAACAATTAAAACTATTGAACAAACACAACTGGAATTAGAAGAAAGCCATAAACAGCGCCAACTTGAACAAGAGCAGATCGCAACTCTGTTAAAACAACAGACAACAAAACGCGACAAGTTAGCTCAGACTCAAACGCAGCGTAAGAAAACCGTTGGCAGTATTAAGAAGAACATCTCAGGTGATAAAAATTACTTAGCCGAACTGCAGCGTAATGAGACCCGCCTCAAAGCGGAGATCGCCAAAGCAGAGAAAGCCGCTAGAGAAAGACGTAACGCAGTGCCTATGGATGGCTTAGCAAAGCGTAAAGGAAAACTACCTTGGCCAATCAAAGGAAAAGTTCTGCATAACTACGGCTCACGTCAAACCGGGCAAGTTAACTGGAAAGGTATGGTGATTAATGCCAAATATGGTCAACAGGTTAAATCGGTTTACTCAGGCACCGTTGTTTTTGCTGAGTATCTACGTGGTTATGGCTTAGTAATCCTTCTTGATCACGGCAAAGGTGACATGACGCTCTATGGCTTTAACCAAGCACTACTCAAGAAAGAAGGCGATAAAGTGAAAGCTGGCGAAGCCATTGCCCTTGCTGGTGACACTGGCGGTCAAACCCGCCCATCACTGTACTTTGAGATTCGCAGAAACAGCCAAGCTCAGAATCCAAAGAGTTGGTTGGTTAGGTAGAAGCAGATACGGGATTCGAGCAACCGAGATACGAAGAGCTCAAGAGAAGTCGCGGGATTCGAGTAATCGAGAAACGAAGAGCTTAAAAACAGATACGGAGTTCAAGTCATCGAGATAAAAATCATGAGAGCCGATACAAGGTTAGAGCAAAACGTGACATGAAAAAAGCAACCTAGTCGTCGCTCTCCTGCTTTTCGTTTACTCGTATCCCGTAACTCAAATCTGCTCTTTCCCGCTCTTCGTTTACCCGTATCTCGCTTACTCACATCTTTCTATTTAGAGTTCAACGCCCTTACACCATCTTCTAATAATGTCAGCTGTTCAAAACCTTGCGCGGTCGCAATCGGCTTAACGGTCGCGATCATCTGCAGCATACCTTGGTGCACAACTTGCTCAGTTATTTGGGCTTTTGGAGACATCGCAGACTGATACGCTAACCAACCCGATGCGATCAGGTGAAGAGAAGTCACCATCGACTTCATCTCTGAATCGTTCGCTTTCAGCAAGTTCAAGTCAACAAAAGCCTTCATAATATCGACAAGATTAGTTTGAAGTCTTTCTTGCACAGCCATGTAATCGAGGTGAAGTTGCTCGTCACGAGACAAGATTTCAGGAAGGTTTGCGTAGAAAAAACGGTACTTCCACATCAGAGTAAATATGGAATCTAAATAGTGTTTTAATAGCGTGAGGCTCTCTTTCTGACCTTGGATGGGAGTAAACCTTTCAAGCAATTCAGTAGAGTAGAGGGTAAAGATATCACGGACAATTTCTTGCTTGTTACGAAAGTGGTAGTAGAGGTTACCAGGGCTGATCTCGATGTGGTCAGCAATATGATTCGTCGTAATACTACGCTCACCATGCTCGTTAAAAAGCTCTAAAGCAGCGTAAACAATCTTGTCACGTGTTTTCATTATTTATTAGTATCCCTATCCGTTTAGTGGTTTAGTATATCGCCACTAAACAGATAGATCGAGCTGTTAACATCTGGTCTAATTAGCACTAGCTAAAATAGAACCAAATCAATCACTACCAAACAGATCTCGTGTGTAAACCTTGTCTGCCACATCTGCAATCTCTTCTACCATTCTGTTAGAAACAATCACATCGGACACCGCTTTGAATTCCTCAAGGTCAGAATAGACTTTCGAATTAAAGAAGTGCTCTTCTTTTAGTACCGGTTCAAACACAACAACTTCGATACCCTTAGCTTTCAAGCGCTTCATAATCCCTTGAATTGACGAAGCACGGAAGTTGTCCGAGCCAGCCTTCATGATCAAGCGATAAATGCCGACTATTTTCGGAGAGCGCTTGATGATTGAATCCGCAATAAAATCTTTGCGGGTGCGGTTAGCATCAACAATAGCACCAACAATGTTGTTTGGTACATCTTGGTAGTTAGCTAATAGCTGTTTGGTATCTTTCGGTAGACAATAGCCACCATAACCAAACGAAGGATTGTTGTAGTGATTGCCAATTCTAGGATCTAAGCCCACACCCTCAATGATCTGGCGAGAATCCAAGCCATGCGCTTCCGCGTAAGAATCAAGTTCATTGAAATATGCAACACGCATTGCTAGGTATGTATTAGAGAAAAGTTTTACTGCTTCAGCTTCCGTAGAGTTGGTGAACAAAACATCGATATTCTCTTTTTCAGCGCCTTCGACCAGAAGGTCTGCAAACACTTTCGCTCGCTCAGAGCATTCACCAACGATAATTCGAGAAGGGTTCAAATTATCGTACAACGCTTTACCTTCGCGCAAAAACTCAGGGGAGAAGATGATATTTTCACAGTTCAGTTCTTGTTTGATCCGTTCAGTATAGCCAACAGGAACCGTTGATTTGATGACCATCACAGCTTTAGGATTTACTGCCATCACATCTTTGATAACAGACTCGACGGAGCTGGTGTCAAAGTAGTTGTTTTTAGGATCATAATCGGTAGGCGTTGCAATGATGACAAACTCGGCACCTTCATACACTGATTTATCGGTCGTTGCCCTGAAGTTCAGTACTTTATTTGCCAGGAAGTGTTCTATTTCAGCATCAACAATAGGCGACTGCTTGTTGTTAAGCATCGTCACTTTTTCATCGATTATATCCACTGCGATCACTTCATGCTGCTGAGCTAACAACATCGCATTTGAGAGACCTACATACCCTGTACCGGCTACTGCAATCTTCATGATAATACCTATAGTTTTGAGCAATTAACTCAACAAAATTTATAACTTAGCTTGCCATATCATACTCCGGTTGGGGAATTATTCCACTAGCCCGCCTTATCTATTCCTTGCTATACTCGTGGTAGTTTTGTATTCAAAAGAGTTAGAGAATTATGATTATCGTAACCGGTGGTGCTGGCATGATTGGCAGCAATATTGTTAAGGCGCTTAACGAAGCGGGCCACAACGATATTCTAGTCGTCGACAACTTAAAAGACGGTAAGAAATTTAAGAACCTTGTCGACTTAGACATCACAGATTACATGGATCGTGATGACTTCCTAACTCAAGTGATGGCTGGCGATGACTTCGGTCATATTGAAGCGATCTTCCACGAAGGAGCATGCTCTGCAACCACTGAGTGGGATGGCAAGTACATGATGCTTAACAACTATGAGTACTCAAAAGAACTGCTTCATTACTGTGTAGAACGTGAAATTCCGTTCCTATATGCCTCTTCCGCTGCAACATATGGTGAAACTGATACTTTCATTGAAGAGCGCGAATACGAAGGTGCATTGAACGTATATGGCTACTCAAAACAACAATTTGACAACTACGTTCGTCGCTTAACGGCTGATGCAGCAGCGCACAACGAGACACTTTCGCAAATCGTAGGCTTTAGATATTTCAATGTTTATGGACCGCGCGAACAACACAAAGGCAGCATGGCATCCGTAGCCTTCCACCTGAACAACCAAATGAACGCTGGTGAGAATCCAAAACTGTTTGCAGGCAGCGAAACCTTTAAGCGTGATTTTGTTTATGTTGGTGATGTAACAGCCGTTAACCTCTGGTTCTTAGAGAATGGCGTTTCTGGCATTTTTAATCTAGGCACCGGCAATGCAGAGTCATTTGAAGAAGTGGCAAAAGCGGTAATCAAACATCATGGCAAGGGAGAAGTTGAAACCATCCCATTCCCAGAGCACTTAAAAGGCGCTTATCAAGAGTTCACCCAAGCTGACTTAACTAAACTACGCAGTACAGGTTGTGATATTGAGTTTAAATCGGTCGCCGACGGTGTTGCTGAATATATGAAGCTTGTTAACGGATAATAAATATAATCATTTCCTGAGTAGCGAGCTTTTAGCTCGTTTCCCTGTTTCCCTAATAAAAAATGTAATAGTGTATTAATGACCACACAACGCAATGACTTTGACCCCAAAGCATACAACCCTGAGTTTGAATGGGGCTTTCTCGCGCCTAAATACTGGGGCACCTGGATCGCAGTACTACTATCTTCGTTAGTTAGCTTTTTTCCTAATAGTATTCGTTTAGCTATGGCTAAATTTATGGCTAAACAAGCCGTAAAAATAAAGAATAAAGCCAACCGTCGAGCGCGTGTAAACCTTGAGATGTGTTTTCCTGAGCAGTCAATGGAAGAGCGCGAAGAAGTCCTTTATAAGTCATACGTTACATCCATCTCATTTTTGATGGGCTTTGCATCCCTAACCCTTAAAAGCAAAGATTGGTTAGAGAGTAATACGTCGATAAACGGCCTGAGTAATTTGACTGATATTACAGACAATGGCGAGAATGTTATCTTGCTGGTGCCACACACATGGGCTATCGATATCCCAGCGGTATTATTAGCTTCACGCAATTTACCTGTATCGGCGATGGCAAAAGCTCAGAAAAACAAACTCAGTGACTGGCTGATGCATCGACAGCGCGTACAATACGGCGGTCGAGTTTATGACCGTAGCGGCGGTATAAAACCTTTCATCAAGTCTGTACGAGATGGTTACCTAGGTTATTATCTCCCAGATGAGGATCTTGGTCGCGAGCACAGCGTCTTCGTTAATTTTTTTGCTACACAAAAAGCAACTATTTCAGGCCTTGGTCGATTATCTAAACTGAGCAAGGCTAAAATTGTTCCACTATTCGCTCAATACGATAGCAACACTGGCCAATACACTCTGGACTTCTACCCCGCTTTGCCATTTCCAACAGGAAGCGAAGAACAGGATGCACGTATGATGAATCAATGCATTGAAGATTACGTGAGCAAAAATCCTGAGCAATATATGTGGATCTTAAGACTACTTAAGACTCGTCCTGAAAGTACTTTAAACCCGTATTCATAACATGACTATTCGTAACAATATCCTACAACTATTAATGCTATCTCCTTATTTATTTGCTTTTTCAGGAATGCTAATTATTCCAAGTGGAGATAAAAAAATGGCAATATTTTTAGTCATCGGTGCTTTGGCTAGTTTAGCCTACTCCAAGGTGAACAAAATAGAAATTAAAGAACAACTATTCCGCCCTTATTTATACATTTTAATAGTAGCTGCTTTATATACTATTTTTAGTTACTACACCCACGGAGCAAGCTCTCGAGAAATGAGAATGTTAATAGCTAGTTCCATATTTCTAGCTGCTTGTCCTATAATGGACACCAATAAGAAGCTCCTTGCATATCTATTGCTTATAGGCAGCTTGACACTATTTTTTAATAGTTTTAATTACCATTTTTTAATAGGCTACCATAGATTTACTGGATATATAAACCCAATCCCATACGCTACCATATGCGCATTAATTGCTTCTACGGCATATTCAATTATATTATCGAGCTCTAATATTAAAGAAAAGCTGGTATGTGTATTTACTTTACTTATAGTCTCTTATCCTCTGATCACAAGTGAATCTAGAGGTGTATGGCTTGCTCTTGCTTTATCTCTTTTAATCATATCGGCGATTCATATTAAGGATACTAAAAAGGAAGCAGTGAGACTAACAATCCGGATACTAATATTATTTTCTATAGTGTCTTTTGGCTCTCTAGTATTACTTAAAGGCAGCATAATTGAAACTGTAAAAAAAACGAAATTTGAAATAAGTCAAATTGAATCTGGAGAGTTTAATAACTCTATTGGGCTAAGACTTCAAATGTGGTTAGTTGCACCAAAGTTAGTAAAAGATAATTTATTTTTTGGAAATGGTGATTACCATCAATTAAAAGTAAAACAGCTTTATAGTCGAGGTGAGGCTCCTTATTCATTATATAACTTTAATCCCACGCATTATCATAACCAATTCCTAGATAAGTTAATAAAATCAGGTATTATTGGTTTTATTATTTTATCTTTAGTTATGATATACCCAATATCAATTAGCAATCACTTATCAAAACGTGAAAAAATGATAGTTTGGGGGGTTTTTACCGTGATTTTTGTAGCATCTATGTCTGATGTCCCACTTAATCATCCGCAACCTTTAATAGTATATTTATTAATTTTGTTTCCTATATTATCAAGGTATAAGAGGGTTACCAATGACTAAAATCTTTGTCATAAACTTAGAATCTTCCACCGAGAGAAAGGAGAATATTTGCAATCAATTGAATGATTTATCTCTTCCTTTTGAACTATTCTCTGCTATCGATGGAAGGGTATCCCCTTCTCACCCACTACTAAGTCGTTACAATGATGACTTAAGCCAAACATACCGAGCAAAAACACTAAGTGCTGGGCAGTTAGGTTGTTATGCGAGTCATTTTCTTCTATGGGAGAAATGTGTAGAAATTAATAAACCAATAATAATAATTGAAGACGATGCTCTTTTATTTAAAGAGGATTTTTTAAATTTCATACAAGATATCCCAGATATTCCAGATACTATAGGGTGCATTCGATTATTCAAAAATAAGCGCCGTAAGTATGACTCTTATGAAGTGTTCAAAGCTAGATCTACAAGCATTCATAAGTTCACTAAAGGACATATGAGTGCAACAGCCTATTTCTTAAGACCTTCAGGAGCTAAAAAGTTCCTCGAACATTCAAAAGAGTGGTATATGGCTGTCGATATTTATATGGATCGATTCTGGCAAAACGAAGTCGAGTGCTACGGCTCTGCAGTACCCTGTTTAACGAATGACCCAAAGTTTGATTCTGATATCGGATATGAAAAACGCACAAGCACCAGAAGTTTATTCAAGAAATGTAAGCGTGAGTGGTTCAATTTAAACGAAACTATCCAACGTCACCTACATAACATAAAATTCAAAATTAGCATTAAAAAACAATGAGCTTTACGTGGTTAAAATACTCTTACACAGTCAAGTTAATACAGTCTTATCGAGGTAAATCATGATAGATGGAAATTCAAATCTTTATATTTGCTCTACGGTAAGGCATGTTATGCTAAGTGTTTTTCATGCTGTTAAGTCAAATAAAAAATCAACCATTACATTGTTTAATGACTACCAAAATATTCCTTCTACACTTATAAATACATCTAACCTACCAAGTAACATTAACATTATATTGGCTAGTAGAGATGAGCTAACATCCGAAATAAAGCGAAAGGGTCTAATTGGTAAATTTATAATAAAATCCTCCATGCTCGGATTGCGTATCCCTAATTTTTTAAAGAGTTCTTTGACTTCCTATATTAATGATTATAAAAAAAATACACTTCCAGATTTAGGTAGCTATGAACTTTTTGTTTTCAATGATGACAATAAAATGTCTAGATTATTTAGGTTGTTGGTTCCAACATATAAAATGATTGAAGATGGAATGAGGAACTACATTGAAATTCCTGTTCATAGTCCAGTAAAAAAAACATTTAGACGGTTTAAGGGCTACCCTTCAAAGACAATGACCATGGGCGAAAAAAAAGAGTGTCTAGAAATTCACCTTCTTTCACCTGAGAAATCACCCTCAAAAGTAAAAGACAAAGTAAAAAAACTTACTCTATCAAAATCAGGACACGCTGTTGAGGTAGTATCAGAACTATTCCAAGTCGATAATTACACAAATAGAAAAAGAACGATCATTCTTGCTACTCAGCCCACATCTAAAGAAAACGCTCTACGATTCAAAGATATCAACTTTGTCAAAAAGGTCTATCAGGACATTTATAAACAGGCAATCAATGCTGGCTATAATGTTGTTTTAAAGCTCCACCCTTCTGAGCCAAAAGACGATTACAACAAACTCTTTGAGGGCGTTGAACAACTGCCTCCCAAACTTCCAGTTGAGCTATTTCTTATGATGTCGAATCAAAAGATGGGTATTGTGTCTTTGTTTTCGTCAGTGGGCATGGGACTAGAGGAGTACTGTGATGTTTTTCAAATATTAAAACAAGAAGAAGTATCCGAAGCTATCAATACAATCGCCAGCTTTGAAGAAAATCCCAAAGAACTAGACTTTAGAATTAATCAAGTTTTGCAAAAATTTGAATTATAATTTTAGTACAATGCGTAAATTAGTTATCTAATCCAGTTCAACATATAGAGTAATGCCATGACTAACGCTTTATCTTTGATCGGCCGAACAGAGGCCCTCTTCAATTCTGATATAAAACGACATCAAGAAAAGCTATCGGACGTTGTTTCACAGTCTCGCTTTCTTGTATTAGGGGGTGCAGGCTCTATTGGTCAAGCTGTTACCAAGGAAATCTTCAAACGTAACCCTAAGAAGCTACATGTTGTCGATATTAGTGAAAACAATATGGTAGAGCTTGTTCGAGATATCCGTAGTTCATTTGGTTACATTGATGGTGACTTCCAAACATTTGCTTTGGACATTGGTTCTCTAGAGTACGATGCATTCATCAAAGCTGATGGTAAGTTCGATTATGTATTGAACCTCTCTGCGCTTAAGCATGTTAGAAGTGAAAAAGATCCTTACACACTGATGCGCATGATCGATGTGAATGTTTTTAATACTGACAAAACGATCCAGCAGTCTATTGATGCTGGCGCGAAAAAGTATTTCTGTGTTTCAACAGATAAAGCTGCAAACCCAGTCAATATGATGGGAGCATCCAAACGTATTATGGAAATGTTCCTGATGCGTAAAAGCGAGCAAATGGCAATCTCAACGGCTCGATTTGCAAATGTGGCATTCTCTGATGGTTCGTTACTTCACGGATTTAACCAACGTATCCAAAAGCGCCAACCTATCGTGGCCCCAAACGACATCAAGCGTTACTTTGTTACTCCTCAAGAGTCGGGAGAGCTATGTTTAATGTCTTGTATCTTTGGCGAAAACCGTGACATTTTCTTCCCGAAACTGAGTGAAGCTCTACATCTTATTTCGTTTGCAGATATCGCGGTGAAATACCTAGAGCTACTTGGTTTTGAACCTCACCTATGTGAAACAGAAGAAGAAGCTCGCCAACTTGCACATACGCTTCCAGAGCAGGGCAAGTGGCCATGTTTGTTTACTGCAAGTGATACTACGGGTGAAAAAGACTTCGAAGAGTTTTTTACAGATAAAGAAGAGCTGGATATGTCTCGATTCGAAAATCTGGGCATCATCAAAAATGAACCTCTTTATGAGCAAGAGCTTCTTACTTTGTTTGAAAGCAGCATCTCTGAGATGAAAGGTGAGCGAGCTTGGACTAAAGAGCAGATTGTGAAACTGTTCTTTACCATGATCCCTGATTTTGGGCACAAAGAAACGGGTAAATACCTCGATAGCAAGATGTAAGTGGAGCATTCAATGAAAGCGACATCTATTGTTGAATTTGTGAGAGATACTTACAAAACAGACGAATTTATTCCCTTACATGCACCGACATTCGATGGCAACGAAAAAGCGTACGTAATGGAAACAATTGAAAGTACATTTGTTTCTAGCGTCGGTAAATTTGTTGATGATTTTGAGAGAAAAATTGAAGCTTACACTGGTACGGCTAAAGCTGTAGCGACAGTAAATGGCACAGCAGCATTGCATGCTGCATTGTACATGGCTGATGTTCAAAGAGGCGACTTGGTCGTCACGCAAGCTTTGACTTTTGTTGCAACCTGCAATGCTCTTTATCATATGGGGGCTGAGCCTATTTTTCTGGATGTATCTCCAGTGAGTTTAGGGTTGTGCCCTAAGGCTGTGGATGCATTTTTAGAAGAGAATGCTGAAGTCACAGACGCGGGGTGTATTCATAAAAAAACAGGCAGAAGAATCAAAGCCGTTATACCAATGCACACGTTTGGTCACCCTGTAGAGCTTGATGAACTGGTTGCCGTTTGCTTGAAATGGAACATCACGTTGGTTGAAGATGCCGCAGAAAGCCTAGGCTCGTTCTACAAGGGCAAACACACCGGTACTATTGGTGATTTTGGTGCTGTCAGCTTCAATGGCAATAAGATCATCACTACAGGCGGTGGTGGCATGGTGTTATGTAAGACTCAAGAATTAGGTGCGCGTACTAAGCATGTCACGACGACAGCAAAAGTTCCTCATCCGTATGAGTTCTTCCATGATGAACCTGGTTTCAACTATCGTATGCCAAACCTGAATGCAGCTCTAGGGTGTGCTCAGATGGAAGTTATCGAGCAGTACCTAAAACAAAAGAGAGTGCTTGCTGAAGGTTACAATGACTTTTTTAAAGGTTCAGACATCAAGTTTGTCACTGAACCTGAATATGCGCAGTCAAACTATTGGTTAAATGCAATCATTTGTCCGGATAAAGAAAGTCGCGAAGAGGTACTTAAAGGCACAAATGGTTCAGGCGTAATGACTCGACCAATTTGGCAGCTCATGCACAGATTACCTATGTTTGAGAATGCAATACGTGGTGACCTAACTTACTCAGAGTTTATTGAGGCGCACCTAATCAATCTTCCAAGTACCCCAGTGGAAATCAAAGGCTAAGTAGGTTTAATACATACATGACTCAGACACATAAAAAGGTTGCGGTCTTTACTGGTACAAGAGCAGAGTATGGTCTGCTCTTTTGGCTTTTAAAGGACATACAAAGCGATCCTGACCTAACACTTCAATTGCTTGTTTCTGGTATGCACCTATCACCGGAATTCGGTGATACTTACAAACAAATTGAAAAAGATGGCTTCAATATCGATGAGAAAATAGAGATTTTGTTGTCTTCTGATTCCGCTGTAGGTACAGCGAAAAGTATGGGGCTGGGTGTATTGGGGTTTGCCGATGCCTTGTCGCGACTAGCGCCAGATGTTCTTGTCATTCTTGGGGATCGCTTTGAAGCGCTCGCTGCAGCGCAAACGGCTATGATACTTCGTATTCCGATAATTCATCTTCATGGTGGTGAAATAACAGAAGGTGCTTATGACGATGCAATTCGCCATGCGATTACCAAGTTGAGTTACCTACATGGTACATCGACAGACGAATACCGAAACCGAGTGATTCAACTTGGTGAATCACCAGCACGTGTCAGAAATATTGGTGCAATTGGCTTAGACCACCTAAACCGAGCGTCTTTTATGACGGTTTCTGAGTTGAGTGAATCACTAAGTTTTGAACTCACAAAACCTTATTTTGTCGTGACTTATCACCCTGTTACTCTGGGTAACGAATCTCCAGAGGAAAGCTTTCAATCGCTTTTAGACGCATTGGAAGAATACCCTGATCATCAAGTTATATTGACTTACCCTAACGCAGATGACGGTGGTCGACGCATTATCCCAATGCTAGAAGATTATGCAGCAAGTCAACCAAAACGTGTCTTTGCAATCCCATCACTAGGGCAAGTGCGTTATCTGAGCTCGGTAAAGCATGCGGCTGCAGTTATTGGTAATTCGTCGAGTGGTATTATTGAAGTACCAGCTTTTGATGTCCCTACAGTGAACATAGGGGCTAGACAAAAGGGGCGCTTGGCCGCAAAAAGTGTTTTAAACACCACAGCTACGAAAGAATCCATCAGTAGCGCGATTGGCCTCGCTGTGAGCCGAAAGTATAAAGCTGAAGATGAAAATATTGCTAACCCCTACGGGCAAGGTGATAGTAGCAAGCAAGTCATAGAGATGATTAAAGGATTGGATTTTGATCCTTGTAAGTCTTTTTATGATGTAAACATTGAACCTGACTTAAACAAGAAAGTAGAGTGAGACAATAATGACTTTGATTATTGCTGAAGCGGGTGTAAACCATAACGGCCAAGAAGAACTAGCGTTTTCTTTGGTCGACGCTGCTCACAAAGCCGGAGCGGATATAGTAAAGTTCCAAACTTTTAAAGCAAAAAACCTAGTTACCGAAGAGGCTAAGCAAGCTGAATATCAAGTAGCAAATACTCAAAAGCAAGAGTCTCAGTTAGCGATGTTAAGCCGTTTAGAACTGTCGTACGACACCCACCATGATCTCGTCAAATACTGTGAGTCCCTTGGTATTGAGTTTCTATCAACAGCTTTCGATTTTGAAAGTTTAGATTTCTTAGTCAATGATCTTGGTTTAACGCGCTTGAAGTTGCCTTCCGGTGAATTAACGAACGCTCCTCTTGTATTGGCTCATGCTCGTACCGGTTGCGATCTTATTGTATCAACAGGTATGGCAACAATTTCCGAAATTGAGACAGCTCTTGGAGTGATTGCTTACGGATATACGGCAGATGAAAAAGCAGAACCTTCGATGCTAGGTTTCCAAGAAGCTTATGCATCAGAAGCTGGTCAAAAAGCGCTAAAAGAGAAAGTAACAATTCTTCATTGTACGACAGAATATCCTGCTCCAATGGAAGAAATCAACCTAAGAGCAATGGATACGCTAGGGCGAACATTTGACTTGGCGGCAGGCTATTCGGACCACAGTGAAGGAATAACGATACCAATTGCGGCTGTTGCCCGTGGTGCTGTTCTCATAGAGAAGCATTTTACATTAGATAAAAACATGGAAGGTCCAGACCATAAAGCTTCTCTAGAGCCACAAGAGCTAGAGGCAATGGTAAAAGCCATCCGTCAGATTGAGATTGCATTAGGCTCTAGCGTAAAAACTCCTACAGTATCTGAAATGAAAAACAAATCCGTAGCGCGAAAAAGCTTAGTAGCAGCAATGGATATTAAAGAGGGTGAAGAATTAACAGAATCTAACCTCACAATTAAGCGTCCAGGTATTGGTTTGTCCCCTTACCGTTATTGGGAACTTCTTGGCACTAAAGCAACCAAGGGATACAAAACAGGAGAGCTGATCATTGAGTGATGAGGTGAATCTTCCTATTGTAATGATTGGTGGAGGTGGGCATGCTAGCGTGTTAACCGATATTTTGCTGGAGAAAGGACGAGAGATTATTGCAGTTATTAGCCCAGATGACATAACTCAACGTAGTGTTTTCGTGGGACTTACACAACTCTTAGAAGACACAGATATAACGAAGTACTCACCAAATGATGTTCTGTTGGTAAATGGTATCGGCATGATGCCAAAATCTTCACTACGAGAAAAAGTTGGACTCTATTTTAGCCAGCTAGGCTATCGATTTGAGACCGTTATAGCATCAACTGCTCATGTTTCAAATTTTGCGTCACTAGCTGAAGGATCTCAAGTTCTTCATCAAGCAGTCGTCCAGGCCGGCGCTGAGGTAGGAGCTCACAGCATCATTAATACTGCAGCACTCATTGAACATGATTGCACCATCGGCCAGCATAACCACATTGCTCCTCGAGCAACACTTTGTGGGCAAGTTAAAACTCACTGCTGTGTGTATGTGGGAGCAGGTTCAACGGTGATCCAGGGCATTGAGCTAGGCAAAGGCTGTATTGTAGGAGCAGGGAGCACTATTGTTAAAGACATAGGCTCTCAGATTGTTACTTTCGCTAAACAAAATCAAGAAACTAAGTTGATTGAAAATGATTAATAGTTGGAAACAAGCCATCTTATCACCGGCAGCAACACTAAAAGATGCGCTACAAATTATAGACTCAGAAGCACTGCGTGGTGCATTAGTCGTTGACTCCTCTCAAGCATTATTAGGTGTGGTAACTGATGGAGATATTCGTCGAGGGCTTTTATCAGGAAAAAACCTCGAAGCTCCTGTAGCGGATGTAATGAACTGTTCACCAATGACCGCGAATTCAGAGAGCTCAAGAGAGTACTTGATTGAGCAAATGAACAAGCTTGATATTCTGTTTATTCCAATCGTAGACGATGGCAGATTAGTTGGCTTAGAAACCTTGCATCGTGCCTTAGTTAATAAGCCTAACTATCAAAACCCGGTGTTCATTATGGCTGGAGGTTTTGGCACTCGCCTTAAACCTTTAACAGATAGTTGTCCGAAACCTATGCTAAAGGTTGGTGGTAAGCCTATTCTAGAAACATTGATACATAACTTTATCAAAGCCGGATTTCAAAACTTTTATATTTCAACCCATTACATGCCTGAGCAAATTGAAAATTACTTTGGTGATGGTACAGAGCTTGGCGTGAACATTACTTATGTTCATGAAGATGAACCACTCGGTACAGGAGGGGCGCTGGGACTTCTACCCGATGATTTACCGAAAGGGTTACCGCTCATAATGATGAATGGTGATGTACTGACTAAGGTGGACTTTCAACGCCTACTTGATTTCCATAATGAAAATCAAGCCGACGCAACAATGTGTGTGCGAGAGTACGATTATCAAATCCCTTATGGTGTGATCAATGGAGAAGGAAACAAAATAACGAGTATGGTTGAAAAACCAATTCAACGTTTCTTTGTTAATGCTGGTATATATGTGGTTTCTCCAGAAGTGATTAACTCGGTTCCCCAGAGTCACAAAATTGATATGCCGACTTTGCTAGAACAGCACATGGAACAAAGAAACAATATCCTAATGTTTCCTATTCATGAATATTGGCTTGATATTGGTCGTATGGATGATTTTAATCGCGCACAAGCTGATATTCACAGTTTAGGGATGTTCTAATGATTAATGGAAAAAAGGTCTTAGCACTTATTCCCGCTCGTGGTGGTAGTAAACGACTTCCAAGAAAAAATGTACTGCCTCTAGCTGGAAAACCACTGATTGGGTGGTCAATTGATGCAGCTCAAAACAGTAAATTTATCGACAAAATATTCGTTAGCACTGATGACCAAGAGATTGTAGATGTAGTTTCCCTATTTGGTGTCAATGTTCCGGAGCTAAGACCTGACTACCTAGCATCAGATACTGCTACGACGCAAAGCGTTTTAACTTATACGTTAGAAAAATTTGGTAGTGACATAGATATAATTGTACTGCTTCAACCAACATCTCCGTTGCGAACAGCTCAGCATATCGATGAAGCATTGGATCTGTTCATTGAAAAGCAGGCTTTCTCTGTAGTTTCCGTTACACCATGTGAGCACCCACCGCTTTGGGCTAACACGCTCCCTGAAGATGGCACAATGGGAGACTTTATTCGCCCAGAAGCATTAAAACGATCTCAAGATTGCGGTGATTTTTTCCGATTCAATGGGGCTATTTACATCTTTGATGTTCGAAGGTTTATGGAGTACGGCGAAATTAGATACACAGATGAATCCTTCGCCTACGTTATGGAAAATCGAGTTTCTTTTGATATTGACCAACCATTAGACTTTGAGCTAGCCGAGTTCTTTATGAACAAAGAGGGCTAAATAGCCCTCTTCACTCTATATTACTGCTGAAGCAACTTCTCAAAAAATTCCAGGTGCTTTTTCACTGTTACTCGTGAACTAAAGCTTTCATCTAAGCGCTTCTTAGCCGCTTCACTCATGGCTGTGCACTTGGCCTTGTCTTGTGCGAGCTTGTCCATAGACTCGCCCAACGCTTTAGCGTCTCCCGTAGGGACAATATAACCCGTTTCGCCATCTACAACGAGTTCAGGAGCACCACCGGTGGTCGTCACTACTGAAGTTGTGCCATTTGCCATTGCTTCGACAATCGTGCGTGGTAGCCCTTCTCCGCTGATCGATGGTTGAACTTGAAAGTCTGCCATACACATAATTGAAGGGATATCGGTTCGGTGACCTATGTAATGAATTCGCTCACTCATAGGGCTCGCTTTCATCTCATCAAAGTGAGGCTCATAACCACTACCCGCTAAGATCAGATGGAAGTTGGGTGCCGAAATGTATTTGGTCGCTTCAAGCAAAACGGAAATACCTTTGCTTGGCCTGACGTGCGCTGCAGTAATCGCAACAACATCCTCTTCACTCAAACCAAATTCAGAGCGCTCAGTTGGTGGTACCTTGTACCAATCCAATTCATGCCCTTTGTATATGGTAACAACGTTATCTTTGTTCTTCCAAACACGCTTCACTACATCCTGTCGTACTGCTTCAGACACACACACAATACCATCCACGCGAGGATGGAGCTGAGTTAGGTAAGCACTTGGGTCATGTCGATACAGCCCGCCAGTAGTACCTCGATAAACAACCAACTTAACGTCAAAGCCAATACACGCAAAAGCTGCATTGGGTATTGTCTTAGAGTTAAAAGCATAGCAGATATCGTAATTGTGCGTTTTTAACTCATGACGGATCTTTTTAATGGTATCAAAACAAATTTTACGTTTAGGATAGCCATCAACAACTCGGATGCCGTGCTCTTCTAGCTTCGATACGTGCTCAGATTCTCCCTGAGTCATGATCGTCACTTGATGCCCTTGACGAGCTAGCTCGATAAAAATCGCAGCTTCTGGACGCAAACTGTTCCATGCATGTAAGTAAGATGCACAAACTAAAATCTTCATCTATCGGTCCCTATTTAGCTTGGTCTGTTGAACTGTCTTCTGAGCGATTTTCAAGAATCCACAAACCAACATATTTATTGAAATTCACCTGAGCGTAAGTCATAGCCATAATGAAACCGACACTGCCATCCATAAAACCACGACGGATAATGTACACAAGGAAAAACGTCCACATCGCTCGTAGTAGAGCAAGAAATAAGCCGTGTGATTTCTTACCTTTACGGTGATATTTTTGAGAACCAAGCCAAGCATATTGCGCCGCTTTATCTAAGCCGTGCCCATAATCTCGGTGAGTATAGTGGAGCAAGTAGCCTTTCAGGATACCCGTCGTTCCTTGTTCCGGTACAACAGTTTCGTGCACTTCATCCAACGTATATCTAGAACCTTCTCTTTTGAAGAGCCTCAACACAGCACGAGCACTGCGGCCATGCTTAAGTGTTGTTCCATAGAGCGTCACTCCCCAAGGAAGTTTGTAAGCAGTATGTTTGATTTGATCTTGTTTTAATAATTCAACAAGAGCCTTGCTCATTTCAGGGTCTAAAGCTTCATCTGCATCGATTGATAACACCCAATCACATGTCGCTTTATCTAGCGCTCGTTGCTTTTGCTTACCAAAGCCCGGCCAATCGGTGATGGTCACGTTGTCTGTATATTTTTGGCATATCTCAACGGTTGCGTCCGTTGAACCGCTGTCTAACACAATTAGCTCATCGGCAATATCAACCACAGATTTAAGGCAAGTTTCAATTCGGTCTTCTTCATTCTTGGTAATAACAATGACAGACAGGGTATGTTTTCTCATTATTCAGCCCTAGAATTTCCAATAGTTTAAAGATTTACGGATTTTAAAGTTACGAATCCAATTTTTTGGTTTTTTATCCTGCCAACCGCTTTCTAGCACATCCGTAATAGCACTCAGAACTCTCGCTGAGGATTGCCCGTCCAAATATGGCGTTATTGACGGACCATAATTAGCGATGGCTTTGTCTCTTGCTTCATCCGGTAGCATCGCTTGTTGAATTGCGGATTCTAACTGCTCTGCTTGGGTAATATTGATGAAACTCGCTTGAGGGTCTCGGTTATTTACCGTAACAACCGGCTTATTAAGCAACAAAAATTCCTGAAAGATCGATGAGTTGTCACATACCATCACATCAGCACGATGCTGCATTTCAATCACTCGATCATTGTCGAAGAACAGAAGGTTGTCCCCTTCCAACGCCTGGTATTTTTCTCGTGTCTCTTGCTTCATTTTAGGATGCAATGTGACTAACCATTGCCACTGGCTCAGTTTGCTTAGGCGCTTAAGCTCTTCATAAACCAATTCAGCACAGGATAAACTTGGCGAAAAAGTGGAAGCGAATAGAATTTGAGGTCTTTCAAAATGCTTGTCACTGGTTTGGTAATTTAACAAGCTATCTAGCTTCAACCAGCCAGTCTCTTTGACTTGAAAGTAGCCGCGCTGCTTAGCTAATGGTTCCAATGAGTTGCTTCTTTCATGGCCTTCTGTGCAATACAAATCAAATAGACCACGCTCAGGATATAAGTTCCCTCGTTTACTCTCATTCAAACCGTGAAACACTTGCACCTTCAACCCTGGAATGAAAGCAGGAACGCGATCTCCGGGTACTAAGACAGCACAAGGATTATAGGCGACAGCTTCTGTCAAAGACACGCGCTGCTCTTGATCTAATAAAAGATGTTCAGAAGCATCCTCACCAACGAGCAACCACTTTACGTCATGGCCAAGTTGCTTCGCGTAATTATAAAATGGGCGAAGGATAGCAAATGAGTAGTTTTGCTCGACATAGAGCAAAAAACGATAGGATTGATCGGTTTGAATAAGCGATGAGATAGAGTTCACCATTTCCGTTTGAAAGTGTCACTAAGCATTTAATTATAACGCTCTTTACTTTCGAGATTGAAGAAAATACTCTTCTCATTACTGATTTTACCCTCTGGTGTCACTGTTCTTATGCTTATACGGCTTATATACACTCTTATATTGTCATTGGCCTCTCCACTACTCCTCTATGGGCTTTATAAGAGCAAACCCGGCAAACCAAGTTTCGGCAAGCGCTGGAAAGAGCATTTCGGTATCACGCCGCAAGTTCAAGGTAAAAGCCCTATCTGGATTCATGCGGTGTCGGTGGGTGAATCTATTGCTGCGATACCTATTATCAAGCAATTGAGGCAGAGAGAACCAAATCAAGCCATCATTGTTACCACGACAACCAGCACAGGTGCTGAGCAAATAGACAAGCTTGGTGATTTGGTCGAACATCGCTACATGCCGATTGATTTTTCTTGGTGTGTACGAGGCTTCCTTAAATCAGTACAGCCAAAGCAGATGTTGATTATGGAAACAGAGCTTTGGCCAAACACGCTACATTGCGTGGCGAAAGCTGGGATTCCTATATCAGTACTCAACGCTCGCCTTTCTGAACGTTCATGCCAACGCTACGCCAAATTCCAACCCGTGTTTAACCTTCTAGCTAATAACCTTTCTCAGGTACTCTGTCAGTACCCTAGTGATGCGGAACGTTTTGTAAGGCTAGGCCTAGATAAAGCATCTGTGCATGTGACGGGCTCAATCAAGTTTGATATTGAAGTCTCTACTGAACACGTTGAAAAAGGCAAAGCATTGAGGAAACAGATAGGTTTTGATCGCGATGTCTGGATTGCTGCTAGCACTCATCAAGGTGAAGACGACATTGTTTTAGATGCTCATAAGCAACTTCTTAAAGACAATCCAAATGCGTTGCTGATGATCGTTCCTCGCCACCCTGAGCGATTTAACCAAGTGGCAGAGCTCACTAAGCAGCACGACTTCAACACTATAACTCGAACGAGTCAGCAGCGATTAACATCTGATGTTGAAGTCTATATCGCTGATACCATGGGCGAAATGTTGGTACTACTCGGCGGTGCTGATGTCTGTTTTATGGGCGGAAGCCTTGTTGGAGATAAAGTAGGAGGGCATAACTTGCTAGAGCCAGCAGCCCTGAAGTTGCCTCTACTGAATGGCCCTAGTTACTTTAATTTTAGCGAAATCACCGACAAACTGCTTGAGGCGAATGCTGTTACTATTTGTCAAAACAGCAATGAAATTACTGACCAGCTCAGAGAGCTATTTACCCACCCTGATTTGTGTCAAGACAGGGGCTTAGCGGCTTATCAAGTGGTTGAGCAGAACCGAGGGGCGTTGGATAGCACCTTACAATATATTATTGACTAGGGCGTGTTGATCTTTTGAGCTGATTTTTGCAGCGAGTTGCTGGGTATTTATACAAGGCAGAGGCTTTGATGTGTAGCTAGCCTACATGATAAGCCGATAACGTAGTAGAAATGACCAGCAAACGCTGCCCGAAGGGTTCGAGCTAGACGCCCCCGCAAAAAGCACTTTACTCTTTGTTAAGGGAGATTTGCTTAGAATGACTAGGCTACTTCCCCCTCGCCGCGATAAAAACGCTTTTGACTAGGCGTCCCCATCCGAACAAAATTTAACCGCAAAAGGTCAATACGCCCTAAAAACCATTCGATTTCGTTAGCCTTGGTAGCCTGTTAAAAGAGGCTCCCAATCTGACTCTTGCCATTGAATCTGGCGCTTGTTCACTTCTTTTAGGAATGAGCGCTTTAAGCGACTCAAGTTACCTTCTTTCCAGTCATCACCCGCTTGCTGACCACACTTATCAAAGTCAATAATCCACACCTTTTGTGAATCATCAAGCAGGATATTATGAATGTTGAGATCAGTGTGATTAACCCCAGCATCGTGCATTTTGCGTATCTCGCGGCCAATCTTTTGATAAACATCCGCACGTATCGGATCAGAAACCAAGACATCAACCAGATCTTTCGCATTGGGAATTCGTTCCGACATCAGATCTGCACGATAAAAAAGCCCGCTTTTCGTCGCCCGAGCGGCAATCGGCTTAGGTACATTCACACCTGCATTAGCTAGTACCTTAAGAACATTAAGCTCCATCGCACAGCGCGTGCTTTCCCAGTCAGAAAATCGATATTGGTCCTCGACGAGTTTGCCAAATAGCCCACCACGGCGATAGTGACGCAACGCGGCTTGCATTCCATCAAGTTGAATAAACCAGGTGGTACCACGCCCCTGTGCACTCCCTGAAATAGACTCACGTTGCTGCCAGTATTCTGCCTCAAAGATCTGAACCATCTCACCCTCCGGCACTTGTGCCAGAAGCTCAGGGTCATACCAAATTGTTTGGTTCTTAGTGTTAATCGTTTCCATCTATGAGGCCTTTGGGTCGCTTTTCGTCATTGCTATTTTACAACTAATGCGAGTATCTGCATAATTCTGATGTTATTCACTTTTTTGGGCTCTTTATGTCACTGTTCTCAACTGCACCTCAATCTCTTTGCATACTTCGCCTATCCGCGATTGGCGATGTTTGTCATGCTATTTCTGTGGTTCAAGCCATCCAGAAGCAGTGGCCTGAAACGAAAATTACTTGGATAACCGGGAAAATAGAAGCCATGCTGATCGGCGACCTGCCGGGTATTGAGGTAATTATTTTCGATAAGAAACAAGGCTTCAAAGGAATGCGTGAACTATGGCGCCAATTGTCAGATCGAAAATTTGATGCGCTGCTACACATGCAAGCCGCACTCAGAGCCAGCGTACTTTCCTGGGGAATAAAGGCGAAGTGTAAAGTAGGGTTTGGCAAAAACCGTACTCGTGAAATGCAATCACTCTTTACTAATCGCCACCTGCCTATTTCAGATAAGTTTCATGTGTTAGATAACTTTGCCGAGTTTGCTCGCTACATTGGTGTACCCTTCGATAAACCCCTGTGGGATATTCCTTTAACACAGGAAGACGAACAACTAGCCATCGACACCATGGCTGGGAAACAAACCTTGGTTATCTCTCCTGCCGCAAGCAAAGATTCACGTAACTGGTTAACTGAGCGATATGCCGCTATTGCCGATTATGCAGTAGAAAAAGGGATGCAAGTGGTACTGTGTGGCTCTCCAGCACCAAGAGAAGTAAACCTTGGTAACGACATCGAAGCGCTATGCCAATCTCCTATCATCAACTTAATTGGTAAAACTCACCTAAAACAGCTCACCGCAGTACTCAAGCATGCGACCGTGGTAATCGCACCAGATACCGGTCCAGCACATCTGGCAACGACACAATCAACACCTGTCATCGGGTTATACGCACACAGTGATCCTCGAAGAACAGGGCCCTACAATGACCTTGATATCGTAGTCAGTGTTTATCAACAACATGTAGAGGCGCAACAAGGGAAACCGGTTAAAGACCTTCCGTGGGGAACTCGAGCAAAAGGCGATGATCTGATGAAAGACATCACGCTCGACATGGTACAGCAGAAACTCGATAAAGCCTTAAACTCTATTAAAACACCAAGCAAGGACAGCTAATATGACCACTCACGTTATCTACCCAGGCACTTTCGATCCGGTAACCAATGGTCACCTCGATATTATTGTCCGAGCTGCAAGCATGTTTGATCATATCACGGTGGGAGTAGCCGCGAGTCCAAGCAAAAAGACCATGTTTCAGTTAGATGAACGAGTAGAGCTGTTGCGTGATGCCGTGTCTCACTTACCTAATGTATCTGTTGAAGGCTTTTCTGGTTTACTTGTCGACTTTGCCAAAGAGCAGAAAGCTAACGTATTGGTACGTGGCCTAAGAACAACTATGGATTTTGAGTACGAGTTCGGTCTCACTAGCATGTACCGCAAGCTACTCCCCGGCCTTGAAAGCGTGTTCCTAACCCCTTCGGAAGAGTATGCTTTCCTATCTTCGACTATTGTTCGTGAAGTCGCGATACACGGTGGGGAAATAAGTCAGTTTGTGCCACAGAAAGTTGCAGATGAAATCAAACTGAAAACAGTGAAATAATCCTGTATTCAAAAACAAAAATAGCGCTCATTGAGCGCTATTTTTAATTCGGATGAATCAATTACTACAGCGAGTAATAGATTTTACAGTTAAGAACCTCAAACACATCTTTAGTAACAAATTAACCTCATTAGTTCTAGGATTGTTGACATCAATCACAACCCTCACTTACAGGAAAGTGGCTAACTATCGCAACAAAACAGGTAGGTGCTAACATATTCCCCTAACAACAAACACATCAATACAACATTATGAAATCATACTGTATTACCTTAAAAAATAATCATTGTAGACAAAAGTCGACAACTACTGCCCTTAAGGATGTTCAGGTTGACTTTGAATTTTTTATTGGGGTGGATGCTCGAGTCGATGAACACCCTTTGCTCGAAAGAATTGAGAGCAATGAATTTCAATACAATATGGGGAGAGCACACGCAATTGGCGAAGTTGGATGCTATGCAAGTCATTACTTAGTTTGGCAAAAGTGTGTCGAACTTAATGAACCCATATTAGTTTTCGAAGATCATGTTGATATTGATGCAGATACTTTTCGGAATACTTTAACCATCGCAAAACAACATATTGAACAATGCGGGTATATTCGATTACAAAATAGTAAGAACAGATTAAATTATCCAGTCTGTAAGTACGAGAAACAGAACCTAGTCAAATATTTAAAGGTACCTCAAGGGACGGCTGGCTATGCGCTATCTCCTACTGCCGCAAAAGCATTCATCAAACATAGTCAAACCTTTAGACACCCTGTTGATGTATTCTTGAGAAACACTTGGATTCACAATCAACCGATGTTTGGTGTCAATCAAGCAGGAATGCAACGAAATGATAAGCCGTCGATCATTGGTAACCGTAAGCATCAAGGAGAAAAGAATTACTTTGTTGCTTCAATGAAACTAATGAATAAATTGAAAAGTATGGTGCTCAATCTAGTCACAAACATCAATCACTTGTTTACCTTGAATAAAGAGTACAGCCCAAAGTTTTAGAATAAAAACGGAATAATCCTGTATTAAAAACAAAAAAATAGCGCTCATTGAGCGCTATTTTTTATAACTACAATTGGGGGTTACAGTGAGTAGTAAGCCTTATACCAATCCGCGAATGCTTTGGCGCCTTCTTGGATTTTAACTTGAGGCTTGTAGCCAACTGCTTCAAACAGATCCTCAGTATCGGCGTAAGTTGCGTATACATCACCAGGTTGCATTGGCATGAAGTTCTTCTTCGCTTCGATACCTAACGCAGTTTCCAATGCTTCGATGTAATCCATCAATTTAACTGGGCTACCATGGCCGATGTTGAATACACGGTATGGTGCAGAGCTGGTTGCTGGTGAACCTTGCTCTACTGTCCAATCTGGCTGTTTTGCTGGAATTCGGTCTTGTACACGAATAATGCCTTCAACGATATCATCGATATAAGTGAAGTCACGCATCATGTCGCCGTTGTTGTAAATGTCGATCTCTTTACCCGCCACGATTAAGTTCGCAAACTTAAACATCGCCATATCAGGGCGGCTCCAAGGGCCGTAAACCGTAAAGAAGCGTAGACCTGTTGTCGGCACATCGTATAGATGAGAATAGGTATGCGCCATCAGCTCATTCGACTTCTTAGTCGCTGCGTACAATGAAATCGGGTGGTCAACGCTATCTGCCGTGTGGAATGGCATTTTCTGGTTCAGACCATATACCGAGCTTGAAGAAGCATAAACTAGGTGTTCAACCTTGTTATGACGGCAGCCTTCCAAAATAGCTAAGTGACCAACAAGGTTGCTGTCCGCATAAGCCATTGGGTTATCGATTGAGTAACGAACGCCAGCTTGTGCCGCTAAGTGGATAACGCGGTCAAATTTTTGCTGTGCGAAAAGATCAGCGATACCTTCTCTATCAGCTAGATCAAGCTCGATAAAGGTAAGGTTTTCATGTTCGATTCGCTTAAGGCGGTCATGTTTCAGAGAGACTTCGTAGTAGTCATTTAGGTTATCGATACCAACAACCTCATGTCCTGCCGCACATAGTCTCTCTGACACTGCAGAGCCAATAAAACCAGCAACGCCAGTTACTAAATATTTCATTCTACTATTCTCAATTCATATAATTAGTACAATTGTAGCCACTCGCTAGCCTACCGACTAGCAATAAAAAGTGAACACGAGTTCAGATTTTCTATACTTGGCACTCTTCGCAATAAAACGTATTGCGCTGACCGATTTTTAGCTCTTGAATCAGCGCTTCGCAGCTTGGGCACTTTTCACCTGCTTTACCATACACTTGCAGCTCTTGTGCGAAGTAGCCTGGTTTACCGTCCGCCTGAGAAAAATCTTTCAACGTCGTGCCACCTTGCTTAATAGCCGTCGCGAGCACTTGTTTGATCTCATCGGTTAACAAGATCCATTCAGCTTTGGTTACTTTGTTTGCCGATCGTAACGGGTGGATTTTTGCAGAGAACAAAGCTTCATTAGCGTAGATATTCCCGACACCGACCACCACTTTGTTGTCCATGATGAACTGCTTGACCGCAACTTTACGCTTTTCTGCCTTCTCAGCGGTGTAGTCAGCATTAAAATCGTCGGTTAACGGCTCAGGTCCAGAGCCAAGCAACACAGAGTGAACTTCATCAGGCGCCGACCACAACCAAGCGCCAAAACGACGCGGATCGTTATAGCGCAGTACTTTGCCGTTAGTCAGCTTGAGATCCACGTGATCGTGCTTTGCCGCCGGGAAATCGGCATCTAATACGCGCAGTGATCCAGACATTCCAAGATGAACAATTGCAGTACCTGTATCAGTTTCAATCAACAGGTACTTAGCACGACGCGAGATCGCACGAATCACCTGCCCTTCTAGCTTTTTAAGCTCTTGTGGGATATCCCAACGCAGCTTTGGCGTACGAAAGGTCAGTGTCTTAATGGTCTCGCCGACTAAATGAGGCGAGATCCCCATGCGGCTTACTTCGACTTCGGGTAATTCAGGCATAATCTAATCGTCCGATGTTGAGGGATTGTCTTGGCTAAGACTTGGAAACAGGTAGCTCTCTTCAATAGACACCGCCAACCACTGATCATTCCAGTTTTTTAACAACCAAAACTCAGGCAGCTGATAATAAGTAATACGTTGAGGCTCTTCTTGGTCTTGATACCACACTTCTATGGTGTGTGGGGTAGTAAGCTGAGAAGCAAGGTCAGTATAGGTTTGCGAGTCAACCTCGGTACCAACAAGCTGTTGCCAGCGTTGAGCGCGTTCTTGAGCGCTAATGCTTTGAGCTGGGGCGGAACCTTTCAATTGATAACCCCACTGACCATCTTCGAGTACCAATGACCACTTAGCAAAGTGCAACGCTTGCAACTCGGCTCCAGGATTTAACAGGTAGGGATAAGGGCTACTAACCTGTTGCTCAGGTTCTGGCTCGATAAGATACGCTTTGATCAAAGTCGGAAGGTTGAGCACCCCAATAAAAGCGATCACGCTTAACATGAGTATGTTGTTCCACCTGCGTCCACGATATCTCATCTGATTCTGCCATCTAACCTATTGAGCCTTCAGTATATCGTGAAAGTGGCGATACTTTCTATGTTGCTATTTGTACCGGCTAGATCCTTATAAAGACTAAAAAGTACATGAAGTCACCAAATTTTGGGCATAAAAAAACCCAGCGATTAAGCTGGGTTTTTCAATTCTTTCTTCTACTGAAGAAGAGCCAAAAAAGCATCAATTACTTGATTTTCGCTTCTTTGTACATAACGTGTTGGCGAACTACTGGATCAAACTTTTTGATCTCAAATTTGCCTGGCATGTTACGCTTGTTCTTATCAGTTGTGTAGAAGTGACCAGTACCTGCAGAAGATACTAGACGAATTTTCTCACGAATGCCTTTAGCCATTGCTTAATTCCTCTTAAACGTTTTCGCCACGTGCACGGATATCAACAAGAACAGCATCGATGCCTTTCTTATCAATGATACGCATGCCTTTAGCAGTTAGACGTAGTTTAACAAAACGTTTTTCGCTCTCTACCCAGAAACGATGAGTTTGTAGGTTCGGCAGAAAACGGCGCTTAGTAGCATTGCGTGCGTGTGAACGGTTGTTACCCGTTACTGGACGCTTACCAGTTACTTGGCATACTCGGGACATGAATGTCTTCTCCAATCGTTTCAGCTCGATATCAACCTTGGTGGCCGAACCTCTCTATCAATTAAAATAGAAGGTAAAAACCGTTATGGAAAATCCATACAAGGCTATCAAAGGTCGCGCATTATACTAACTTGACACGCATTGCTCAAGACCCGAACAGATCCTTTTTGCGGATTTCGTGATCTTTTTTTGTGCAGCGCAGCTTGCTTGAGTAATCAGAGCTGATTTTAGGTCTAAAAATGTGGGCGGAATGATAGCAGATTTAACGTAGTTAACAACCTAAAATGTGATTCAAATCCATCCGCGCTCAGCAAAAGAGACAACTTCGCCGTCTCCGACCACAAAATGGTCGAGAATTCGAATGTCCACCAGCGCTAAGGCATCAGTCAATCGACGAGTTATTCGTCTGTCTGCTTGGCTTGGCTCTGCAATACCCGAAGGGTGGTTATGTGCCAATATGAGGGCGGCAGCATTATGGTGAAGTGCCCGTTTAACGACCTCTCTAGGATAAACCGATGCAGCATCAATCGTCCCCTCAAACATCACTTCATCCTTTATTACTCTATTTTGGTTATCAAGAAACAGTATATAGAAGGCTTCTCGCTGGCGGTCGCGCAACATACTTGAGAGATAGAGTTTGGTATGACTCGGGCTGGTCAGTGCATCGCCTCGAGATAAGGTCTCTGCGAGATAACGCTGCGTCATCTCCAGTACGGCTTGCAATTGAACATACTTCGCCTGCCCCATCCCTTTATGAGCACAGAACTCAGCTTGTGTTGCAGAAAAAAGGTGCCTAAGCGAGCCAAAGTCCTTGAGCAGCTTATCTGCCAGCTCTAGAACGTTCATTCCTTGCGTGCCCGTTCGAAGAAAGATGGCTAGCAGCTCAGCATCACTCAAAGAATCTGGCCCTCGAGTAAGCAGTTTCTCTCTTGGCATCGACTCTGCAGGCATTTTATTTATCGGCATAGAAGAGCAAATCCATTGCTTATGAACATAACCCATCAGCGTAACCAGCTAGTATCCAGAGATCATTAAATAGAGATAAAGTCAGCCGAGCCACCAACAAAACCGTGTAATTGATAAGTTTGATAACGCCAATTTGATGAGCGTCAAGTCTGTTCAAGTTCTGCTTCTAGGCACTCATCCTTTGTTCTGATATCGTAAGTCGCAGAAAAATTAAGGAACAGAATCATGCAAACACAGGTTAATCCACTGAGTAACGCTGACCAACCAGGCCTAGCAGGGAAAAAAATTCTTCTTGGTATTAGTGGTGGTATCGCTGCTTACAAATGTGCCGAGCTGACTCGACGCTTGGTTGAACGTGGGGCACAAGTGCAGGTCGTCATGACCAATGCAGCCAAAGAGTTCATCACTCCACTGACCATGCAAGCGGTCTCGGGAAGGCCAGTGTCTGATAGTTTGCTTGATCCTGCTGCTGAAGCTTCAATGGGTCACATCGAACTCGCAAAATGGGCTGACTTAGTATTGTTGGCACCGGCGACTGCCGATCTTATTGCACGTATGACTGCTGGCATGGGCAATGACCTACTGACCACATTGGTTTTAGCGACCGATGCGCCAGTTGCGGTATCGCCAGCAATGAACCAACAGATGTACAGTCACCCTGCCACTCAAGAGAACATCGCGACGCTAAAACGTCGTGGTTGTGAGATTTGGGGCCCAGCGGCTGGCGAACAAGCGTGTGGTGATGTAGGCATGGGCCGCATGTTAGAGCCAATGCAGCTTGTACACCGCTGTGAAGACTTCTTCCAACCTAAACCACTTGCTGGCTGCTCTGTACTTATTACTGCAGGACCAACTCGTGAAGCTATTGACCCAGTGCGTTACATCACCAACCATAGCTCAGGGAAAATGGGCTATGCATTAGCTGAAGCCGCTGCTAAACAAGGTGCGACGGTCACTTTAGTGAGCGGCCCTGTGTCACTCGCTACTCCAGAAAAAGTGACTCGCGTCGATGTCGATAGTGCTCAACAGATGTTTGATGCCGTTACTGCTCACGCCGCCCAACACGATGTTTTCATCAGCTGCGCCGCCGTTGCTGATTACCGCCCTGAAACCATTGCAGACCAGAAACTTAAAAAAGTAGATGGTAAAGATGACATGACGATTCACATGGTGAAAAACCCAGATATCGTCGCTTCTGTCGCGGCAATGACTGAAGGCCGCCCATTTACAGTAGGGTTTGCGGCTGAAACGCAAGACGTTGAGAAATATGCTCGCGGTAAGCTAGAGCGAAAGAACCTGGATATGATTTGCGCTAATGATGTGTCTGTTGAAGGCCAAGGCTTCAATAGTAGCAGCAACGAATTGCACCTTTATTGGAAAGGTGGCGATAAATCTCTGCCATTGGATAGCAAAGGTGCGCTTGGATTCCAGATCCTTGAGCAGATCCAACAACTGCTAGAAAAGAATCACTAACTCACTGATTAGAGCAATATTGTCGGATAAATAGACAATTTTGAGCTGACAATCTGCTGACACCTCTCGATTCTGTTGACCTAGGGCTTACAAAACTAGGAAACAGAATTGAATGGTGTTTATAATCCTTCTTCACTCAATCCTCATCTTTAGGAAAGGAAGTAAATAGATGGCTGGTACTCGAAAATCAAACCGTCGTGAAGAAATCCTACAAGCTCTCGCACAAATGTTGGAATCGACCGAAGGTGCTTCTCGTATCACGACGGTAAAATTAGCCAAGCAAGTTGGCGTTTCTGAAGCAGCACTTTACCGCCACTTCCCTAGCAAAGCTCGCATGTTTGAAGGCCTTATCGAGTTTATTGAAGAAGCCTTGATGTCTCGAATCAACCGCATTCTGGATGAAGAGAAAGACACGCTAGAGCGCATACGCCTAGTACTGCAACTGATCTTAGTTTTCTCAGAACGTAACCCAGGCCTGACTCGAATTTTATCTGGCCATGCTCTAATGTTTGAAAACGAGCGCCTACGTGACCGCATCAATCAGCTATTCGAACGCATTGAGACTCAACTTCGCCAAATTCTGCGAGAAAGAAAGCTTCGTGAAGGGAAATCATTCCCGGTTGATGAGAAAATCTTAGCGGCACAATTGCTCGGCCAAGTTGAAGGCAGCCTAAATCGCTTTGTGCGTTCTGACTTCAAGTATCAACCAACAGAAAACTTCGATGCTTATTGGGCACTACTCAGCGCTCAGATTAAGTAGCAATCCAACTTTAAGTGATGGTTATGACGAAAACTTCTCCGACAAGCAGCACTGCACAACACGTTATTACTAAGCCGCCTTTTACACTGGCACTGCTTCACCCTAAATATTGGGGAGTATGGTTCGGCTTTGGGTTGTTGGCGCTTATCGTTAACGTTCTACCTTACCGCCTGTTATTACTGTTAGGCCGCTCATTGGGCACTTTAGGCGCTCGTTATGGCAAAAAGCGCGTCGCAGTCGCCACTCGCAATTTAGAACTCGCCTTCCCAGACAAGCCAGCAAATGAAGTTGCGGCTATGGTGAGCGAGAACTTTAAGAATACGGGTATGGCGCTGATCGAAACCGGTATTACTTGGTTCTGGCCGACGTGGCGCTTCAAGCGAATCTTAGTAGACAAAGACACTCAGATGCTGCGTACGCACAAAGCCAATGGCAAAGGTGTTCTTCTCTGCTGTGTGCATGCCTTGAACCTAGAGATCACCGCACGAGCGATGGCTGTACTCGGTATTCCTGGCTTAGGGGTGTATCGTCCACACAACAACCCTGCTTATGAGTTCATTCAGTACCGCGGTCGTACCCAAAACGGCAACCGCCTCATTCACCGTAAAGATGTGAAGCGCATGATCCGAATCTTGCGTCAGGGTGAGATCCTCTTCTACCTTCCTGATCATGATTACGGTCGCAATAAATCTGTATTTGTGCCTTTCTTCGCAGTGCCTGATGCGTGTACGACGACTGGTACTAGCATTCTGGCTTACACCAGCCGCTGCGCGATTGTTCCAGGTTCTGGCTTTAGAAACGACAACGGCAAATATGAAATCATGGCCGATGAGTCCATCGAAGATAACTACCCGCAAAAAGATGAGAAAGCAGCTGCTGTTTACATGAATAGCTACCTTGAGAAAATCATCTTACGTGCACCAGAACAGTGGATGTGGCTACACAAACGTTTCAAAACCATGGAAGACCCAGAAGCTGAACGCGGTATTCGTTATAAGTAGAGTAGCCGCTATAAATACTATTCTGAACCAAAAGAAAAGGGGCTGATGATTCATCAGCCCCTTTTGCATTCTATAGCTATAACAAATTGTATTAGATGCCGTACTGAGCGCGGTACGCTTTCACTGCTTCAAGGTGCGCTGCGTCAGTGCCCTTCTCTTCAAGGAAAGTTACTAGGTCAGTCAGGCTAACGATAGAGATAATCGCACAACCAAAGTCACGTTCTACTTCTTGAATCGCAGATAGCTCACCTTTACCTTTCTCTTGGCGGTCAATCGCAACAAGAACGCCCGCTAGATCAGCACCATTCGCTTGGATGATTTCCATCGATTCACGAATTGCAGTACCTGCAGTGATTACGTCGTCCACCAGCATGATGCGACCTTCCAGTGCGCTACCGACTAGGTTGCCACCTTCACCGTGGTCTTTTGCTTCTTTGCGGTTAAAGCAGTAAGGCGTGTCTACATCGTGGTGATCGGCCAGTGCAACAGCTGTTGTCGTTGCGATTGGGATACCTTTGTATGCAGGGCCAAACAGTACATCAAATTCAATACCAGAATCCGCCAGTGCTGCTGCGTAGAAACGACCTAAGCGCGCTAGGTCACGGCCTGTGTTAAACAATCCAGCATTGAAGAAGTAAGGGCTCTTACGGCCAGACTTTAAAGTAAACTCACCAAACTTAAGTACTTCTTTCTCTAGTGCAAATTCAATAAATTCACGTTGATATGCTTTCATGCTCATCCTCTATGTTTACTCAATAAAACTTAACTTACGCTCTGTACCACCCTTTCGGGTTTTACAGACAAAAAAATAGCCCCCAAATTGGGAGCTATTAAAAATGACTAGTCGGCCAACGCTGCTTTCTGCGCTTCGACGATATCGGCAATGCCCTTATTCGCCAGGGCTAAAAGCTTCATCAGCTCTTCGTGGCTGAACGGTTCGCCTTCTGCGGTACCTTGAATCTCAATCATCTTACCGTCTTCCGTCATTACAACGTTCATATCTGTATCGGCTGCTGAGTCTTCAACGTATTCAAGGTCACACAGTGCTTCTGCACCAACGATACCCACTGAAACTGCCGCTACGTGGCCTTTCATTGGGTTCTTTTTCAGTTTACCGCTGTCTAATAGGCTCTTGATTGCGTCAGCCATTGCTACGCTTGCGCCAGAGATAGACGCAGTACGTGTACCGCCGTCTGCTTGAATAACATCACAATCAACAGTGATCATTATTTCACCCATCGCTTTAAGATCCACAACAGCACGTAGGCTACGAGCGATCAGGCGTTGGATTTCCATCGTGCGACCACCTTGCTTACCGCTCGCTGCTTCACGACGGTTACGAGTGTGCGTTGCACGTGGCAGCATGCCGTATTCAGCCGTTACCCAACCCTTTCCTTGACCTTTCAACCAACGCGGTACGTTTTCTTCTACCGTCGCATTACATAGAACTTTAGTGTTGCCGAACTCAACTAATACAGAACCCTCAGCATAAGCTGTGTAGTTACGAGTAATTTTAATTGGACGAATTTGATCTACAGCGCGGTCATTTGGACGCATTGGTATCTACCTTATTAACAGTCTGAAGTGATTTACTATCGAAAGCGTGCATCACCTAAGAAAGGGGTGAGACATATTTGATTGGGGCGAGATTATATAGCAGTTTATCGTGCAAAGCTATTTACCATTCGAAGACGCTGTTCAAGAAAAGTGATTCCTTAGCAAAAGTGATGAGCTTCGGCTGTCACCCGTATCGTGATACTATGCGTGCGCGTTATTTTCAGAATGATAAAAGACAGGAAAATTCGATGATTTATAGTATGACCGCGTACGCACGCAAAGAAGTAAAAGGCGATTGGGGCAGCGCAGTATGGGAAATCCGTAGTGTAAACCAGCGCTACCTAGAAACTTACTTCCGTATGCCTGAACAGTTCCGTGGTTTAGAGCCAATCCTACGCGAGCGTTTCCGTAAGCGCCTAGCGCGCGGCAAAGTAGAATGTAACCTACGCTTTGAAGCTAACCCAGCAGCAAAAGGCGAGCTAAGCATCAACGAAGGTTTGGCGCAGCAAGTGATCAATGCGGCGAACCAAGTGATGACCATGACAGGTGAAGAGAGCCGTCTGAATCCATTCCAAGTAATGAACTGGCCTGGTGTGATGGAAACGCCTGAGCAAGACATGGATGCGATCAACAAAGACCTGCTAGCAGCGTTCAACGATGCGATTGCAGAGTTCATTGATGCTCGTGCTCGTGAAGGTGAGAACATGAAGGCGCTAATCGTACAGCGCTTAGATGCAATCACTGAAGAAGTGGTAAAAGTACGTGCACGCATGCCTGAGATCCTAGAATGGCAACGTGAGCGACTGCTTAACAAATTTGAAGAAGCGAAAATTGAGCTTGAAGGTTCTCGCGTTGAGCAAGAGCTTATCTTACTCGCACAGAAGTCAGACGTAGCCGAAGAGCTAGACCGCCTTGACTCTCACGTGAAAGAAGCCAATGCAGTATTGAAGAAAGGCGGCGCATGTGGCCGTAAACTGGACTTCATGATGCAAGAGTTCAACCGTGAATCAAACACGCTAGCGTCTAAGTCTATCAGCACTGACATCACAGCATCTGGCGTAGAGCTAAAGGTTCTTATCGAACAGATGCGTGAGCAAATTCAGAACATTGAATAAGCCAATGCAGAGCTAATACAAGTAAGCCCCTGTATCGAAAGATGCAGGGGCTTTTCTTTATTTTAGTAATAAAGGAGCATTAGCATTGATGTTCAGGTAAGTCTTTCGTTTTGTAGAGATTGGCAATGTCGTGATTCTTGTCGCGATGCTTAGCTTCATCCTCTCTGATACGGAAAAGCACATCTAAGAATGTTGCGCCTTCAGGTAGGCGATAATAGGTAATCGCGATTTCTGGCGCTGGATGGTTGGGCAGAGCCCCCTCTTCAATTTTGGATATGTACTCTGAATAACTGTTACAGGCTTCCTCTTCAAAGTAGCCGACAATCCTATGCGCAGTTTTAGAAGAAACTAGGTAGATAACGCCGTAGATGATGAGAAAGATAAACTGCAGTAACATCACTAAGATGCGTTCTATAATGGATGGCTTGGTAACGGTCAGGAAAATCATCAAATGCATCCGTTCATTGTCTGCTTCATCCAATAGCTCTTTAATCCAACCGCCGTCATCTTTCATACGACGTAGTGCTTTAAGGTGGTTAAATACACCTGCGACCATGCCTGGTACAGCCGCAATGGTTTCCAACAACATCGCACGTTTGGCTAAATGTTTTCCATAAAACAGGTTAAGCGTTTTTTTGAGAAGTCGAGTAACAAGAAGCGCAACCTTTTCGGAGAATATTTCAGGTTTGTAATGAGTGCTTTCAAAATGCATAGCGTGTTCCTTATATGAGTCTAATACTCACTAATCAACATTCATGCCACAACACAAAGACTTATATATCAAGGAAAAGACAAGCAAAGGAGTCATTAAGACTCCATATTAACAACATACAAAAAGACACCTTAATGTCTTTTTGACACAATAGGGATAATAAAAACCCAGCGACATGGCTGGGCTCTTAAATGACTTATAAGTCGACGGTTTTACTCGTCCGGCTGCTTGGTTCGAAGGTCCACATACGGCCAGTAGTGATGACCAACTCGAATCAGCAAGGTTGCGGCCGCTAGAATAAATGCTGCTAAAGATAGCCAAACGATCAGAACCGCATCGAGTTCCTTCATTCCCAGAGTAATGTAACGAGCGATCGCCATCATCGCGATGTAGATTGGATAACGCACAGGGATCTTACCGTTCATCACAAACTGCTGAACCATGGCCAACACTTCGAGATAGATGAACATCAACAGAATATCGGTCAGTTGTACTCTGCGCTCTGTGAAGACGTGCATGAACTCCTCAAGCATCGCAAACAGTGTTGCAAGGGTAATCGCCACCAGCAGCACCGCTTCAAGAATATGGAAAACCTTTAAGAAAGGCTTACTGAAAGATTTGGGTAAATGAGAAGGCATAGTCACTCTTCAAAAATAATTAATCCAATCTCTACAATAGCATGCCTCAATATAAGTCGCCCCTTCTCTATCGGAGAACACCAACAATGGCACACCTTTTGTTGAGGCAGATACAAAAATGGCCCCACATTCACTGCAGAGCCATTTATTCATTCTTTGTCTCAGCTTAACTCGGCCAATTAGCCTTAAAGCAGAATCAGGTAGGTTAGGAACACCACACACAGGCCATAGATTAACGGGTGAACTTCTTTACCCTTACCTGCGACCACCATAGTGAATGCATAGCTGATAAAGCCCATCGCCATACCATTTGCAGGTGAGAAGCTTAGTACCGTGAACATAATGGTGAAGAAGGCTGCAATGCGAGACTCTTTCTTCTCCCAATTGATCTGACCAAGGCGGCCCACCATGTAGATGCCTACCACGACCATCGCCGGCGCAACCATAGCCGCCGAGAAAATAGAGAAGATTGGGTACAGAAATAGCGAGATTAGGAACAAGCCTGCAACCATCACTGCCGCCAAACCTGTCTTCGCTCCTTGAGAAGAGGCAATACCCGACTCAGAGAAAGCAGTAATCGATGTGGTACCAAGAATCGAACCAATCACCGTACCACCCGCATCTGCCACTAGAGCAGACTTCGCATTTGGCACCTTACCATCTTTATCGATGATACCTGCATCACGGCCAACACCAACAATCGTGCTCAAGCCATCAAAGAAGTCGACAATCAGGAAGATAAGTACGATGAACAATAGATCGAACATTTTCTCAGGGGTGAACGCAGAGAAATCGAAAATCGCGCCGAAGCTACCTGCCATGCTCGGTGGCATCGCGACTAGCTGCTCTGGGATTGGCGCATTTGATGTACCCATGAACACGTCAGCTAGGATTGTCAGTGCAATCGCTGATACGAATGAGATAAATGTCGCTAGCTTGATATCACGAACCATACAGCCAAGCGCAATAAAAATACTGATGTAAGCGATGATCACTTGTGGGTCTGAGATATCCCCTAAACCAACCAATACAAACGGATTCGAAACGATGATGCCCGCGTTCTTAAGACCTAAGAACGCGATGAACAAACCGAGCGAGACCGTAATCGCCAGCTTTAAGTCCTCTGGGATCGATTCAATCATCGATTTACGAATATTGGTCAATGAGAATGCGAGATACAAAATACCAGAAAGGAAGATACCAAATAGCGCTTCATTCCAAAGCACAGCCACAGAACCACTCAATAGCAGGCCTTTGAAAAAGCCATTCATACTCATGCCCGGCGCTAGCATCACAGGGTAGTTACCCCAGATGCCCATGATTAACGTCGAGATGGCTGCAGCCAAAGCCGTTGCAGTAAATACCGCACCTTTATCCATACCTGGGATACCACCCAAAATCGCTGGGTTAACCGCCAGAATGTAGCTCATTGCCAAGAAGGTAATGAAACCTGCGTACAGCTCAGTGCCGATCGTGGTCTTTCTTTCAGTGATTTTAAACATTGAATCAAGCGAACCAGAGGTGTTCTGGGCTTTCAGGGTGGAATCGGTACTCACAACAAAACCTTTGCAATAAATTAAGAATTTGGAGATTCAAATGCTGTGAGAATAGAGAGGTCTCTACACTAAAAACTGTAGTCACCAAGATAGGCTCGGTAGTAGAAACGTCTAGACCTTTTTACTAGACATATACAGCATTTAATCGTTTGCGCGGATTGTAAGGATTGAGATTAAAACTTCAACAAATTTTGTCCAGATCACATAAAAAAGTGCAGTTGATGAGTGATTACATTTCTAGAACGATCTTTGAGAAGATCATTCGCCAATAAATAACGATCAAGCCAGTTGTTCTCAATCATCTAAATATGCTACTCTTCGCCTCCATTTTTCTGACCTAATTTTCACCAGTTGCCGCTCTATACGCGCAATTACCGGAACGTAATTAAGGTCAGTGCTATCTTTTATAGTGTCGGTTTATCGCCTTCACTCAATCCAACCAACAGTGGAAATATACAGATGGGCAAAGGTACTCTTTACATCGTATCTGCACCTAGTGGCGCAGGTAAGTCGAGCTTGATCTCAGCAATGCTAGAAACCAATCCAACCTACGCAATGAAGGTATCTGTTTCACACACCACTCGCGGTATGCGCCCTGGTGAAGAAAATGGTGTTCACTACCACTTCGTAGAGAAGCATCACTTCGAAGATCTCATCAAGAAGAATGAATTCCTAGAGTACGCTGAAGTATTCGGCAACTACTACGGTACTTCACGCGTTTGGATTGAAGAAAACCTAGACCGCGGTATCGATGTATTCCTAGATATCGACTGGCAAGGTGCTCGTCAGATCCGTGAACAGATGCCTCAAGCGAAGAGTGTATTCATTCTTCCACCATCAAATGGTGAGCTAGAGCGTCGTCTAAACGTTCGTGGTCAAGACAGCGAAGAAGTTATTGCGAAACGCATGAGCGAAGCGAAGTCAGAAATCTCTCATTATAATGAGTATGACTACGTGATCGTGAATGATGACTTTGATGCAGCCCTAATGGACTTCAGAGCTATCATTCGTGCGGAACGCTTAAAAGAAGATAAGCAAGCAGCAAAATACAGCGGCATGCTTACTGCTCTACTGGCGGAATAAGCTAGCAAGACTAGATTTTCCATTGAGATAAGTATACGGTGATCTAGAAAGTCTCTAGTTTAACTTGTATACTTTCTCGTCATCAAAAATTTATTAGTTAATTACTATTTGGAGTCCTCATGGCACGCGTAACTGTTCAAGACGCTGTTGAAAAAGTTGGCAACCGTTTCGACCTAGTTCTTATTGCGGCTCGCCGCGCACGTCAAATGCAAACTGGCGGTAAAGATTCACTAGTGCCTGAAGAAAACGATAAGCCAACGGTTATCGCTCTTCGCGAAATCGAAGAAGGTCTTATCACTAAAGACGTACTAGATGCTCGTGAACGTCAAGAGCAACAAGAGCAAGAAGCGGCTGAACTTGCAGCAGTAAGCAGCATCGCTCACACTCGATAAGAACGTCATTCGAACTAATTAACCTTCCGGGCCTTTAATTTGTATCTATTCGATAGCCTCAAAGACGTTGCCCAAGAATACCTAACAGAGCCTCAAATTGAGGCTCTGCGTCAATCTTATGTGGTAGCGAGAGACGCCCATGAAGGGCAAACCCGCTCAAGCGGTGAACCATACATTATCCACCCTGTAGCTGTTTCAAGAATCCTGGCAGAAATGCGTCTGGATATCGAAACCCTACAAGCTGCTCTACTTCATGATGTGATTGAAGACTGTGATGTCACTAAAGAAGATCTAGAGGAAAAATTTGGCAATACCGTTGCTGAATTGGTAGATGGTGTATCTAAGCTGGATAAGCTTAAATTTCGTGATCGCAAAGAAGCGCAAGCAGAGAACTTTCGTAAAATGGTTCTCGCAATGGTGCAAGACATCCGCGTTATCTTGATCAAATTAGCTGACCGTACTCACAACATGCGTACGCTTGGGGCACTTCGTCCTGACAAAAAGCGTCGTATTGCTCGTGAAACCCTAGAAATCTATTCTCCACTAGCTCACCGTCTTGGTATTCATAACATCAAGACCGAACTAGAAGAGCTGGGCTTCGAAGCCCTCTACCCTAACCGTTATCGCGTACTGAAAAACGTAGTGAAAGCTGCGCGTGGTAACCGTAAAGAGATGATTCAACGTATCCATAGCGAAATTGAAGGCCGCCTTGAAGAAGTTGGTTTACCTGCTCGCGTACTTGGTCGTGAAAAGAACCTGTTCTCCATCTATAACAAGATGAAAACTAAAGAGCAGCGTTTCCACACCATTATGGACATCTACGCTTTCCGCGTGGTGGTTGATACCCCAGATACTTGTTATCGCGTACTTGGTCAGGCCCATAGCCTGTACAAGCCTCGCCCAGGCCGCATGAAAGATTACATCGCGGTACCAAAAGCCAACGGCTACCAATCTCTGCACACATCAATGATCGGCCCTCACGGGGTGCCAGTTGAAGTTCAGATCCGTACTGAAGATATGGATCAAATGGCGGACAAAGGTGTCGCGGCACACTGGTCTTACAAAGGCAACGGCTCACGCAGCAGTAATGGCACAACCGCACAGGTTAAAGCACAACGTTGGATGCAGAGCTTACTTGAACTACAACAAAGCGCTGGTAACTCATTCGAATTCATTGAAAACGTTAAGTCTGATCTGTTCCCAGATGAGATCTTCGTGTTCACGCCGAAGGGTCGCATTGTCGAACTTCCTGCAGGCGCAACAGCGGTCGATTTTGCTTACGCGGTACATACCGATGTCGGCAACATGTGTGTAGGTGCTCGTGTAGACATGAACCCTTACCCACTCAGCAAATCGCTGAAGAACGGTCAAACCATTGAGATCATCAGTGCTCCAGGCGCACGTCCGAATGCAGCATGGCTCAACTACGTGGTGACATCACGTGCGCGTACTAAGATCCGTCAGGTTCTGAAGACTATGCGCCGTGAAGAGTCGATTACCTTAGGTCGTCGCCTACTGAACCACGCACTTGGCGAGCACTCAATTGGTGATATTGGCGAAGAGAACGTTGAACATGTGTTGTCTGATCTTCGTCTCGATAGCGTTGAAGACTTGCTAGCATCAATTGGTCTTGGCGAGCTGATGAGTATCGTGATTGCTCGTCGCCTGCTAGGTGATGCTGACGAACTGACTGAAGTGGAAAACAACAGCGACACACCGAGGAAGAAACTTCCTATCCGTGGTGCTGAAGGTCTACTACTGACGTTCGCTAACTGTTGTCACCCAATTCCAGATGATCACATCATTGCCCATGTATCTCCAGGTCGTGGCCTTGTGGTTCACCGTGAAACGTGTCCAAACGTTCGTGGTTACCAAAAAGAACCAGACAAATACATGGCGGTGGAATGGTCTGACGATTACGACCAAGAGTTCACAGCCGAACTACAGGTTGATCTGCAGAACCACCAAGGTGCACTGGCTGAGTTAACTAACGTTATCTCGAAAACAGGCTCTAACATTCACGGTATTTCAACCGAAGAACGTGATGGACGCTTGTACACAGTGACAATCTTGCTGACCACCAAAGATCGTGTTCACCTTGCGAGCATTATGAAGAAGCTACGTGTGATGCCACACGCGCTCAAAGTAAGACGCCGTAAGAACTAGAGCAAAGTAAAGATGAGGGATTCGAGATAGCGAGATGCGAAGAGCAAAAGACTTCGTGACTCACTATCTTGGCTCCACATCTGATTTAGTTTTTTGAATATCGATAGATAAAGCGATAAGGCAGATGAGAGATACGAGTCTCGAGATGCGCAGAGCAAAAGCTTTTCACCACTCAACTTTTCGTATTTCGAGTCTGCTTTAATTTTTTCTACTGTCCTATTCCTCTCATCTGCCATTTACATACATCCCGTACTCGCTCTTAGTCTTTTCGTATCCCGCATACTCGCATCCCATATCTGCTCTTATCCTTCCGAATCCCGCATACTCGCATCCCATATCTGCTCTTACCCTTTCGCATCTCGTTTACCCGCCCCCCATATCTGCTCTTATCCTTTCGCATCTCGTTTACTCACATCCCGTATCTACTCTTATCCTTTCGCATCTCGTTTACCCGCATCCCGTATCTGCTTTGATTTTTTCTACTACCCTATTCCTCTCATATCCCGTACTCGCTCTTAATCTCTTCGAATCCCGTTTACTCGCATCACGTATCTGCTTCTAAGCTTTATCCTGTACAAAAATCCAGTAAAATGCTTGAATAGATCATCACTCTTACGTTTATGAGCCTTGTTATGTCACAGCTTTTATCTGCTATCCCTCTCAACTCTTTATCTGGAGTCGGCGCTAAAGTCGCAGAGAAACTGGAAAAGGTTGGACTTAACAATGTGCAAGACCTGCTATTTCATCTGCCTTTGCGCTATGAAGATAGAACGCGTATCTATCCGATCATCAAACTGCACGCAGGAATCTGGGCCGCTGTTCAAGGCAAGGTGATGAGCGTAGATACCATTTTCGGTAAACGTAAGATGTTGGCGGTAAAGATCAGCGATGGTAATGGCACCATTACGCTGCGCTTTTTCAACTTCACTGCCGGAATGAAGAACAACTTTACCGAGGGCAAACAAGTCCATGCTTATGGCGAAATCAAGCGTGGCAATATGGGGCTTGAAATCGTCCATCCGGATTACAAATTCTTTGCTCCAAGACAGCAACCAGACGTGGAAGCAAACCTGACTCCGGTGTATCCAACCACTGAAGGACTAAGACAAGTCACGCTGCGTAACCTGACCGACCAAGCGTTAGAACTGATCGACAAAGCAGCCGTCAATGAACTGCTACCGTCTGGCTTATACGACCATCAAATCACCCTAGCACAAGCACTGCATACCATTCACAGACCGCCTCCGGGTATCGACCTAGAGTTGTTTGATGAAGGTAAACACCCAGCACAGCTGCGCTTGATTATGGAAGAGCTACTGGCTCAAAACCTATCGATGCTGTCGGTCCGCAGTAAAGGACAGCAAGACAAAGCGATGCCGCTTCCTCCAGTGAATACACTCAAAGATAAGCTACTGGCTCAGCTGCCATTCTCGCCAACCAATGCTCAAGCACGCGTAACCCAAGAGATTGAAACTGACTTAGAAAAACCACACCCAATGATGCGCTTAGTACAAGGGGATGTAGGTTCAGGTAAAACCTTGGTTGCTGCACTAGCGGCTGTTCGCGCACTGGAACATGGCCAGCAAGTAGCACTGATGGCACCAACGGAACTATTGGCTGAGCAGCACGCGATCAATTTCGCCAACTGGTTTGAAGCCATGGGCATTCAAGTTGGTTGGTTGGCAGGCAAACTCAAGGGCAAAGCTCGTGAGACTGAGCTGGCGCGAATTGCCAGCGGCGAAGCGCAAATGGTGGTGGGTACTCATGCCCTATTCCAAGAACACGTCGAGTTCAAAAACCTTGGATTAGTCATCATTGATGAGCAACACCGATTCGGTGTCCACCAGCGACTAGAACTACGTGAGAAAGGTGCTAAGCAAGGCTACTATCCTCACCAGTTAGTGATGACAGCAACGCCAATTCCACGAACATTGGCAATGACGGCCTACGCCGATCTCGAAACCTCAATCATTGATGAATTACCACCGGGTCGAACGCCCATTCAAACTGTGGCAATTCCAGATACCAAGCGTGATGACATTGTTGAGCGCGTGCGTAATGCCTGCCTCAATGAGGGTAAGCAAGCCTATTGGGTGTGCACACTGATTGATGAGTCTGAAGTATTGGAAGCGCAAGCTGCTGCAGACACCGCAGAAGAGCTGCAACGAAAACTGCCTGATGTGAAAATTGGTTTAGTACACGGCCGAATGAAACCTGCCGAAAAACAAGCAGTGATGCAGGAGTTCAAAGAGAACAAACTGCACTTACTGGTTGCCACAACCGTGATTGAAGTGGGTGTGGACGTACCGAATTCGAGCTTAATGATCATCGAGAACCCAGAACGTCTTGGCCTAGCGCAATTACACCAATTACGTGGCCGTGTTGGCCGTGGTTCGGTCGCAAGTCATTGTGTACTGCTGTATCACTCACCACTATCAAAAACAGCTCAGAAGCGCTTAGGGGTGCTGCGTGAGAGTAACGATGGCTTTGTGATTGCTCAGCGAGACCTAGAGATCCGCGGCCCAGGTGAACTGCTTGGCACTAAACAGACCGGCTTGGCTGACTTCAAGATTGCCGACTTGGTACGAGACCAACGTTTAATTCCTGAAGTGCAGCGTATCGCACGCCATATTCATGATAGCTACCCAGATAACGCTAAGGCGATCATCAATCGCTGGTTGGGTGAACGTGATGTGTATTCTAAGGCGTAATAGCCCCAGATATTCCCGCTTACAACGTAAAAAGGCTTCCATAAGGAAGCCTTTTTTCTGCGCATTACTTTAATAAGCCAAGAGCGAGATTCCCTACTCATTCGTTCATCACGATAGGGAATGACGAAAGGTTGCAGATAGCTACCGTCCGACTCAGATTTTACCACCAGTCTTACTCAACCTCTTTCTCTAGCGTCAGTTCTACACAGTAAGAAAGAGCTTCAAGGTTAAACACACCGTTTGCGCTTAATAAACCTGAACACTTATCATACCGTCATCTCCGAGAGGGAAGAATGACCGAGTCGGGGATCTCTTAATAGTTCCCCGAACCAAACTCATCGAAATCACACGGACCGATGACAACTAGGGCTTAACAGGGAAACTGATCTGCGCTTTTAAGCCACCTTCACTGCGATTATTGACCACCACTGCGCCTTGGTGTTGGCTGACAATACGCTTGACGATCGCCAAACCTAATCCTGTTCCTTCACTACCACGAGCCGTATCACCACGAGTGAAGGGTTCAAATAGCTTGCCGATCTGGTCTTGTGGGATACCCGGGCCGTTATCCTCTACCGTTACCCAAGCCAGTTTGTTATCCGCTGTCATGCCAGTCGATACCTTGACCCAGCCATTACCGTAACGCAGCGCATTCACCACCAAGTTACTCACCGCACGCTTCATCGCGATCGGATTGCCTAATGCAGGCTTCATGGTATCCGGGATATCAGTTTCAATCTGTACCTCATAGCCACCTTCAGAGCTTGATACCTCGCGTGCAATATCATCCACAAACACCGCTTGGAATGATTCACGATCGACGGGCTTCAAGTAGTCCATAAACTGGCTGATGATCTCATTACACTCTTCGGTATCACTGATAATGCCTTCCGCTAAATAGGCATCTTCTGGCGACATCATCTCGGTGGCTAAACGGATACGCGTTAATGGAGTGCGTAAATCATGACTGATACCCGCCATCAACAAAGCTCTGTCTTCTTCCAGTTCTTGAATGCCTTTCGACATCTGGTTAAAGGCGCGAGTTACTGAACGAATCTCTTGAGCACCTTGCACAGGCAGTGGCGGTGGAATATCACCACGACCGACACCCTGCGCTGCTTTCTCAAGCGCAATGAGTGGGCGGTTTTGCAATCGGATGAACAGCCAACCACCAGCAACGATCAACATCGCCATGATCAAGCTATTACGAAATAGCGGTGCAAAGTCTTCTTCTTGTAGCTCAGAGAGCGGAATTCGAATCAATGAGTTAGGCAGCTGTGCTATGTCCATCCACAACACATAGCTCTCTTTACCTAAAATCAGCCGCACTTCTGTTTCAGAGCCTAATTCTTTGGTCATCTCCTCACTCATCAGGTCAATCGATACTGCGTGGTAATACTCACCCGCCGCTTCGCTGTCCTTGGCGTGGACCGTTACTCCAAGTTGCTCAAGTACGCGCTGGCGCAGTGGTGCGTCGATCTCGATATCACTGCCTTGGTCCAATACTAGGTTTAACTCGTGCGCCAATATCTTATTAAACTGCTGTAAGCTCGGCATCAAAGCGTAGTTAAACACGGCGTAGTAAGAAAAGATTTGGCTAGCGACCAATAGCGTTAAGAAAAGCACTATCGACTGAGTAAAGGAGCTACGTATGCGCATGGGGCACCCAAAGTGTAGAGAGAAAAAACAAAGCGTTATATGACTATAACTCTAAACAATTATCCTGAATACAAAACGGGCCATCACATATCAATGAGATGGCCCGTAAATAGAGAATTCTGAATCACAGAATCAATAAAGCTGCTGTAGAGCTTATTAAGCTGACTTACACAGCCTTACCATCAGGAACAAAGACATAACCTAAGCCCCACACCGTTTGGATGTAGCGAGGTTTGCTTGGGTCTTCTTCCACTAGACGACGTAGACGTGAGATCTGCACATCGATAGAGCGTTCCATTGCTGAGTACTCACGGCCACGAGCCATATTCATCAACTTATCGCGAGACATTGGCTCACGAGCATTGGTAACTAGTGACTTAAGCACTGCAAATTCGCCCGAAGTAAGCGGCATTGGTTCTTCGCCACGGAACATTTCACGTGTACCTAGGTTCAAGCGGAACTCACCAAACTCAACCACAGACTCTTCAGTGCTTGGTGCGCCTGGTGCTTCAATCACTTGGCGACGTAATACTGCTTTGATACGAGCAAGCAATTCACGTGGGTTGAATGGTTTTGGTAGGTAGTCATCAGCACCGACTTCCAATCCAACAATACGGTCCACTTCATCACCTTTTGCCGTCAGCATTAGAATAGGCAGTGAGTTGTTTGCGTTTCGTAGACGACGACAGATCGATAGACCATCTTCGCCCGGCAACATTAAATCCAATACCATCAAGTGAAAATTTTCACGGGTTAACAGGCGGTCCATCTGCTCACTGTTTGCCACGCTACGCACTTGAAAGCCTTGCTCTGACAGATAGCGCTCTAACAGTGCACGTAAACGAGCATCGTCATCGACCACTAAAATTTTGTAGTTTTCTTGCATGTAATGGTTCCACCTATTAATCGCTTATTGGGTTATAAGCTTTTGGGCACAGTCTAATGAGTTAATACATTAAAAATGTAACATTATTGGAGAAAAAGTCGCCTAAATAATTGTTAACGTATGTTGCCTTTCTATATATTCTATCTTAGATCATCATTTCATTAAGTAAGATTTATGAAAACCAAACTTATCACCCGAGAAGGTTATAACAAGCTCAAAGCCGAACATGACCACTTATGGCACGAGAAACGCCCTGAAATTACTAAGATAGTCACTTGGGCGGCAAGCCTTGGAGATCGCTCAGAAAACGCAGATTACACCTTCAATAAGCGTCTACTTCGTCAGATCGATCGCCGAGTTCGTTTCTTAAGAAAGTTCCTACCTGATGTCACGATCGTTGATTACTCGCCACAACAAGAAGGTAAGGTATTTTTCGGGGCTTGGGTCGAAATCGAGAATGATGATGGGGAAATTAAGAAGTTTCGAATTGTCGGTCCAGAAGAGATCTATGGCGATGCTAAAGGTTATATCTCTATCGACTCGCCAATGGCTAGAGCTCTACTTAAGAAAGAAGTGGATGATGAATTTACGGTAAAAACACCGGAAGGCGACAAAGAGTGGTTCATTAACTCGATTCGCTACGCAGACAACAAATAATTCTACTTATTAGTCACTTAGCGATGTACTGAGTATCTATAAAACCCAAACTCCAGATAAAAGAAAACCCCGCAAGGCTTTCGCCTAGCGGGGTTAAGTCTCTATCGCAGCAATCCGGCTACTGTTTATCTCTTCTAGATAAGGTGCTCCCTGCATCTTTCCTTGATAATGGCTAAATCCTTTAACCAATTTCCTTTTTGTTCATCGCCATCCTAGCGGTGTCCATTCTAGCCTGTCGTCCTGACTGGCGAATCTCATCCAGAGATTATCACTTCCTTGCTGACCACTCATCCTAAGTAATCAAATCTTCATCCTGAAGATACCTAGTCCATTAGGCTTTTTCCTGTTCCTGCCAACTCCCTGTCGACAAGTTAAATATTACGGGAAATGGCCGTGTTTCCTAGATAGTCCTAAAAAACATTTGCTGTGGGAAATACGCTCAAAAACATAAAAACCAATCAAATCATTAACTTATATTTTTATTGGGACAATTTTCTGAGTTTAAAGTGACTTAGTCTCACATCACTTGTAAGAGATCTCGCACAAAGCGGGTATCACAAACGGAAATTCGACTTCTGACAGGATAATTACACAGTCAAAGCTAGAAAAAGCGTACGCTCACCCCCATATATTTGTCACAATATTAAATAAGAGATTCATCGGATGAGCCAAGCTATCTGTCGACTGATCGCTGAAGAACTGAATGTTCGTTCTGAGCAAGTCACCGCCGCAGTAACCCTAATTGACGACGGTAATACCGTTCCCTTTATTGCCCGCTACCGTAAAGAGGTTACGGGAGGCTTAGACGATACCCAATTACGTAACCTTGATAGTCGCCTTTCTTACCTTCGTGAACTTGATGATCGTCGCCAAACGATTCTTAAGTCGATTCAAGACCAAGGTAAGCTCACGCCAGAGCTCGAGCGTGATATCACTCACGCCGACAGCAAGACTCGTCTAGAAGATTTATACCTACCTTACAAACCAAAACGTCGCACGAAAGGTCAGATCGCGATTGAAGCAGGTTTAGAGCCACTTGCCGACACACTGTGGAATGAACCACAGCACGATCCAGAAACGGAAGCAGCGAACTTCATCAGCAACGATAAAGGCATTGCCGATACCAAAGCCGCGCTCGATGGCGCTCGTGCGATCATCATGGAACGCATTGCGGAAGACGCAAACCTACTAGAAAAGATTCGCCAACACCTAACACGCAACTCAGAGCTAGTCGCTCGTGTAGTGACAGGTAAAGAGCAAGAAGGCGAGAAGTTCAAAGACTACTTCGAGCACAACGAAACACTCAGCAAGGTGCCTTCTCACCGTGCACTTGCGATGTTACGTGGCCGAAATGAAGGCTTCCTAACCCTAGCGATGAATGCCGACCCTGAACAAGAAGAAGGCGCTCGTGGTTCTTACTGTGAAAACATCATCTCTGATCACTACGGTATTACACTGAGCAGTGCACCTGCAGATGCATGGCGTAAGCAAGTGATCAGCTGGGCATGGCGTATTAAGGTTTCTATGCACATGGAAACCGAACTCATGGGCGCGATGAAAGAGCGTGCAGAGATCGAAGCAATTGAAGTATTCGCCACCAACCTAAAAGACCTACTGATGGCTGCGCCTGCTGGCCCTCGTGCAACGTTAGGCCTAGATCCAGGTTTACGTACCGGTTCGAAAATCGCGGTTGTCGATTCAACCGGTAAGGTCCTCGCGACAGAAACCATTTACCCTCACCCACCACAAAAGCAATACGACAAATCAGCACACGTTGTTGAGCAGATGGTTCGTCAGTTCAACGTTGACCTGATTGCAATTGGTAACGGTACCGCTTCACGCGAAACCGATAGCTTTGTGGCTGATGTGATTAAGCGTGGCAACCTAAAAGCGCAAAAAATCATTGTCAGCGAAGCCGGGGCATCGGTGTACTCAGCGTCTGAATTAGCAGCGAAAGAGTTCCCGAACATGGACGTATCGCTGCGCGGTGCTGTATCTATCGCGCGTCGTCTACAAGATCCTCTGGCGGAGCTTGTGAAGATTGACCCTAAATCGATCGGTGTGGGCCAATACCAACACGATGTAAGCCAAACCATGCTTGCTAAGCGCCTAGATGCGATTGTCGAAGACTGTGTAAACGCGGTGGGGGTTGATGTGAATACCGCTTCGGCTGCGCTGCTAACTCGCGTAGCGGGCCTCTCTAGCGCTATCGCTCAGAACATCGTCGACTACCGTGATGAAAATGGTCGCTTTGAAGCACGTACGACACTGAAAAAAGTCGCTCGTTTAGGGCCTAAAGCCTTTGAACAGTGTGCTGGCTTCCTGCGTATCATGGACGGCAAGAACCCGCTAGATGCATCATCGGTGCACCCAGAAGCTTACCCAGTGGTGAAGAACATCGCTGAGAAAAACCAGAAAGACATCAAGTCTTTGGTAGGTAACACAGACTTCCTACGCGGCCTGCATGCGATTGATTACACCAATGAAAACTTTGGTGTACCTACGGTGACTGACATCATCAAAGAACTGGATAAGCCCGGCCGTGACCCTCGCCCTGAGTTCAAGACTGCTACCTTCGCCGACGGCGTAAACAGCGTTTCAGACTTGGAGCCAGGCATGATTCTAGAAGGTGTGGTATCAAACGTGGCTAACTTCGGTGCCTTCGTCGATATCGGCGTTCACCAAGATGGTTTAGTACACATTTCAGCGCTTACCGATCGCTTTGTCTCTGATCCACGTGAAGTGGTTAAAGCGGGTGACATCGTGAAAGTGAAAGTGATGGAAGTGGATGTTCAGCGTAAACGTATTGCACTCAGCATGCGTATGAAAGATGAGCCGGGACAAGACAACCGAGCTCAACGTTCAAGTGCACCCCGCACGCAAAGCCGCCCGAATCAACACTCGCAAGGTGGACAACGCCGTCGTGAAGAGCCACAACAAAATGGCGCAATGGGCGGTGCATTCGCAGCTGCTTTTGCTAAAGCGAAAAAATAATCCAATAGCGCATTTGAAAAACAGATTCGCCTAAAACAGAAAACCTGCATCCCTTAGGGTATGCAGGTTTTTTTATTATGTGTTCAAAAGAGACATCGAAGCTTGGTTGTATCCTTCGTGTTTATACTCAAAATAATTGGAGTTGCAGCTAGGCAACCTTTTCCTTACAAAGGTATGAAGTTCAGCCCTATGAGCATAGGGGGTCTATGTGATTAGGGTGAACTTACGCAGTTAACAACGCTGCAGCTTCAAGTATGAAGAGTATAATTATAATACGACCAACATCTCTGACGGAGCATGAGGCGCAACAGCATGACCATAATGATATTTTATGACCTTACGTCGTTTCTCCATCTGTCCCTCCTGAATCGCCGCATCTAAAACATGCTTTGGCAGGCGGAAACGCATGGTATAGCCTTTTCCTTGGTCAGCACTGTATGTTCTCAGCGCTAACAAGCTGAACAGCCGCTCAAAAGGGTCTTGTGGCTCTTCTTGGCTAACCGAATTGGCCTCTGACTCGTTCTCCATTTCATAACCTGGATGGTCAGAAGGATCCCAAGCCGACTGCTGCCTTCGTTTATCGTCTGATTTTACCTTACGCTCTGCATTGGTTCTCGCCAATGCTACTGCGGGAGCAACAGGCTCTCGGACTCTATTATCACGCGCAACTTGCTCTGTTTGCACATTAACGGACGGGGCGATTAGTGGCACACTCACTGCAGTTGCAGGTGACACAATCATCGCGAACTCTCCTCAAGAATCGCCCATCACTATTGCCATAACACTGTTGTACCGAGAACACACAACAGGCATAGCCCAACTTACCGCAATCAGCTCTGGAGAGAGTTAGGTCTGAGTATCATGCAACACGTTGGTGTTATACCAATCGTAGTAAATAACTGATCATCCTAGCTTGTTAAAACGCTATTGTTGAACACTTACTGTGATTGGTATTAGGTTATATATCGACCGAGCCGGATATAAATTTAGCAATTATTTTTGTGCGAAGCTGACTAGCTCACTGCAGAAGGCATCCGCTTCCGTCATAAACGGTGCATGCGAGGATTGAGTAAAGATGTATTGCTCGGTGTGAGGCAGTGCATTGCCCAAGTCTTTGGCAACCTTGATTGGTACTAGCCCGTCTAATCGACCATACAAGCGCAGCATAGGAACGGAAATCTCCGGTAATTGCTCTCTTAAATCGACATCAGACAACATCTTCAGTCCTGACAATAATGAATCAGGGTTTGGTAATGGGCGAGACAGCACCGCTTGCTTGAGCTGTTTTACATCTTGCCTTGCTGATGGGCTGCCCATGGCTTGCAATGCCATAAAGCGTTCGATGGTGGTTTGGAAATCTTCCACCAACTGTTCCGTAAACGCGGTTAATACGTTGGGTTGGATACCGCGCCATAGCACCGGCTCTTTCGCGGCTGCGAATTTCGGTGAACTAGCAACCGTCACCAGCTTGCTCACATAATCGGGGTGATGAAGAGCCATATGCGTCGCTACCAAGCCACCAAGTGACCAGCCGACCCAAATCGCTTGCTTTGGTGCTTCGGCCAACAGTTGCTGGGCTATCTCTTCAAGATCTTGAGCGTGGCAATGAGAGCTGTGTCCGTAACCTGGCAAATCGACAACGTGCACACGGAAATCAGTCTCTAACGCATTAACGGTTTGCTGCCAGACAGCACCGTTCATTCCCCAGCCGTGAACCAACACCAAATCGGGGCCCTGTCCTGAAACATGCCAATATAACGCGTCACTCATTCTCAATATTCCCTACTTTTTCCATCAGCGATAACCTGCACTTTTCAGTATGGTGAGCAAAAGGAACACCATAACCCAAAAGCATCGCGAGCTATGTTATCCGATTGGCTACAAAAACACACACCACGTCTGGTCACACCTCAATGCCACCTCTGTAAGCTAGATAAACAGCCAGATGATCACCACCCTCGATGGTGCAATAGTTGCCTAAAGCTGTTCGAGCTAGTGCCTCGCTGTCAAAGGTGCGGATTGAAAACGGTCACAGCCGTCGAACAATGCGGTGAGTGCTTAGCTAACCCGCCACCTTGGCATCGGCTATATTGTGTCGGTGATTACACCTTTCCAACTGCAGGCTATATCCAACAGATGAAGTATGCCGATAAATTCTGGTTTGCCCGAGATCTGTCGACCTTGCTCGCGTCACGCATCAAAGAACCGGCATCGCTAGTCACCAGTGTTCCCTTACATTGGCGTCGATACTTTCATCGTGGTTTTAATCAAAGTCAGCTACTGGCGCGTTACACCGCTCAAGACCTCAAGGTGGAGCATGCCGTTTTATTCAAGCGCATCCGTTCAACCGCTTCGCAGCAAGGGCTAACTAAATCAGCCAGAAAAAGTAATTTGAAAGGCGCATTCGCGATGAGAAACACCAGCTTCTCAGCGATGGATGACTCGCATGTCGCGATAATTGATGATGTTGTAACCACAGGCAGTACTGTGCATCAATTATGCCAATTATTACTTGAAGTAGGGGTGAAAAGGATTGATATTTACTGCATCTGCCGCACTCCTGAGCCCTCTGGATAACTGGCGTGAGTCGCTACTTGTACAGCAATCCAACAAAAAAGGGCTGAATTACAAATCTGACAGGAGTAGAATGGCGCTAATAGCCTACAAATTTACTCAGGTATTCGTCGTGTCAAATATTACTATTACAGAAACAGCTCAAACTCATTTTGCCAATCTGCTGTCACAGCAGCCTGAAGGTACAAACATTCGTGTGTTCGTGGTAAACCCGGGTACACAAAACGCAGAGTGTGGTGTTTCTTACTGCCCTACAGATGCTATTGAAGCGTCTGACACAGAACTTAAATTCGAAGCTTTCTCTGCATACGTAGATGAGCTAAGCCTACCGTTCCTAGATGAAGCTGAAATTGACTTCGTTACTGACAAAATGGGCTCTCAACTAACGCTTAAAGCACCAAACGCTAAGATGCGTAAAGTAGCTGACGATGCACCACTTCTAGAACGTGTTGAATACGCAATTCAAACACAAGTTAACCCACAACTTGCTGGTCACGGCGGTCACGTTAGCTTGGTAGAAATCACTGAAGACGGCGCAGCTATCGTGGCATTCGGTGGTGGTTGTAACGGTTGTTCTATGGTTGATGTAACGCTAAAAGAAGGCATCGAAAAAGAGCTTCTTCAACAGTTCGAAGGTGAACTGACTGCTGTTCGTGATGCAACAGAGCACGATCGTGGTGAGCACTCTTACTACTAATCTCTGATTAAGTATGAATGATTTTTTGAAAGGTTGATGCGCAAGCGTCAACCTTTTTTGTTTTATGGATGAACAAGTTAGGACTATCACGTTCTCTCTATACTCTTTTGTTATCCAGTAAAACTTCACCTCGTTACCATCTTGAGTAAGGTATTCAAGTGATCGTAATCGATTCTTGCTTCAATAATTTTCGGATATGAAAACTCGGATCTAGGAACTCAAGGTCATTTCCCCTATATTAGAATGACTTTATAAGAAAGAATTCCAATGAGCTAAGGAGCGAGCGCAATGACAAAAAGGACCAAGCCAGAGATTTTGGCTAAACAAACTGTCGCTCAATCAAGACTATTCTCTATCGAGTCTCTCGACTTACGCTTTTCAAACGGTGAAGAGCGCACTTACGAACGCATGAAGCCTAGCGGGCGCAACGCAGTGATGATGGTTCCGATTACTGAGCAAGGCGATATTCTATTAGTACGTGAATATGCAGCGGGAACTGAACGCTACGAACTCGGCTTTCCAAAAGGGCTGATTGATCCAGGTGAGCAACCAAGTGACGCCGCGGTTCGTGAACTCAAAGAAGAGATTGGCTTTGGTGCTAACAAACTCACTCCGCTCAAGGAAGTGATTCTCGCTCCCTCTTACTTTTCTAGCAAAATGACGCTGTTTATCGCAGAAGACCTCTACCCAGAGAAGCTAGAAGGTGATGAACCTGAACCACTGGACATTGTGCGCTGGCCGCTTGCTCAAGCCGAAGAGCTATTAACGCATCTCGACTTCTGTGAAGCTCGCAGTATTACCGCCCTACTATTGACCCTTCGCTCGCTAAATAATAACTAAAGCCATAAGCGCTCCGAAGAGTAAGAGAATATTTATGCCAACAACAAAAGATTTGTCTCATCTCCTACCCTCTGTGATTGAAGTTGCTCGCTCTGCAGGCCAGCTCATTTTAGAGATCTACGAAAAGAAAGATTACGAAGAGTTCACCAAAAGTGACGACACGCCAGTCACCAGTGCCGATCTGGCAGCGCATAAACTGATCTCGAAAAAACTGAGTGAGCTCACGCCAGATATCCCAGTGCTATCTGAAGAGGCCGCTGACATTAGCCTAGAAAAGCGCGCGCAATGGGATCGCTACTGGCTGGTTGACCCATTAGATGGAACGCAGGAGTTCATCGCAAGAAGCGGTGATTTCGCGACAATTATTGCACTAATTGAGCACAATAAGCCGGTGATGGGTGTGGTGTATGCACCAGTTTCTGGTGTGAGCTATTACGCTTACAGCGGTAAAGGGGCTTGGAAGATTCCAGACCTTAACGACAGCGTTAAAATCAAAACGCATCGTCATGAGTTACCAAACCAATCTATTGCAATGGCGATTAGCCGTCGCCAAGACATCAATCGTATCACTAGCCGTATGAGTCCCGCTTGGAACTATGACTTAGTGCCATTAGGCTCAGCAGCTTTGAAAGCCTGCCTGGTCGCAGAAGGTGCTGTCGATTGTTACTTGCGCCTTGGGCCTACTGGTGAGTGGGATACCGCCGCGACGCAGTGCATTGTTGAAGAGGCGGGTGGACGCATTTTAAGCACGCAATTAGAGCCACTCTCTTACAATGAAAGAGAGACGCTTGAGAACCCGAACTTCATTGTGCTGGGTGATGCAGACTTACCATGGGCCGAGATCTTACAGAGCAAAGATTAGGGTCTGTTGACCTTTCGATCTGATACAGTATTCAAATAAAATGGGCACCTCGATGAGGTGCCCATTTTTTTATGTCTTGTTATCGGATAACCAGCAGAAACTAGTTATTAAGAAGCTAACTAGAAGCGCCCTTGATAACTAAACTGGTACTTACCTTGGCTATCTGGATTACCAAGCCACTTAAGCTGACTCTGCATGGCTGGCGGGAATTCTGCACCCGGTTTAAACCATGCTGCCGAGGTGTAGCTTTGATTTGGTGTAACATTCGCAGAGAACTCGCTATCCACTTGAGCACTCTTCTGAGAGCCCTTGGCTGCCAGTGTATTATCTTCACAAGTGATGTCAGCAATCACAGGGCCAAGATCCAACGAACCCACTGGCGAGTCGACTGCAGCACCAGACCAAGCCACAGTGCCTTCTCCAGACTGACACCAAGGTTGAGCATGAACCGCATGCTTGATCGTCAGCTCTACTTGTCCACCAATTGAAACCGGGACTGGAATCGCTGGCGCATACTTCATCACGTTAGCAGCGGGCATTGATGCTACTAAGTTTTCCGCATACGCACCACTCATGCTGTACCCAACGCGCCCTTTTCCTGACAAGTTCATGTCGCTATTACGACCAAAACGAACCGCTAATTCAGCTTTGGCTTGGAAGAGTTTAGAGAACTGGAAGTCCCACTGCACTGAACCATAATTAACACGCTGCCAAGAAATATTATTAGCGCTGCCTTGCCAAACCGTTCCTTCAACACCTTCAATATTCAAGCCACGCAAAGCCGGTGCATGTTTGATTACAAAAGAGGCCGGTAGATGCAGCAACAGACTAACCGAGAAAAAGACAATAAAGATGCCGCCAAAAAGTAAACCTAACTTCAAAGATAAACCGCGTTTCACATTAACCTCGTTTAAACTGTAGTCGGTTGACCTCAATAACCCCTGGGTTATCGGAGCGATCAATGTCCATAAACTCAACTTCGACACCCTGCTTCTCTTTCAAGTATGTCAGCCAATCTACGAACTGATTAAAAGGCACAGGTTTCACCCAGACTTGCAGCATCTCGCCACGCGGCTGAACTCGAATTAATTCAATCTTGAAACGACGCATAGAAGCTGGCACAGATTGGTTTAAAGGCTGGCTAGCAACAATCCCACCACTTCCTCGCAGCTCCACCACTTCGTTGGCTTTATTGGTTACCCAAGTCAGCAGTTGCTTCTCACTTTGAATACGGTTTTGCGCCATCTCAGCTCGCTGACTAAGCGGCTGCAATAGCCCCCAGTACACGATGCCTACCACCAATAGAATAGAACAACCGATCACTAATCGTTGCTCTCTTTGACTTATTGAAGTCCACCACGCTTGGAGTGGCTCAATCATATTTCTCATCACTGATCTCCTTACGCAGTTTATTGACGGGGTTTAAGGGTAAAGCTACCAAATACGGCATCACCATTACGATTCAACGGCCCTTGCTCAACAGTAAACTTCTCTTCAAGTTTCACTCGCGCAGTCTCGAAATGTTGGAAGTCAGAACTTTTCGCTTCCAATCTCACCTCTGAGCGGTTGCCGTCGTAGCGAATACTATTCACTTCGATGGCTTTCACTTGTCCTAAAGTTTCTGGCAGTAACGCTAGCCATCCAAGTAAGGAATCACCATCACCCGAGCCACCATACTTCTTAGCTTCGTCGTTCATCTGGCGCTTAAGGTAGCTGACCGTCGGAATACGTTGCTTGTCCGGAAGTACGCTTCTAAAAATACGTTCACTCTCCGTTCGGTACGCTTCGGCTTGTGCTTCGTACTGCTGAACCTTTAAGACTTGCTGAGTGACGATCACCGCCACCAGCAAACAAGCTGCGATCGCTACTTTTTGCCATACACGCCAGTACTTACTGAATGAAGATTTGGTTTTAAAGGTGCCAGTCAGTAAGTTTACGCCACTTGTGATGGCTTGTTGGCTCAGTAAAGACATCACCAGTTCAGCAGGCTTAGCTTGCCACTCAATGCCACTTTGCTGTTGAACGTCATCACTTGGCAGTGCGGTGTAGCTAAAAATCGTTGGTGATTGCTCTTCGTCATCTAAGGCAACCCAATCGCTTTGTAAGAACATCGCTAGCCACGCCTCATTGATCGACACTGCTTGATAGTTGCTTTGACGCAATAACCAATGTTGGTCGATCTGTAGCGCACTGATGCCCTGCTCTTCTATAGGCAACGCTAAGGTATCAGGCAATACTTTACGAAAGATAATGTTAGCTTCGCGGAAAGTATCCAGCGCCTGCTTCAGCCACTCGCGTTCCACACCACACACGGTGGCATGCGTTGCGTCTTTATCTAAAATAGTCAGATGTAAGTCTTCGATATCTTGCGCGACTTCGTCTTCTAATAAAAACGGCAGCATAGAATCGAACTGGCGAGCAGCACCCTTCGGGATCTCAACACGCTTAATTAAGCACTCATTTCCCGGCAATAAAGCGATACAACTGCGCTTTTCAGCGTAAGGCGTTAACTCACCAAGCTGTTCCCAGCTAGACAGTTCACCGCTTGCTATCACTTCTTGTTGGCTTGTCGACCAAACTAACCACTGCACTGGGCTCTGTGGTTCGCTACTCAGTCGAACGGTCAGAAACTCGCTCACTGATTCCTCCAAAACGACGGCGTACCACCGTCACTGTTTCTCGATTACTACTATAGAAAAGCGTTCGTATACGTACACGAGATTGCTCAACTAAAACCTCTGCATCTAGCTCAAAATAGGCGCTATCTACAGTTAAATATGCTTTTGCTTTTTTGCTGACTTCAGCACTGACCGCGGTAATGGCGCTCTCGGCCATGAAATCATCTACGGTGTCCCAGCCATCAAACGGGCGTTTATCAATCAGCTGTTTCGCATCCGACTCACTTAAGCCAGGTGCAAACATCGCTTCCAATAACGGCGCTTGTTGCTCCGTCAATGTGTTCACGTTCAGTCGAAAATCATCGGTCGGTAAGGCACACACAAAAGGACGAACCTTATTCATGACTTCACCAGTCACCTGATACACCGCTCTTAGCTCAGACTCATCCGCCATTAAACCGTTTGCTGCGACATAAGGTGGCTTCATCGCCTCATAGGTGCTGTCCTCGACGCCTGCTGAAGAAGTTGCTCGAGTATCGCTATCGACAAACTCCCAGCTTGAATGCGCGATAACCTCAGCCTGATAAGGCTCAACGTCTTGGTTTTCCAATAAGGTTTGCCAAACCGTCACTAGATAAGGTGTCTGGTTGCTGGAAGTGGTTGTCACTCCAGCCAGTGCATTGAGATTAAAACAAGATTGCGCATCAACAATACGCCCCTTAACTTGTCCATAATCTAACGGGAATACCTGCTCTTCTAACGCCCACGGCTGACTTAAGTTGACCGTATCACTGTCTTTGTAGCTTTGCCTAATACCATCTTGCACGAGCGCTTCAACGCCTATGCTATACCAATAAGCTTGTTGGTAATTCAGTTGGTTACCAACGCGTTTAAATTGAGTAAACAAGCGCTCCGACATGCTGCCAGCTATGGTTGCCATTATCGCCAGTAACATCAGGATAATGATCAGCGCGACACCACGTTGCTTACGTCCTAACGCTCGTCTCGTTAATGCAAGCTGATTAGTTCGAGGCATCATCGTTCCCCTCGCTACTGCCTGAAGAGTCACTGTTTGAGTCACCACCAACCTGATCTAGGGTGCCACTTGGTGTCAGATAAATTCGCTCTACCTCACCATAATCTTTTAACGTCAGCTTAAGTCTCACCGCCTTCGGTAGCGACTTATCGGCTTGCCACTCTTTGCCCCAACGCTTTCCGTCGTAGAACTCGAACTCCAAAGTTTCAACATCATCAAGCAAAGGGGTAATAACCGCTTCCTGCCCTGCTGGTGTATCTGGGTAGCGCCACCATACGCGTTCGAGGGTCTCTTCTTTAAGGCGGTAGCCCACTTTAGTGACTTCACCTCGAGGGAACTGCTGCTGTGGGTTGTGCCAGCCAAGACGAGTAAACACGATGCCAATGCTATCAGAATCCAATAAATACTCTTTCACTATAATCAGCTTAGATGATGCTTCCTCACCATCAGTACGAAATTGTCGCACTGCCATCTGGCGAAAATCATTATCTAAGATAACTAAACTGCGCTGCAGTTGATTCAAACGAGCGCTGCGCTCAGCTGAAAGCTCGTTGCTTCGCTGCACCTGATTCACTACTTGATAGGCCGCCATGCTCAGTGTGGCAAAGATAGCAATCGAAACGAGCACCTCAATTAAGGTAAAACCTCTCCCTTTTGAAGATAGACCTTGTTTGCGAGCCATACTGTTATTTACCGTCATGCTTTTAACTAACCGCATTCTCTTAGTTGACCACATAACTGCGCACCGTAACGACTGGAGAAGCTTGCTTGCTGGTTGCCACGCTGACATCAAAGGCTTTCAGCAGATTATCAGCCGTATCAATTGGGGTAACTTTCCAAAACCACTCTCGACCCGCCAACTCTTGCGTGCCTTGTGTCTTTTTCAGCTTCTCCGGGTGTAACATCACCAAAGCCATTTGATTATCAACGACCATAGCCGCGAAGGTCTTTTCTTCTAAATAGCTCAATGTATTGATGTGCTGGGTTACGGCACGAATCACACTGATCGCCGCAGTAGCAAATATCGCGAGTGCCACTAACACCTCAAGTAGCGTCATACCACGAGAGCGATAAGGAGAACGGTTATTCCTCTTCATCTTCTTCTCCTGGTTCCAACAGTCGAATCACACCATTATCCGACGCTTTAATGCGCCACCCATCTTGTATGGTATCGCCTGTATTGGGATAAAAAGAGAGTGTAAATGGTGTCACTTCAGCACTCGACAAGATGTAGATTTGAGGTGGCTTAAGTTTCTTTTCTTCTTCAAGGTCAGCAAACATATCTTCATCAAATAAGCTTCCTGGGTTGAATAACCGATCATCGTCTGCCCATGCGCCACCGCCTAAGCTGAGTGATAGAGCAAGATCTTCCGGTAACTCTGTTGAAGAGGGTATTTTTTCGAATTCGACTTCCTGCCAACCTTCAGACTTCAGCGTCATCAGAACATAGGTCGATTTCTTTTCATCGATGCGAATGCCAAAATCCAACCCACTCAAAATCGCTTCTTCACTAAGTAACTGAACTCGTTGATAGAAACTTTGAGCGTATTTTTTGGCGACATCTTTACTATTGGTAGGAATGGTCGCAATCACTGCGACCGCCGTTACTGAAAGTAATACCAACACCAAAAGAATCTCAATCAAGGTGAAACCTGGCTGTTTGTGCGTAGTTTTCACCTTGCAGACTCCATATGTTTACGTCCGACCATCAAATAACGGCGTCAAGCGACAATAAGCCTAGGCTTACTGAAAGTCTTGCATGTTCCAGTTACCGATATCCGCAGCAATGCCTTCACCACCTTCTTGGCCATCAGCGCCAAGTGTAAAGATGTCGATAGTACCGTTATCACCAGGGCTTAGGTATTGATATTCGTTGCCCCATGGGTCGTTAGGTAGACGCTTGATGTAGCCGCCATCACGGTAGTTACGAGGCTCTGGGCTGCTTGGCTTAGAAACCAGTGCATCAAGACCTTGATCCGTTGTTGGGTACACGCTGTTATCCAGTTTGTACATATCTAGCGCATTCTCTAGCGCCACGATATCTGTGATGGCTTTTTGTTGATCAGCCTTCTCTTTATTACCCAATAGGTTAGGTACAACAAAGCTCGCCAACACGCCAAGAATAACCACAACCACCATCACCTCTAGTAGGGTAAAGCCTGATTGTTTCTTCATTTTATTTTTCATTATTTTCTCCAAAGTACAGACAACGAGTTGAGGGGAATGGTGTCCTTCTTCTCGATAATCCAAAAACATTCTATGAACGGAATTAGCCGCTCATTAAATTGTTCATTTCAAGCATTGGCATCAGAGTCGCCATCACAATAAACAGCACCAAACCCGCCATCAGAGCGATAAGTGCCGGGGTAAAAATGCCTAACGCAATATTTACCGTCGACTCAAAGCTTTGGTCTTGGTTATCAGCTGCACGAGTCAGCATCTGCTCTAATTGGCCACTCTGCTCACCGCTGGCAATCATGTGCAGCATCATCGGCGGGAAGAGCTTAGTATGATCAAGCGCTTTACGCAGGCTTGCCCCTTCTCTCACGCTATCTGATGCTTGTAATACTTGTTGTTTGACATGGTGGTTCGACATAACGTCAACCGCAACCTTCATCCCCTCAAGGATTGGAATCGCACTTGAGGTACAAATTGAAAGTGTGCGTGCAAAGCGAGAGGTGTTGATACCTTTCGCTATCTTGCCGATCAGCGGGATACTCAACAATTTGCGATCCCAACTTAGACGCACGCCCGGTCTTTTGAGCGCGGTCTTAATCAATATAATCACGCCAATGATCAGCAACAGTAATTGGATGCCCCAATCCTGGATAAATTCACTCGATGCCAATAAAAATTGGGTTGATTGAGGAAGCTCTTGTCCCATCTGGATGATTGGTTCAACGATCTTGGGTACTACCGTTGCTAATAGGAACGAAACGATAGTCACCGCAAACACCACCAGCACCACAGGGTAGATCATCGCTTGCAGCAGCTTAGAGCGCATCTTTTGGCGATTTTCTGCGTAGTCGGCTAATCGCTCCAGTACCGCGTCTAAGTGCCCAGATTTCTCACCTGCCGCCACCATGGCTCGGAACAGTTCGTCAAAGATGTGCGGGTAATCAGCCAAGCTATCCGCTAGCGAGTAGCCTTCCGTCACTTTAGAACGAACCGCCAATAACATAGTGCGAATGCGAGGCTTCTCCGATTGCTCTGCCACGGCCTTCAAACACTCTTCTAGCGGCATACCTGATTGAACCAATGTAGAAATTTGGCGAGTAATCAAAGCAAGGTCTGGCGTGCTGATACCACGCTTAAAACCAGTAGAAGGCGCGCTGCCTCCTTTACTGCTTTTTGCTTTGGCTTCAGCCATTTCAACCGGCATTAAGCCTTGTTCTTTTAAGCGCTGACGAGCCTGACGAGCGTTATCCGCTTCAATCGAGCCCTTTTTACTTTTGCCTTTGGCATCCAGCGCTTTGTATTCAAATGCCGCCATACTAGACTTCCTTGGTCACTCGCATCACTTCTTCTAGGGACGTTACCCCTTTCAGAACTTTGCTCAAGCCATCCTCTCGAATACTTGGGGTTGTGCCACGAATTGCTTTCTCGATCGCTTGCTCACCCGCTTCACTGTGAATCAGCTCTTGAACCGATTCATCAACCATCAGTAATTCATGAATACCAGTACGGCCTCGGTAACCTTTATGGCTACAGTGCTCACAACCTTTGGCATGGTAAAGGGTCAGGCTGTCTTTCTTCTTCAAGCCAAACAGCTTTTTCTGCTCTTTGTCCGCTTCATAAGGCTCTTTACAGTCGTTACACAAAGTACGAACTAAGCGCTGGGCCAAAACACCCAGCAGTGAAGAAGAGATAAGGAATGGTTCGATGCCCATGTCGCGCAGACGTGTAATCGCACCAACTGCGGTATTGGTATGGAGGGTCGACATCACTAAGTGACCCGTCAAAGAAGCTTGAACGGCAATCTCCGCGGTCTCTAAGTCACGAATCTCACCAATCATCACCACATCCGGGTCTTGACGAAGAATCGCACGTAAACCACGAGCAAAGGTCATATCAACCTTAGGGTTCACTTGTGTTTGACCAATACCATCGATATCGAATTCGATTGGATCTTCAACGGTAAGGATATTGCGTTCGTTGCTGTTGAGCTCTTGCAGGCCTGCATACAAGGTTGTGGATTTACCCGAACCTGTAGGACCCGTTACCAAGATAATGCCGTGCGGACGTTGAATGAGTTTACGGAAGTTCTCGTGGTTCTCTGCCGTCATACCTAAACTGTGCAGATCTAGGCGGGTCGCGTTTTTATCCAACAGACGCATTACCACACGCTCACCGTGTGATGAAGGCATGGTTGATACACGAACATCGACTGCTCGGCCACCAATACGCAGTGAAATACGACCATCTTGTGGCACGCGTTTTTCCGCAATATCCAACTTCGCCATAACCTTTACACGTGACACTAGCAGCGGCGCCAATTTACGGCTTGGCGCTAGAACATCACGCAGCACACCATCAATACGGAAGCGGATCGACAGCGACTTCTCAAAGGTCTCGATATGGATATCCGAAGCACCTTCTTTGATCGCCTCCCCCAGCATCGCGTTGATTAGCTTGATGATTGGCGCATCGTCTTCTGACTCAAGCAAGTCTTCATCTTGTGGCAGCTCTTCCGCCAACGAGAAGAAGTCATCACTGTCAGCACCAATGTCTTCCATTAATTGACGCGCTTCTGAAGAGTCACGTTGGTACGCATCGGTCAGTTTTTTATCAAATTCGTCGGCAGTGATCGCTTGTGGTGTGAAACCATCTTTCACTACACGGCTCACCTCGATGATCGCCGCTGATTTCAGTGGTTCAACATAATACAGTGTCGGTGCGCGCTCTGGGTGCTGATACTCCAGCACCATTTTGTAACGATTCGCAAAGCTAAACGGCAAGCGCTGATAAGTACGTGCCGCCCCTACCAATTCAGCCATTATTCTGTTTCCATCTGATCAATGAAGGCTTGAAGTTCAGCCGGGTAATTCATGCTTTCGCCAAATTTAGGCAGCACTGGAATATTATCGTCATCCATCAGCTTCAGGCCCTGCTCTGACTTATACAACTGCTCAGCACGAATAAAGTTGTATTTACGCTGAGTAATACCATCGGCCGTCATACCATCACGAATAATGGTCGGCTTGATGAATACCATTAGGTTCTTTTTCTCAACCTGAGTACTGGTTGATTTGAATAGATGGCCAAGTACTGGGATATCACCCAAGAACGGCACCTTAGATTCACTCTCTAATGCGCGTTCATCAATCAGACCGCCAAGCACTAGCATTTGGCCGTCTTGAACAATTACTGACGTATTTAGCTGACGCTTCGCAAAACGAACATCAACCGCACCGTTCGCGCCCAATACGTTTGATACTTCTTGTTCTATTTGTAATTGAACTGAGTCGCCTTCGTTGATCTGTGGAACCACTTTAAGCTTGATACCGACTTCTTTACGCTCAACCGTTTGGAATGGGTTGTCGTTGCTTGAGCCCGCCGTCGAGCCTGTCAGAACCGGAACTTCTTCACCAACGATGAACGACGCTTCACCGTTATCCATCACGGTAATACTTGGAGAAGACAGAATATTTGAATTAGAGTCGGTTGCTACCGCGCTGATCAAGGCAGTCCAGTCACCCATCACCACACTCATTGCTGCGCCGTTTACGCCAGAAAGAGCAGAAGCTAATGTTGAATAATCACCTTGCTCTGTCGTGGTTTCATTTCGTAGGAACTTACCATTCTCATCATAAACCGCGGTGGTCGTTTCAGTGTCTTTAGCTTCTTCTAAACCCACCATTACACCACCAATCGATGCACCAGTGTTGCTGTATTGAATCATGGCACCTGTTTCTAGGTTACCCCACTGCACGCCAAGGTTAACGCCGTCACCTTCTGCCATCTCAACAATCAGAGCTTCGATCAGTACTTGAGCACGACGAATATCTAGCTGAGCAATCACGTCTTGCAGCGCATTCATGATGTCAGGTTGCGCGGTAATGACTAACGAGTTGGTATCGCTGTGCGCCGAAATCACGACTTTATCGCGTTGAGATGAGCTACCTTTGGTTGAAGTTTGCTTCTCTGACTGCAGGTTGTCCGACACTCCTTTCAGTACATCAACTAAGTCTTCTGCTTTTGCATACTTAAGGTAGATAACTTGGTTGTTGCCCTTGGTTGCCATCTCGACATCAAGTTGCTCAATCAGCTTTCTTAAACGGCTACGAACCTTAGGATCACCTGAGATAAGGATTGCGTTGGTACGCTCGTCCGCTACCAGCTTAGGTTGTAGGAATGCTGGGGTGTTTTTCGCATCGGTGGTTTTATTCAAAGCATCGACAATACGCACCATTTCAGCGGCTGAAGCGTTCTTTAGCTCAACCACTTCGATCTCTTTATCACCGGCTTGGTCAACACGTTTGATGATTTCAGCTAAGCGGTTTACGACCGCCGCGCGACCAGTGATTAGAATGATATTCGCTGGGTCGTAGTGCACAACGTTACCCGCGCCCGCATTATCGTTCAGTTGACGAAGCAGAGGAGAAAGCTCACGAACCGAGACATTACGAACGGTAACAACACGTGTTACTACGCTGTCGCCCGCGATAGAATCACGATCACCGACAACAGGAATGGCAGAGGTTTTAGAGTCTTTAGCCTTGATGATCTTCAGAACACCTGAGTCCATTTCAACGACCGCATAGCCGTAAACCTCTAATACATTGAGGAAGAAGCTGTAATATTGTTCTTCATTGAGTACGTCATAACTGCGCACATCAATTTTTCCGCGCACCGACGGGTCAACGATGATCGTTTTCTCAAGGTTACGGCCGACAATATTAATAAACTCTTGAATGTCAGTGCCTTTAAAGCTGGCACTAAAATCATTAGCGAAGGCTGCGGGTGTGCAGATTAAGCTTCCTGCCAATAACCATGCACTTTTCTTAAACCAATGCTTCACGTACTTCTCCTACACTTTCGTCTTTCGTTAGACGCAAAGTTTTAAAATTCAATAAACACTTCATGTTGTTGTCCATCTCGCTCAACGACCAGATTTAACTCTGTCAGTTCTGAGATTGAACGGAATATGTTGCCCATCGCGGCTGGGTCTGTCAGGTCTTGACCATTTAACTGAGTTGCAATATCTCCGTTTTGGAGCCCAACAGAGTTAAAAAGTTCTGAATCTTTGCCAGGGCTCACACGATAACCGATCACACTGTCGTCGCGTTTCACCTGAGACAATCGAACATATTGGAAGATTTGTTGCGGGTCTTTCATTATCTTCGCTTTAATCTCATCAAGCTTCTCTTCTGCAGAAGCCGGGTTATTACCACGAACTGAAGAAGAGGCACGACGTGGTGCAGGTTCTGATACCGCTAAACGCTTGTACTCAATACCTTCTAGCATCAGCGTTTCATCACGACCTGAGTTATCAATGATCACGCGGTCGATTAACACGGCTTTTAGTTTAGCTCTGGTGCCTTCTATCTGTTCATTGATCCCATAAGTCGCTTGCGTACCACGGTTGGCAATCACCGCTAAGCTCAATTCAGGGTTAGAACTGGCAACCGCACCAACCAAGACGAGGTTAAGGCGTGTCTTGGGTGCATCTTGAATCACTTGTTGCTCAACCACTGCGGGTTTGCTTGGGTTATAGGCACCAAACATGTTGCTCTGTTGTAAAGAAGAGATATCGAGAGTCGACTGAGGCGTAGCAGACGACGACACCGTTGCTTTCCAAGGCACAACCGTTTGCTCGGCAGGTTCAACAAACCAGACAAGTTGTCCTAAAATCCATGCTGAAGCGGCAATGAGTACACAACAAGTGGCGATACTCAGTTTCTGCTGAAGCACAAATCCATTATCTAATAAGCGGCTCAACATAGGAGAATTTCCTATACGATTTTTGAGCTCTAAAAAGTTCACTTCCCTTGCCCCTTCTCATGACAACAAACGCTGCAAACTATTAAACTTTCAGCTTTTTTATTCATTCGTTCGATACCGAGCTTATATAAGCATAAGATCTTGAACTATATCATAGCAAATCGATAAATCGGCATTACATAGCGATTTTGCAATATGACTTGAAAAAAATGCTAACCGCCTCCACATAAAACTTCTACCTAATGTGATAAGCATCATCAAAAACATGTTGCGCACTGTTCACTACAGTTAAACCGCATTCATTTCTCACTTAATAAGGCACAGCCCTATATGAAAACTTCTAATGAAGCTGTCAGACTCGATAAATGGTTGTGGGCAGCACGCTTTTACAAAACTCGGTCTATTGCTCGTAACATGGTCGATGGTGGCAAAGTCCACTATAATGGTCAGCGCAGCAAGCCAAGTAAGATTGTCGAACTTGGGGCAGTTATTACACTGCGCCAAGGTAATGAAGAAAAGACGGTAACGATCGAGAAAATCTCAGCCCATCGTGGTGGAGCACCGATCGCTCAAACCCTCTATGAAGAAACCACCGAGAGCTTGGCAAAAAGAGAAGAGTTTGCAAAACAGCGCAAACTGCATGCACATAACCCAGCTCCAGAGCGTCGCCCTGATAAAAAGCAACGTCGTGACATCATCAAGTTCAAGCATCAATAAGCTAGAAGGAATAGCCAAATGGCAAACAATGTTTTAAATCGCTACCTATTTGAAGACCTATCAGTACGTGGTGAATTGGTACAAATGGATGAAGCGTACCAACAGATTATTTCTAGCAAGGAATACCCAGCTCCAGTACAAAAGCTGCTGGGTGAGCTATTGGTTTCAACTACGCTACTGACTGCGACCCTAAAGTTTGAAGGCTCTATCACTATGCAACTGCAAGGTGACGGCCCAGTATCTCTAGCAGTTATCAATGGCGACCATAACCAAAAAATCCGTGGTGTTGCTCGCTTTGAAGGCGAAATTGCTGACGACGCAGGTCTACACGATCTAATGGGTAAAGGCCACCTAGTGATCACTATCGATCCTAAGAAAGGTGAACGCTACCAAGGTATCGTTGGTCTTGAAGGCGACACACTAGCTCAAGTACTTGAAGGTTACTTCGCAAACTCTGAGCAGCTTAAGACTCGTCTATGGCTACGTACTGGTGAGCACGAAGGCAAAGCACACGCTGCAGGTATGTTGCTGCAAGTTATGCCTGATGGCACAGGTACTCCAAATGACTTCGAGCACTTAGAGCAACTAACAGACACAGTGAAAAACGAAGAGCTATTCTCTCTTGAAGCAAACGAACTGCTTTACCGTTTGTACAACCAAGAGAAAGTACAGCTGTTCACTCCACAACCAGTTGAGTTCTTCTGTGGTTGTTCTCGTGAACGAAGCGCAGCAGCGATCATTACCGTTGCTCAAGAAGAGATTTACGACATCCTAAGCACCGAAGGAAGCGTTGCTCTGCACTGTGATTACTGTGGCACAAACTACTCGTTCGATAAGAACGATGTTGATGCACTGTATGCAGAAGCAGCAGATAAAGGCAGCAATACGGTTCATTAATTTACGTCGTACCAAAAACACGTAATTTACCCCAAAAAGGTCAGCACTAAGCTGGCCTTTTTTGTGATCAAAATAGCGCAAACCTCGTAACATCTCGTAATAAAATCACCGCTTAATTTTAATCAATTAATAATGTTCCCGCCCCTAGCGCAAAGGTTTGCGTACAGGATAGACTAGTTGGGCCAATATGTGACGAGACACTTAAAACCCTATGGTTAATATGGATATTTTTTGAGCTGTATCCCTGTTTCCCCCGAGTCTCGTTGCTAGCATGGTGAGCAGATAACAATAAAAAATTAATACAAAATCCCTACAAAATATCCTACAAGGAGCACCTATGACCGTTATGGAACATACTAAGGCTGCACAAATTGATCTAACTAAGCACGGACTTACTGGCGTTACCGAAGTTCTTCGTAATCCTAGCTACGAGCAGTTATTCGTTGAAGAAACGCTGCCTGGTTTGGAAGGCTACGAAAAAGGCGTGGTAACGGAACTAGGCTCAGTTGCTGTTGACACTGGTATCTTTACTGGCCGCTCACCGAAAGATAAGTACATTGTTAAAGATGACACGACCCGCGATACCATGTGGTGGTCAGATCAAGGCAAAAACGATAACAAACCGATCACAACTGAAGTATGGAACGAGCTAAAAGAGCTTGTAACAACTCAGCTATCTGGCAAGCGCCTGTTTGTGATTGACGGTTACTGTGGTGCTAACCCAGATACACGCTTAAGTGTACGTATTATCACTGAAGTAGCGTGGCAAGCGCACTTCGTTAAGAACATGTTCATTCGTCCAACAGAGGAAGAGCTAGCAACGTTCGAGCCAGATTTCGTGGTAATGAACGGTGCTAAAACAACCAACCCTAATTGGGAAAAACAGGGCCTAAACTCTGAGAACTTCGTTGCTTTCAACCTAACAGAGCGCGTTCAAATCATCGGTGGTACTTGGTACGGCGGTGAGATGAAGAAAGGCATGTTCGCAATGATGAACTACCTACTTCCTCTGCAAGGTATTGCTTCAATGCACTGTAGTGCAAACGTTGGCGAGAAAGGCGATGTAGCGGTATTCTTCGGCCTATCTGGTACAGGTAAAACAACGCTATCAACAGACCCTAAACGTGAGCTAATCGGTGATGATGAGCACGGTTGGGATGACGACGGTATCTTCAACTTTGAAGGCGGTTGTTACGCGAAGACGATCCGTCTATCCAAAGAAGCAGAACCAGAAATCTACAATGCAATCCGTCGTGATGCACTGCTAGAAAACGTAACGGTTCGTGGCGATGGTTCTATCGATTTTGATGACGGTTCTAAAACAGAAAACACTCGTGTTTCTTACCCGATTCACCACATCGACAACATCGTTAAGCCAGTATCAAAAGCAGGTCACGCTCAAAAGGTTATCTTCCTGACTGCTGATGCATTTGGTGTACTACCACCAGTTTCTAAACTGACTCCAGAGCAAACGAAGTACCACTTCCTGTCTGGTTTCACAGCGAAACTAGCAGGCACAGAGCGCGGCATCACAGAGCCAACTCCAACCTTCTCTGCAGCGTTCGGCGCGGCGTTCCTAACGCTTCACCCAACTCAGTACGCTGAAGTACTTGTAAAACGCATGGAAGCAGCTGGCGCTGAAGCTTACCTAGTAAACACGGGCTGGAACGGTACTGGCAAACGTATCTCTATCCAAGATACGCGTGGCATTATCGACGCTATCCTAGATGGTTCTATCGACAAGGCTGACACTAAGGTTATCCCTATGTTCAACCTAGAAGTGCCTCTAGCGCTGCACGATGTTGACCCAGCGATCCTAGATCCACGCGACACATACACAGACCCACTACAATGGGAAAGCAAAGCGAAAGATCTAGCAGAACGCTTCATCAATAACTTTGATAAGTACACTGACAACGCTGAAGGTAAGTCACTGGTTGCGGCAGGCCCACAACTCGACTAATCCAAGCATCTGCTCGGGCTAAGCCAAAAGCGAACGCCCATTTAAAACGATATTTTTGTAGCAAGCCCCCTCTTTTGAGGGGCTTTTTTGTTGATGCTTGCCCCTTTTTGTTCCACTCTGTTTTAAGACTATTGAAATGTAAGGCTTTCAGGGAATGAAAAAGGTATTCATGGTGTTCGGCATTGTGTTGGCTATCGCCGTTGCGATTATCGCAGCGTTGCTATTAAGCCTACAGACTCAATACCGTGCGGATGTTGCTAACTTTTTTATCAAGCACACGGTTGACCAACCGGTGGTCATTGAAGATGTCGAGTATCAAGCGCCTTATCACATCACCCTAATGGGAATCACCTATACCCAACCAGAAAAGCAACCACCTCTGTATATCGATAAGGTCGATCTCTGGTTCAGCCCTGACTCTCTCATTGAAGCCAAACTCGTCTTAGACTCTGTATTAATCAGTGGTATCCAGTTGGAAGCGAACGATCTAGAAACGCTCTCACCACTGTTAACCGAACAAAAGCTCAAGCTCCGCCAGTTGGCGATCAATAACCTGGATTTTTCAACCAACAGCTTTAATGTGCGAGGCATCGACCTGCAGATCGCCGAGCCAACCTTTAGCAATAATCAAACACTGCTGCCTTACGGCAAAACCCAACTTTCCGCTTCGCAACTCTATTGGCAAGGTGAAGCCTTCGATAACCTTCTGATCAACCTTGACCTTAAAGCGAGCGACAGCACCCTTTACGGCGCTTCGTTTGAGTGGCGCGGAGCCAAAATTTCTGGGCAAGCAGAGCAATATAAGCATGATTGGTCATTAGTGAACGTTACCGTTGATGGCTTACGCCTCAACCAGCAGCAAACTCAGAGCCTAGTGAGCAAAGAGTGGGATGTAGCGGGCATTCGTATCAACCATATCAACAGCTTAGATATTTTACGTAGTGACATCGAATGGCAAAGCGGACATCTTGCAGCCTTTGATGCTTCAGTAGAAAACATCAAGTTACCTTTCGAACTGTGGAGACAACAGAAAGCGCTTTTCTCTCTGCAAGCCGAAGGAGTCACTGTTGATGATGACATGTTTGTCGAGCCAAATATCAAGCTAAGCCTAGAGCCAAACCAAATACAGATTGAAGATTTCTACGCTCAAGTCCTGCAAGGCACCGTTCAGCTCAACGGCGAAGTCACGCCCAGCAGCATTGAATTAGCGCAGCTCGATCTGCAAGGTATTAAATGGGTCACAGAAAACCAAGATCAAACTCTGCCAGCCATGCGCCTATTACCTTGGCTTAAAGAGCTTCAGCAAGTCTCTATAGAACGATTGAATGTAGAACGCACCCAACTTATCCAGCTTGCACAAAAGCCTTACTGGCAAGTCTCTGGGCTGCACATTGAAGGACACCAAGTTCAACTGCTTCAAGATAGAAAGCTAGGTTTGTGGCAAGGGAAGCTGATGGCGAGCGCCAATGATGCCAGCTACAAAAATATTCTCAGCGCACAGCCTGTGGTTGAAATGAATAGCGAACAAGGGAAATGGACGCTGACACGTCTGTTTGCACCTCTCAGAAATGGCTACATTGAAGCTAATGCGACACTCGATTTTAACCAAATCAGTAAGCCATGGAGCATAGACATCTCAGCCGATGGCTTGCCTATCTCACCCATGTTGCAGCAACTCGACTTACCACTCGATGCAACAGGTTATAGTGAGTTTGAGCTTCAAGCTTCTGGTCTCTACGGTGATTCGCTCATGTTGGGCTATTCAACCACAGGTCAACTTAAAGGCAGCGTTCGCCAGGGTGTGATGACCTTTAACGATAAGCTTTCTGAAACCTCGACCGATAACGTGTTTGAAATCCCTGAACTCAGCGCGAATTTTGACCGTGGTCGCTTCACACTAGAACCGATGCACATTATTGGTGCATCGGCCGTAGAGGAAGGCTCACAAAGAGTTCAAACGCTCAATGGTGAGGCTTCTGGAGAGCTAGACCTACTCAAAGCAGAGCAACACTCTCTCTCAATTATGCTGTCCGACCCATGCAACCAAGTCTCTGGCAAACTTGATCAACCGGAGTACACAGCGATTAATAACTGCCAACAAAAAAGCGCCACTCCAAAGGAGTAGCGCTTTCAATTCATAACTCAAGCTATCATCAAGCGAGCGTGAAGTTATTCGCTCACCTTGCTGTCACTCGACAGGATCTTCTTGTAGTCAGGGATCAACATATAAGTTCCGGTAAACTCTACCGCTTCCACGTCGCCACTATGAATGGTCACGTGAATAATGATACGAGCTTTTCTTCCTGATGCGAGGCGATCCAAATCACCACTGATACCATCTAAAGAAGTAGAAGCGACAGGGTTTTGCTCGACCGGATGACGGTAACGAATATTACTGTCTGCTAGAACGATGTCTCCGGTTAGGCCGCGCTCTTTCATCAGTAACCATGTCATCCCCCAACCCGTTAAGGTTGCCAGAGTAAAAGCTGAACCAGCAAACATGGTGTTGTGAGGGTTCAGGTTTGGATTCAGCTGAGCACTACACTCGAACTGATAACCTGTGTACTGGTTGATCTTGATGCCCATCTTATCGCTGATAGGGATCTGGTGCTCCCAACGCTGCTGAAGCTCATTACACCATTCGGGCTTGCGCAGAACATCAGCCATTGGATCAAGCGGCTTCACCATCTGTTGGTGACGAACAGGACCACGTTGGTCGTTAATCTCACCACGACGCTCAAAACTGTTCTTTTCATAGAATGAAATCGCATCTTCACGCGCGTTACACACCAAGCGCTTAGCGCCCTCTTGGCGAGCCAGCGACTCTAGTGCGACTAAAATCAGTGAGCCCATGCCTTTACTACGGCGAGAGTTTTTTACCGCCATGTAGCGGATCTGGCCTTCGAGATCTGGGGTGATATACAGACGACCAATCGCCATCGGACGACCTCGCCCATCCACAATCATGCGATGGTGACTCATGCCATCGTATTCGTCACGCTCAGAACCTACAGGCATTCGCCAAGGTTCACGCAACATCTGCCAACGAAAATGGTAATACTTGTTCAGTTGATTTTCGGTGGTTGGGGTTATGAGTTTAAACATGCTTATTCCTTTAAGCTTAAACCTGCAGCCAGAATGTTACTGGGCCATCATTAACCAGAGACACTTTCATGTCGGCTGCAAATCGGCCACGTTCCGTTGGCAATACTGATTCACATTGGTCAGAGAAATAATTGTAAAGACGCTCGGCATCTTCTGGATGAGCACCACGAGAAAAACCTGCTCGTGTACCTTTTTTGGTATCGGCTGGCAGTGTGAATTGAGAAACTACTAATACCTTGCCATTCACCTGCTTCACGTTGAGGTTCATTTTATCGTCTTCATCTCCAAAGACACGATAAGTCGTCACTCGTTCCATCAAACGTTTCGCTTTGGCTTCGTCGTCACCTTTTTCTACGCCTAATAGTACTAATAAGCCTTGTTCTATCTCACCAACTACTTCGCCATCAACACGGACGGCAGCTTCACTTACTCTCTGAATCAGTGCTATCACTGTTGTTTCCTTGCTCTGTGATTTTGTCGTTATCCGTGGAGTGTACCATTATTTTTTGCGTCTCACTCCACTCTTCCTTTTCACCGAGCGCAGCTGTCACCTCAGCCCCCACCAGCACTATCAGCCAGCATAAATAAACCCAAACAAACAGAATCGGGATAGCCGCTAACGCGCCATAGATCACCTGATATGAAGGGAACTGAGTAATATAAGCAGCGAAGCCTTTCTTACTGAGTTCGAACAGTAATGCCGCCACCAAAGAACCAGCGGCTGCATGAGAAAAGTGGATTTTCTTATTCGGTACCAATAGGTATAAACCAAAGAACGCAAAGAAAGAGAGAATCAGAGGGAGTTTGCGAATCAGAGTATTAAAGGCGCCAGATACCACTTCGTTTTGTAGCAAGCTTAATGATGTCACATATGAGGTGGCTGCAATGCTCGCCCCAACCAAGATTGGCCCGAGAGTGAGCACCATCCAGTACATTGAGAAAGACAGCACTGCGCGTCGCTTCTCGGTAACACGCCAGATGTAATTTAGGTTCTTATCGATATTAGAGATCAGCATCAACGCAGCGATGAATAAGAACACACTACCAACCGCAGTCATCTTGCCGGTATTGGCAACGAACTCCAACAAGGCACCGTGTACCGCATCCCCTGACGCTGGAACAAAGTTAGTAATGATGAAGTTTTGAATCACGATACCCACATCCGCGAACACAGAGAATGATGACAAGATAGAGAGCAAAACCGTCAACATGGGTACGATTGAAAGCAAGGTAATGTACGCCAAATAGCCCGCATTCACATTGACTCGGTCATGCGTCATACGTGCTAAAAGGTAGCGAAAATACTGGATACTAAGTATGCCGACCTTTGTTATCTTCAACTTGTAACTCCCTGGTAACTCGTTCATAGTCCTAATTATTATTCCAATATATCAATCACAGTGAATAAGTGTTCAAAAATAGCGTAGGAAAAAGGCTAGAGAACAAGGCAGTCCTTCTCGGCAAAGAATAGTTTTGATAAGTAGTTATTCTACAATCAAAAATTCTAACGCCGTTATCGAGCATTTTAACAAGCTAGGTTGAGCGGTTATTTACTACGATTGATATTATTTAACTATAGGAAACAAGGATGCCTTATTTAATAGTTATAGTCCTCTCTATTTTTACTCTTACTGGATGCCAATCCGCTTATTACTCTGCAATGGAACAAGTGGGCTATCACAAACGTGACATCATGGTCGACAGAGTGGAAGATGCAAAAGAGTCGCAGCAGGATGCTCAGGAAGAGTTTACCAGCGCACTTGAAGCACTCAGCAGCCTGACTAATTTCAGTGGCGGCGACCTAGAAGACATGTACAACAAGATAAACGATAAATACCAAGACAGCGAAAAAGCGGCGCAAAATGTGACTGACCGAATCGCTGCGATTGAAGATGTATCTGATGCGCTGTTTGAAGAGTGGCAAACCGAGCTCAACCTCTACACCAGTGACTCTTTACGTCGTTCGAGTGAGCAAAAGCTGCGTGAAACTAAATCGTCTTACCAAACGATGCTGTCAGCAATGAAGCGTGCTGAGAAGAAGATGGACCCAGTACTCAATACTCTGCGAGACAACACCCTCTATCTGAAACACAACCTCAATGCGAGTACGGTTGGTTCACTGCAAGGTGAGTTTATGAGCCTAGAAAAAGACATCGCGTACGCGATCAAACAGATGAATGCAGCGATTGCCGAGTCGGATAAATTCCTTGCTCAGCTGAATCAAAAGTAGACAAAACAAGATAAGCCCGTATGAACCCAACCATTATAACTGGCGGCCCTGGCGCTGGAAAAACCACACTTATTAATGCGTTGGCTGATACGGGCTACCTCACCTTCGCAGAGTCTTCTCGCCAGTTAATAGAACAACAAAGTCAGCTTGAAGACGGTATCTTGCCTTGGCTAGACCTTCCCGGCTTTGCTGAGCTTTGTTTAGGTGTGATGTGCGAGCAAAAATATCAAGCCAATCAACATCCGATTGCCTTTCTCGATCGCGCCATTCCCGACATCTGCGGTTATTTGGCTCAGGCTAACCTAGAGATCGATGCGACCTACCGAGAAGCAAGCCAAGGTTACCACTCTCAAGTATTATTCTGTCGCCCCGAGGTTTCGATCTATGTTCAAGATGAAGTGCGCCCTTACCCATTTGAAGAAGCGTTAGAGCTTCACCACGCTCTAGTCAACGTCTATCAAGAGCTAGGTTATGAGGTGGTTGAAGTGCCGTTTATGTCGGTGGATGAGCGAGTTCAGTTCGTTGAAGGTTACTTGGGAATCAAAAGCTAGATTCCAGATATCTCGTTCCTCAATTCTGGAATGACGATGCGATGACAGGAAATGGATAAAAGAGAACAGGCACCGAAGATAGTCACCCTCCTAGTAATTGACTATCTCCAGTCTAAACACGCTCTTCGTATCCCGCATCTCGTTTACTCGTATCTTAGCTAACTAAAAAACAAAAGCCCTGAGCAGCTTGGCTACTCAGGGCTTTCTTATTTACTTAGCTAGAAGCTAGTCAGCGAGCAATTAAGCTTTAGCTGGACGTGCTGCACGCTTACGTTCGTTTTCAGTAAGAAGCTTCTTACGGATACGAATGTTTTCTGGCGTTACTTCTACTAGTTCGTCTTCGTCGATGAACTCAAGAGCTTGCTCTAGAGTGTGACGGATAGGTGGCGAAAGAACCTGTGCTTCATCAGTACCAGATGCACGAACGTTCGTTAGCTGCTTACCTTTCAGACAGTTTACTGTCAGGTCGTTTGAACGGTTGTGAATACCGATGATTTGACCTTCGTATACTTCGTCCGCGTGCTCAGCGAATAGACGACCACGTTCTTGTAGGTTGAATAGAGCGTAAGTCAGAGCTTTACCAGTTGCGTTCGAGATTAGAACACCGTTGTTACGTTGACCAATTACGCCACCTTTGTGTGGACCGTAGTGATCGAACGTGTGGTAAAGAAGACCAGAACCAGACGTTAGCGTTAGGAACTCAGTTTGGAAACCGATAAGACCACGAGAAGGCATCATGAAGTCCATGCGAACACGGCCTTTGCCATCTGGAGACATATCAGTTAGCTCACCTTTACGTAGACCGATGTTTTCCATGATGCCACCTTGGTGCTCTTCAAGAACGTCGATAGTCACTGTTTCAAACGGTTCTGTTAGGTTGCCATCTTCGTCTTTCTTGATGATTACTTCTGGACGAGATACTGCTAGCTCGAAGCCTTCACGACGCATGTTCTCGATCAGGATAGAAAGGTGAAGTTCACCACGACCAGATACACGGAAACGGTCTGGATCGTCTGTTTGTTCAACACGTAGTGCAACGTTGTGTACTAGTTCTTTCTCTAGACGCTCAAGGATGTTACGTGAAGTTACGAACTTACCTTCTTTACCCGCGAACGGAGAAGTGTTTACTTGGAACGTCATTGTTACTGTTGGTTCATCAACAGAAAGCGGAGTCATCGCTTCAACGTTGTTCACGTCACAGATAGTGTCAGAGATTTTAAGCTCACCAAGACCAGTGATAGCAATGATGTCACCAGCGTTAGCTTGTTCAACTTCGTGACGGTCAAGGCCTAGGTAACCTAGTACAGTACCTACTTTACCGTTACGCTTCTTACCGTCAGCGCCGATGATAGATACTTGTTGGTTTGGCTTAACAGAACCACGAGTAACACGTGCAACACCGATAACACCTACGTAAGAGCTGTAATCTAGTTGAGAAACTTGCATTTGTAGTGGACCGTCAAGGTCAACAGCTGGCGCGTCTACTGTATCAACAACAGCTTGGAACAGTGGTTCCATGTCTGTACCAGTTTCGCCTTCAGTCATTGTTGCCCAACCGTTTAGAGCTGAAGCGTAAACAACTGTGAAGTCTAGCTGCTCATCAGTCGCACCTAGGTTGTCGAAAAGGTCGAATACTTGATCCATAACCCAATCAGGACGAGCGCCTGGGCGGTCAATCTTGTTGATTACAACGATTGGCTTAAGACCGTGTGCGAATGCTTTTTGCGTTACGAAACGAGTTTGAGGCATTGGGCCGTCAACTGCGTCAACGATAAGCAGAACAGAGTCAACCATAGACATGATACGCTCAACTTCACCACCGAAGTCCGCGTGTCCCGGGGTATCTACGATGTTGATGCGGTAATCATTCCAGTTGATTGCTGTGTTCTTAGCAAGGATGGTAATGCCACGCTCTTTTTCGATGTCATTCGAATCCATGACACGCTCTTCAGCTTCACCACGAGACTCAAGAGTGCCTGACTGTTGTAGCAGTTTATCAACCAAAGTCGTTTTACCGTGGTCAACGTGCGCGATGATCGCGATATTTCTTAACTTATCAATCTGTGGAGTAGACATGGATTCTCGATTCACTCATAAAAGTAGCCGCAAATGACCTCTGAAAATAGAGGAAATGCCACTAGCTTGATTAAAAAAACGGTCAATAATATACCAGATTCTAGACAAAAACCCAGAAATATGTGATCTGAACCAAGGCTTTTTTCTTAGTTAGCGATTCACATTGGCTTAACTTTGATTCAGTACAGTGTTGGCTAGCAAAATCTGTAGGATTCTAAAAAGTCTCGTTCGCGAGTAACTCGCCGAAACTCTGGCTAAATAATAAAAGTGGATTGACAATGACTGCAATTCATTGCTGAATGGTGTTCGCTTTTGTCTCATATTGGTGCACAGACAAACAATTGCACCAACTTGGTGCAACCAGAGATCATTTTGGTGCAAAATCAGAAGTAAGTGAAACAACAAAACAAGTAAATCATTGAAATTAATGGAATAATTTTTTTGGCACGCTTTTGGCTATAGATAAATCAGCATCGATTAATGCACTTGTTAGACATTAATCAATGCTAGTTTCAACCGAATCGAGCTAATACCGAATTAATAACACTGGAGGTTATCCAAGATGTCAGTAGAAAATGTACTATCCCTGATCCAAGAGAACGAAGTTAAATTTATCGACTTACGTTTTACTGATACAAAAGGTAAAGAGCAGCACATCTCTATTCCTTCTCACCAAGTTGATGCAGACTTCTTCGAAGAAGGCAAAATGTTTGACGGCTCTTCAGTAGCTGGTTGGAAAGGCATTAACGAATCTGACATGGTAATGATGCCAGACGCAGCATCTGCTGTACTGGACCCATTCACAGAAGACGCAACACTAAACATCCGTTGTGACATTCTAGAGCCTGCAACAATGCAAGGCTACGACCGTGACCCACGCTCTATCGCTAAACGTTCTGAAGAGTACCTACGTTCTACTGGTATCGCAGACACAGTTCTAGTTGGTCCAGAGCCAGAGTTCTTCCTATTTGACGACGTTAAGTTCTCAAACGACATGTCTGGTTCTTTCTTCAAGATCGACGACGTAGAAGCAGCTTGGAACACAGGTACTGAATTCGAAGGCGGTAACAAAGGTCACCGTCCTGGCGTTAAAGGCGGTTACTTCCCAGTAGCTCCTGTAGATTCATCTCAAGACATCCGTTCAGCAATGTGTCTAGTAATGGAAGAGATGGGCCTAGTAGTTGAAGCTCACCACCACGAAGTAGCAACTGCGGGTCAAAACGAAATCGCAACTCGCTTCAACACGCTAACAGCAAAAGCTGATGAAACTCAAATCTACAAGTACGTTGTACACAACGTTGCTCACGCATTTGGTAAAACAGCGACATTCATGCCTAAGCCACTAGTTGGTGATAACGGTTCTGGTATGCACGTTCACCAATCTCTAGCAAAGGACGGTGTTAACCTGTTTGCTGGTGATAAGTACGGCGGCCTATCTGAAATGGCGCTTTACTACATCGGTGGTGTAATCAAGCACGCTCGTGCAATCAACGCGTTTGCTAACCCATCTACAAACTCGTACAAGCGTCTTGTACCTGGTTTCGAAGCACCTGTAATGCTTGCTTACTCAGCACGTAACCGTTCTGCTTCTATCCGTATCCCAGTAGTACCAAGCCCTAAAGCACGTCGTATCGAGCTACGTTTTGGTGACCCAGCAGCTAACCCATACCTATGCTACTCAGCAATGCTTATGGCTGGCCTTGACGGCATCAAGAACAAGATTCACCCAGGCGAAGCTATGGATAAAGATCTATACGACCTTCCTGCAGAAGAAGCAGCTGAAATCCCAACAGTTGCAGAATCTCTACAAGAAGCTCTAGCAGCGCTTAGCGAAGACCGTGAGTTCCTAACAGCTGGCGGCGTATTCTCTGACGACTTCATCGATTCTTACATCGCTCTGAAATCTGACGACGTACAACGCGTAAACATGGCTACACACCCACTTGAGTTTGAACTGTACTACTCAGTTTAATCTCTGGTAGAGATAAGCCATTTCTTACTGCAACCTTGTAAGAATCGCTAACTAAATATTAGGCTCGCCTCGCAGGCGGGCCTTTTTTATATTCTCCCAACCCCTCCTTCTTCGTAACATGCCTTAGATAATAGACAAAAGCCCTCAGAGCCTGTCGAACTAAACACAATAAAATCAATAACAAAGCTAACGCCAAACGTGAAATCACCTAACGGTGGAAAGAGGCCAACCATATGAAAAACATACTGTTCCTGATCGGGTTAACAGTCGCACTCTCATGCTCTGCTCAAACGGTTTATACCTGGGTGGATGAAGATGGCGTACTCCATTTTAGTGATACACCAACAGGCGAAGGTGCCAAATCACTTCAGCTTCCGGATGTTCAAGCCTCAGCACCCGCACCTAAATTTGAGAGCTCTCAACCCGTTGACGCAAAAGCTTCAACACCCTCTCCAAGCCAAGAGCAACCTAACACACAACAACCTGAGCGAGAGGTCCCTGCGCCACTAGCTCTCACCATGCTCACTCCTATTCACGATCAAACCATTCGTAGCAACCGTGGGTTAGTCTCGATTCAAATCGAACTCAACCGCAAACTGGGCATTGGTGAGCAACTGCAATTGATGCTCGATGGGCGACGTTATGGCGCACCACAAACTCAACCGACTTGGCAGTTGAAAGATATCGATCGAGGTACTCACACCATTGCAATTCAAGCACATAGAAGCGGCAAGCTTATTGCATCTACTACTCCAGTCACCGTGTATTTACATCGAGCGACGATCAAGTAGGCCAATGGGTTAAAAGAGACTGAATTACCGCGATTTTTCACCTGTTCTCAGCAGCTTTCAGCAACTTTATTGAATTATCTTTAGCTTCTGATTGATATGCGCCATACTTGAACTTAGCTACGCACCAATTTGGTGCAGTGAGAAAAACACCAGTTCAAGGACGAAACAGTGAATCGATCAGCCAAAAGCGACAGCATAGATACACACCATCTTTCCAACGCCATTCTCGACAATATGGTGACTTCGACATTGATGCTCGATGAACAGTTATACGTGCGATACGCCAACCCGGCAGCTGAACAACTCTTTTCACAAAGTGCGAGACGCATTGTTAATCACCCACTAAGTCAACTTATCCAACACGCCTCGCTCGACTTAGCACTGCTTACGCAACCTCTACAAAGCGGCCAGAGCATTACCGACAGTGACGTGACCTTTGTCGTCGACAACCGCCCGCTGATGCTTGAGGTGACGGTTAGTCCAATTACCTGGCAGCGTGAAACCCTGTTGCTCGTAGAGATGCGCAAGATAGACCAGCAAAGGCGCCTTAGCCAAGAGTTAAACCAGCATGCGCAACAACAAGCGGCGAAGCTGTTAGTGCGCGGTTTAGCTCATGAAATAAAGAACCCTTTAGGTGGCTTAAGAGGGGCAGCACAATTACTTGGAAAGATGCTTCCCGATCAGTCGCTGAATGAATACACCCAGATCATTATTGAGCAAGCCGACCGCTTGCGTGCTCTGGTCGACCGCCTACTTGGCCCACAAAAGCCGGGAACCAAGTCAGAAGAGAACCTCCACCAGATACTCGAAAAAGTCAGACAGTTGGTCGAGCTCGAGTCCGGCTCCACACTGGCGATTGAGCGAGACTACGATCCAAGCTTGCCACCAATAGTGATGGACTCAGCGCAGGTGGAACAGGCGATGCTCAATATCGTGAGCAATGCGGCTCAGATTTTAAAGGCACAAGATTCGGGCAAAATTACCATTCGCACCAGAACGGTGCATCAAGCCAACATTCATGGTCAGCGACACAAACTCGCGGCACGTATTGAGATCAGCGATAACGGTCCGGGCATCCCCGATGAATTAAAAGACACCCTGTTCTACCCCATGGTCAGTGGCCGTGAAGGCGGCACAGGGCTGGGACTATCCATTTCTCAGAACCTGATCGACCAGCACAACGGAAAAATCGATGTCGAGAGCTGGCCAGGGAACACCACATTTACGATTTACTTGCCGATTTAAACGAAGTGACACCTCTCAATGAGAAACTGAGTTTCAGGCAAGGAACGAATACAGAACAATAAAAACAATGATTATCACAATAGATTTGGCTGCAAAGGAATTGAATTATGAGTAAGGGATACGTTTGGGTCGTCGATGACGACAGCTCTATCCGCTGGGTAGTAGAGAAAACACTTTCGTCTGCGGATATAAAGTGTGAAACATTTGCTGATGCCGAGAGCGTCCTGCTTGCTCTTGAACGCGAGACACCCGATGTACTGGTGTCTGATATCCGCATGCCCGGCATTGACGGGATCGAACTATTGCATCAAGTGCATCAGCGCTCTCCCGACCTCCCGGTGATCATCATGACGGCGCACTCCGACTTAGATGCTGCAGTCAATGCTTATCAAAAAGGTGCCTTTGAATATCTGCCTAAGCCATTTGATATCGATGAAACGCTCACGCTCGTAGAACGAGCGATCGCCCACAGCCAAGAGCAGAAGCGCGAACAAGCCAGTGAAGCCTCTGAAGAGACCAATGCGCCAGAGATCATTGGTGAAGCTCCGGCAATGCAGGAGGTATTTCGAGCCATTGGTCGTCTGTCTCGCTCATCAATATCAGTACTGATTAACGGTGAGTCAGGTACCGGTAAAGAGTTGGTTGCTCACGCTTTACATCGTCATAGCCCAAGAGCAAAGAAGCCTTTCATCGCACTCAATATGGCGGCAATACCTAAAGACCTCATCGAGTCCGAACTGTTTGGTCACGAGAAAGGTGCCTTTACCGGCGCTAACAGCGTTCGCCAAGGACGCTTTGAACAAGCCAACGGCGGCACCCTATTTCTGGATGAGATCGGTGACATGCCACTCGATATCCAAACTCGCTTGTTGCGTGTACTTTCTGATGGTCAGTTCTATCGTGTCGGCGGTCACTCTGCAGTTAAGGTAGACGTTCGTATCGTTGCGGCAACCCACCAAGATCTAGAGCGACTAGTGCATGAAGGCGATTTCCGTGAAGATTTGTTCCACCGACTCAACGTGATTCGGATTCACATTCCTGCCCTACGTGAACGTAAACAAGATATCGAAAAGTTGACTCATCACTTCCTAGCCTCAGCGGCTGAAGAGCTTGGTGTGGAAGTAAAAACACTGCACCCAGAAACCATAATCAAGCTGAACCAGCTAAATTGGCCAGGTAACGTTCGTCAACTAGAGAACATTTGTCGTTGGCTGACCGTGATGGCAAGTGGCAGTGAAATCCTTCCTTCAGATCTACCACCGGAGCTATTGGAAGAGAAAACCGTCGCACCATCAGGCACTGGCGATAACTGGCAGCAGCTGCTTGCTAATTGGGCAAAATGTGCGCTTGATTCAGGAGAAAAAGAGCTACTTACTTACGCTTTGCCAGAGTTTGAACGTATACTGCTAGAGGCTGCGCTCAACCATACCAATGGTCATAAACAGGACGCAGCCAAGGTTTTGGGCTGGGGAAGAAACACCCTAACTCGTAAGCTCAAAGAACTGTACTAGGCCTTATATGACTCTCGATGCAGCTACTTTTTAACCAAAAAAGTGTCGCTTGGTTTGAATAGTGTCGGTACAATTACAGTACACTATTCACCAAAGTTGTAGCAACGATGTCTTTGAAAACACAAATTACATTGAGAACCGCTGTGGTTCTGCCCTTCGTGCTGATTTTTCTGTTCACTATGGGCGTAATGGTTTTCACTCAAAAGCAAAGCTACCAAGAGATGGTGAGTGATATTAGTGCACGCCAGCTAACATCACTCACAGATAACGTTCATCAAAGCCTAGATGAGTTCTTAGAGAAGCCATTTCACGCCAACCTCTCGTTAAGCCAAAACATCGGCTATCACAAGCTGTATCAGCCTGGAAACCTTAGCAAGGTTCAAGACTACATCCTTTATAAGTTTTCTGACCATTTCACAGCCGTCCCTCAATTAGATGTGATCGGCTTTGGTTCAGAAGACGGTAACTATGTCGGTTTTCGTAAAGAGGCCAACAACGGCTATACCTTAATGCTCCAAGATGACCGCACTCAAGATCAGCTGGTTATCTATCGCGGCAGTAAGATCAGTGACGATATTCGCTCGGTCATTTCCGGATACGATCCTAGAGTTCGTCCTTGGTATCGCCCTGTGGTCAATGACAAACAGCCGTCATGGTCTCCAATCTATGCCAACGCGGACGAACGCCAAGAGATCACCCTTTCGGCTCTTGCTCCTATCTATGACGACAACGAGTTCAAAGCGGTTATCGTTAGCGATATCAAGATCAACACCTTCAACGCATTCTTGAGAGAACTGAAAGAAAAAACCGATGCGTCGGTTTACATCATCGATCAGCAGCAACGCTTGGTTGCCCACTCAGGTAGTGGCAGTGTGATTTCTTGGGGCACAGGCAAAACCAATAGAGGCCAACGCTTATTAGCTACCGAGAGCGCTAACCCAATAATACGTGAGAGTGCTAGCTACGTTGACCAACTGCACTTGATTGAAAAAGAGGGACTCCAACGCTTCAGATTCACCTTAGAAGGCGAACAGTACTTCAATCAAATCACTCCCTACCAAGATGAACATGGCATCACTTGGTTTATCGGTATGTCGATACCCAAAACCAACTTGCTTGGCGAGCTACCTGAAAACCAAAGAGATAGCTGGCTAATTGGACTTACCGTGAGCTGCATTGGCATCTTACTAGGCTTAATCGCTTTCAACCGCGTTACTCAGCCAATCACCTCAACCGCTGATGCGGCAAAGCGCCTTGCCAACGGTGATTGGGATACCAATATGCCGAGGTCTGGCCATATCTATGAAACCAGTATGTTGGTTGAAGCCTTCAATGAAATGGCCAACAACTTAAAGGCCTCATTTAAGCAATTGCAGTCTCAACTGACCTACGACTCGCTCACTAAGCTATATAGTAGAGAAGGTTTGATCGATGCCGCTAAGAAGAGTGCAGCTAACGAGAAAGGCACGCTATTCTTGGTGGGTATTGACCGCTTCCGCGACATCAATGACAGCCTTGGCCATTACAATGGCGACCAACTGTTGATCATATCGGCAGCGCGCTTACGAGGCATGCTGCCATCAGAGTATCTACTGGCTCGTACTGGTGGTGATGAGTTTGCTATCTACGCACCGAACGTGACCCAAGAAAGTGATGTTCAGCTGCTGGCAAACCGCTTACTGCAAACCTTCGCCTCTCCGTTTGCAATGGAATCTGAGAGCGTGATGATTAAAGTCTCAATCGGTATTGTCCATGTGTCCAATGAGCAAGATTTTACCGTGTGGCTTCGTAATAGCAGCATCGCATTGAGTAACGCCAAGCAAGACAAAGCCCGCGTCAGTATCTACAGCCCGGAAATGGGGAACGCTTCTAGGCATAGAACCAAGATGTTGGCGCGCCTCAATAAAGCGATCGACCTTCAACAGTTCGAACCATTTTATCAGCCAATCATCGATCTCGAATCAGGCTCAACCATAGGGGCTGAAGCGCTAGCGCGTTGGGTAACAGATGAAGGCATTATCTCGCCATTAGAGTTTATTCCTCTTGCCGAGGAGAGTGGGCTCATCTACGACATAGGTAAGCAGATCCTGCACAAGTCCTGTCGAGATACCGCCATCGCAATCGAGTCAGGCAAGTGGAGTGAAGACTTCTCTATTCACGTTAATCTCTCGGTTGACCAGCTTAGTGAGAATGGGTTCATTGATTTAGTGAAGAAGACTCTGAGTGACACTCAGCTACCAGCGAAGAACCTCACCTTGGAGATCACCGAATCGCGAATCGTCGATAACGACCCAACGGTCATCGACAACATGCTGACACTCAAAGCATTAGGTATCTCAATTGCGATTGATGATTTTGGTACCGGATACTCGTCGCTGGCCTACCTACAAAAACTGCCATTCGACTGCCTTAAGATCGACCGCAGCTTCGTCAGCAAGCTCGATAAAGAGAACCTAGACAGCTCAATTGTTGCCGCTATCGTCAATATCACCAAAGGCTTCAAGGTTAGCTTAGTCGCTGAAGGGGTTGAGACTCAGCAGCAAGCTGACTTGCTTAAACAGCTACAATGTCCGCAGGCGCAAGGCTTCCTATACAGTCGCCCGGTGCCGTTTGACCAATGGCCGACTGATCTTGCTAACGCTAAACAAGGCCGCAAACAGACTACTGCCTAAGCAAGCTAAGATTAGAGTAAGTCGAATACAAAAATGCCAGCGTGATGCTGGCATTTTTTATGTTTTTATTCTCGAGCGAGTAATTAGATAACTCGAGAGAACTGCTGTTGGCGAGCCTTAGCACGCAAGTATTTATCGAAACACATACAGATGTTACGAATCAACAGACGACCACGAAGCGTTACACGGATTTCCTTGTCGTCTACCTCAACCAAGTCATCGTTGATGAAGGTTTGCAGAAGCTCTAAGTCTTCTTTGAAGTAGCGATTAAAATCAACAGCAAACTCAGATTCGATCATCGTCTTGTCGAGTTTGAAGTTACAGATCAGCTGCTTAATCACTTCACGACGCAGTAAATCATCGTTATCGAGTGCTACACCTTTCCAAAGCGCATGGCGAAGGTCATTCACTTGAGCGTAGTATTTCTTCAGCTCTTTTTGGTTTTGCGCGTAAGAGTCACCCACCATAGAGATAGCCGACACACCAAAACCTACTAGGTCACATTCGCCCTGAGTCGTGTAGCCTTGGAAATTACGGTGCAACACACCTTCACGCTGCGCCACTGCTAGCTCATCTTCAGGAAGTGCGAAATGGTCCATACCGATAAACTGGTAACCAGCACCCGTTAGCGTCTCGATAGTATCTTGCAAGATCGCCATCTTCTCTTCAGCTTTTGGCAGGTCTTCATCTTTAATCTTACGCTGCGCCGCAAACAGTTGTGGCATGTGAGCGTAGTTAAATACCGATAGACGACCCGGTTTCATCTCAAGCACTTGCTTCAGCGTTTCAGCGAACAATGCTTGAGTCTGCTTCGGTAGGCCGTAAATCAAATCTAGGTTCGTTGAACGGAAGCCAAGCTCTTTAGCACGCTGAACCATAGCGACGATGAACTCTTCATCTTGCTCACGATTAACCAGCTTTTGCACTTCTTTATTGAAATCTTGAACACCGATACTCAGGCGGTTGAAGCCTTCGTTGCGCAGGTGATCCAGCACATCGAGTTCAATCTCACGTGGGTCAACCTCGATGCTGATCTCAGCGTCAGCAGTGAAGTTAAACTCATCACGTAGAATCATCATTAGACGCGTGATTTGTGTCTTGCTTAGGAAGGTTGGTGTACCACCACCGAAGTGTAATTGAGTCACTTCGCGACCATTCAATAAAGAAGCACGTTGGCGGATTTCATGCTCAATCACATCTAGGTACTCGTCCGCTTTGTGCGAGTGACGAGTAATCACCTTGTTACAACCACAGTAGTAACAAAGCTTATGGCAGAACGGGATATGCACGTAAAGCGACAGTGGACGCTCTGGGTATTGCGTACACGCCATGTCGTAATCAGAGACGGTAAACGCTTCATGGAACTCCAACGCAGTTGGGTATGAAGTGTAACGAGGTCCCGAATAGTTGTACTTGTTTAAGATTTCTTGGTCCCAAACGATTTGCTGATTCGTTGTTACTGGCTTGCTCGACATAGCGGTACTTCCAATTTAGATCCGCGAGAACCTAGGCTCTCTCAAATCAATTTACATACATTAAAATATAGACGGGTTATTTTGCCACACGACCTGTAAGGTCGTTTCAAGACAAAATCCATTTTCTAGATAAAAACTCAGAACTGCTAGCTTGATCACTAACAATGCACCGGAATACGGAGGTGCAAAAGGTAAGAAGGCTCATTTAGCACTCGGGTTAAAGATAATTCATCTTAAAAACACCGGTAGTAAACAAGCCTCTATATTTAATAGTCTTAGCGACTAGATCATCTGGATGTTGATTTGGTTGTTAAGAGGCTTAACCTTCTCCTGCAACCTTTTCAAATCCTCGATGACTGCATCGTTCAAGCGAGTCTCTGCCTTGTGGCGTGTGAGATTCTGCTGCATGCGCTCTTTCTTTGTCAGTTCCTGCCTTTCTTCTCCGCGCGCCATATCTTTAACGATATGGTACAACTCGGAAAGGGCCGGATATTCTGCGTCAAGGTCGACACGCTCATCTCCCTGAACATTATCCATGATGATACACACTCGGATACTGATCTCAGGCAAATCACACTGGCCTTGAATACCCGCAAGACACAAAGTATTTACGTTTTCGTAAATCGTCGCGTTACGTTTTTCAATCGCTAGTGCTTGATGCTGCTTTTGCAACTCCGTCTGCTTCTTCACTTGAAGTAGAAGGTAACCTGCGTAAGAGCCCAAGCCGAGAATGATAATTCCACCAGCAATTGCTAATAAGGTTACGTTCATTGGCTATTAACCTTTAAAGCTGTCTAAGTCGATGTCTTCGAACTGAGATAACAAGTCTTCGTCAGAGCTTGCTTTCTTTTTCGATACAACGGGTGCTTCTTCGAAGATTTCGTCTTCATCGTCTTCTGGCTCTAGCAAACCTAAACGGCCCATTAGGTGCTCAATGCGATCAAGCTTCTCATCAACGAACTTCTGTAGACCAGCACCTAGGTTTTCACCATTTTCGATACGATCTAGTAGTGTGTTCAGCTGTGGATCATTCTCAAGCATCTCTAACTCTTGCTCGTTAGATAGCTTACGCTCTTGCTTAGTCAGCCTCTTCACTGGTTCAACGATCAGTGGGATTTTTTTCTTGCTACCTAAACGTGGGTCGCGATCTTGTGCAGCTTTACGCTGTTTTGCTTCGCTACCATCTGAGTGGCGGCTACCCGATTTTAGGCCCTTGCGCTTTTTAATACGCTTACGTTCACGACCTTCAACGTCAGATTCGCTACGGTTACGAGTAACGATAACTTCAGGAGCACCATATGCTCCCGGCTTTCTAGATTTTTTACTACGGCTCATTACTGGGTCTTCCTCAGTAAAATTACATCATTTCCAATAAATTCGAGTTCGAGCTTATCCCGCTCAGCCAAAAACTGGAATGTTTGACGACTAAAGAAGACGACATGTGTCGGGTCATTCTTATAGTGCCAACCAGCAAACGCGTCAACGTCTATTACTAGCTTGGTCATCAGACCAATCCAGCCCTTGGGCTTAACTAAATTCAACCATTGCTGCCACACCTGATCTGGGTGGTAAAGATGCTCTATCACCTCGGTGGCAGTCATAAAGTCATACGTTTTCTCCAGCACAGAAGTTTCTGGGTGGTAGTAAATATCGTATAACTCCATGGTGTGTCCGGCTTCTTCTAACATAATAGATAGCGTAGGGCCTGGGCCACAACCAAAATCCAACCCGTATGAGTTAGATGAAATTTTGTCTGTTAATGGATCCGCGATGCGAGATAAAAAGCGGCGATAACCAGCATCACTAGGATCGTTCTCATGAAGATCATAGTGCGCTTTCTCTTCGTTTGCTTCTAACCTTTGATCTGGTTTTACAAATACCAGCTCACATTGCTGACACTGCAGATAGGCTCTGCGTTTGTCTTCAAAATAGTGATTCACGCCATGGTGATGGCATAAGGGACAAGTATACATAGCACATCCTTAAACAGGGATGCGAAACATACCAGAAACTGCGTTTATAGTGGAGAGGTATTGGGTGTTTTTTCATCAAATCAATAAAAAAAGCGATAGGAAAACCTATCGCTCTCTAAATCTGCCTATATCGGCCAAAATTTGCATACTCAACTTGGTACACAAATCTCCATTTGTTATTGGTGCTTTCCATGCCAAATTTGTTTGTTGTTCATCGTCCTGATGAGTTTTGGCTATCCTTTTCTAACACCTTGTTGCTGGGCTGTCCTAGCCTGATCCGTTTCTGTCTATACCGTTAGACTAGATGATCATCCATATCTAAGTCAGCTCCTAGCTGATGGCGGTTACTTTACCGTGTTACAAAAAGACTACAATAGTGCGACTTCACACTTTCGCACATAAATTGATCACACATAGATAAATTAGACATAAGAAGACAAAGTATCACAAATATCTATTAAATAGCACTTAAAAAAGAAAACGCCCCAATCATTTCTGATCAGGGCGTCTTCTTCAATCTCGCTCGAACGTACATTTCTTCACTCTGGCTAAGAGCGAGAAACCGACAAATTAGTGTAGACCACCAACGTACTTCGATAAGGTATCAATTTCTGCGTCTGTTAACTTTTTAGCTACATCACGCATCATCGCATTCATGTCGTTATTACGGCTACCATCGCGGAATTTTTCAAGTTGAGCCTTGATGTATTCTGCGTGTTGACCTGAAATCTTAGGGAAACCTGACAGCTCGGTGCCGTTACCACGAGGGCCGTGACAAGCGATACACGCTGTTAGGCCGCGCTCTGCGTTGCCCGCTGTGTAAAGTACCTTACCTTCATCAACTACGTTTTCAGGTGTAGAGTTGTTAGAGATAGGTAGAGATGCGTAGTATGCCGCTAGGTCAGCCATATCTTCTTCAGATAAAGGCATCGCCATTGCACCCATTACAGGTTCATAACGACCTTGCTTACCACCACTCGTCATACCTAGCTTAAGCTCCTTTAACTGCTTCTCTAGGTACTTCTCATGTTGACCAGCCAACTTAGGGTACTGAGTGATCAGACTGTTGCCGTCAGCACCGTGGCAGGCAACACATGTTTGTGATTTGGCTTTACCAGCTTCAATACTACCTTGAGCCCATACTGAGCAGCTGGCTAAAAGACTCAAAATTAGCGCTAATTTCTTCATGACATTCCATTATAATTATCAAGCTTCCAGTACCACTCTATGTTGCCACTCATGGTACAATAGGCGACCTTATGCCGAGCACGGTTATTTTACACAAATTCACAAAAAAGTAATCAATCGACTACACAAAGTCGAGATGGAGTTAACAGTGAGCGTAAAAATTCATTATCAAAACACGCATTTCATTACCAGTGCACCTGATATTCGTCACTTACCAGAAGACGAAGGGATCGAAATTGCGTTTGCAGGACGCTCCAATGCTGGTAAATCTAGCGCGCTAAATCGCGTTACCAACCAAAAAAGCTTAGCGAAAACCAGTAAAACACCTGGTCGAACTCAGCTTATTAACCTATTTAAGGTAACGGACGGTTGTCATATCGTCGATTTACCTGGATACGGTTTTGCTCAAGTACCGCTTGAGATGAAGAAAAAGTGGCAGAAGTCGCTAGGTGAATACCTACAAAAACGTGAATCGTTAAAAGGTTTGGTGGTATTGATGGACATTCGCCACCCGATGAAAGACCTAGACCAACAAATGATTTTCTGGGCCATTGATAGCCGTATTCCAGTACAAGTACTGCTAACTAAGGCCGACAAGCTGAAACAAGGCGCGCGTAAAGCACAGCTGCTGAAGATTCGCAAAGATGCAGAGTCTTTCGGTGGTGATGTCGCCGTTGACGTATTCTCTTCATTGAAAGGCATTGGTGTTGACCAACTGCGTAACAAGATGGATGAATGGTTTGCTCCAGCGCTTGCTGAACAACTCATCGACGAGCTAGAAAACGAAGAGCACAACGATTCAGAGTAACCTCTATATATAGAGGGAGCACATAGCGAATCGATCGCGACTTCAACAGATCGCACCTTATCAATACCCTGCCTTATATAAGTGGGGTATTTTTTTGTCTATAAATTAGCGGTTTAAACTCAAAAACCGAGAATAAAAAGCAAGATAAACCCGTTACAAACAACAGAAGTGAACCATACTAAAAGACAAACTTTTATAAACAGTACAATGAGAAAGGAACACTCATGTGGAAAATACCCCTAGTCACAATGGCACTGATAATGGTTTCATTTTCAGGGTTCGCCTCTGAAGCAGACACAACAGAAACTCCGCTGATCAACGTTGATATGACCTTAGACTTAGATGGTATGGAGAAATACGCTCAAGATGCGAGTGAGTCTCTTGAGGTAATATCACAATCGCTGCAGGCCATCGTTAATAACCCTAACCTTAGCGACGAGCAACAACTGGCGCTTAATCAAACGGTTGAAAGCATCAACAAACTTGCCGATACAACCAAGACCTCGCTCCATCAACTGCCACAAGCCTTAGACCAATCTCGCGTTGCCTTTAAGCAGACAAGCCAAACGCTGCTCGATGATATCCAAACCAAGATCATCATTGCGTTGGTTGCCGTTGTCGGTGTGATTATTATCGCCCTAACCGCGATTTATCTACTGATCTTGAAGCCAATGCAGCAAACCTTGGTAAAGGCGACCAACAATATCTCCTCAATGGCGCAGTCCATACAGATCACCGCCGAAGCCCTCAAGTACAGCACAGAAAAACAACAGCAAATCATGGACTACATTGAGCATTCACCCACTCAATGCACTGATAAATAGGGCGCGAGCGATCAATCCTTTATCGGCAACTTGTAAAATAAAAGTTATTTCAAATGATAAAACAATCATTTTATGTGTGGATTTAAATTACCAATTGCTGATTGAATTCCAAATTCACCACGAATGAAAGAGAGAAAGAAGACACGTAAAAAGCGTAATAAAAGAACTAGAAATGGGGCGTTTTTCAGGGGAGTTGTAGGGTGGAAATATTTTTCTTTCGCACAAGAAAAAACGCCCCAGTCAAATACTGACTGGGGCGGCTGAATCAGCCTAATCCAATAACGTGAAACAAAAGGTCTGAAAGATAGAACATCTTACCTCTGTACCCTACGAGATTTAATGTACAACAATTGCTCAGAAATGAAAACAATTTTTGTAGTTTTTTTTCATGAATGTTTTATTAAAACACCTAAATTCTTATTGCGACTCAACTTTATTTTAGACAAAAAAAAGCCAGTGTTTGTGCACTGGCTCATACAAATTTGCTTATTAAGGTCAAAAACTGATTAGTGGGCTTGATCCCAGTTGTCACCGTGGCCAGCTTCCGCCACAAGCGGCACTTCTAGCTCTGCAGCGGATTCCATCAATTGTTGTACTTTACTTTCAATTTCGGCTAAAGATGACTCTTCCACTTCAAATACCAATTCATCGTGTACCTGCATAAGCAGTTTCACACGACCATCGCCTTCTGCTTGAATCCACTCATCAACCAACAACATCGCTTTCTTAATGATGTCTGCCGCTGTACCTTGCATTGGCGCATTGATCGCCGCACGTTCAGCTGCCTTACGACGCATACCATTACGAGATTGAATTTCAGGAAGGTGCAGACGACGACCGTAAATGGTTTCTACAAAGCCTTGCTCTGAAGCAGCGCTGCGTGTGTCTTCCATGTACTGCATCACACCAGGGTATCGCTCGAAGTAAGTATCCATGTAGTGTTGTGCTTCCCCACGAGGAATACCCAGTTGCTTAGCCAAACCAAAGGCACTCATACCGTAGATAAGACCGAAGTTAACGGCTTTAGCACGACGACGTTGTTCAGTCGTCACATCCTCAATATTAACGCCAATGATCTCAGCCGCCGTTGCCGCGTGGATATCTTTGCCTTGTTGGAACGCTTCCAAAAGCGCTTTATCACCCGATAGGTGCGCCATGATACGCAATTCAATTTGAGAGTAGTCGACCGCTAGAATCTTCCAACCATGTTGTGCAACGAATGCTTGGCGGATACGACGACCTTCTTCATTACGAATTGGGATGTTCTGTAGGTTTGGATCAGTCGAAGACAAACGACCCGTTGCTGTCACCGCTTGGTGATAAGACGTGTGAACACGACCCGTTTCAGCGTTGATCATCTTCGGTAGTTTATCTGTGTAGGTAGACTTGAGTTTCGCAAGACCACGATACTCAATGATCAGCTTAGGTAGCGGGTAATCAAGAGCCAGTTCTTGCAGCACTTCTTCATTGGTTGAAGGCGCACCTGATGGTGTTTTCTTGATAACTGGCAGACCCATTTTCTCAAACAGGATCGCTTGCAGTTGTTTTGGCGAGTTCATGTTGAACTCTTGCTCTGCAATCTCGTAAGCTTTCTGCTCTAACTCATCCAGACGAACCGCAATCTCTTGCGATTGAGCGCCTAGCAGCATGTCATCGATGAATACGCCAGTACGTTCAACGCGAGACATTACAGGGATCAGTGGTACTTCGATTTCTTCATAGATGGCTTTTAGCTTTTCATCTTGTTCAATGTTTTCCATTAAGCGGTTATGAAGACGTAGTGTTATGTCTGCATCTTCTGCTGCGTATGGAGACGCTTCACCCAGCTCAATCTGGTTGAAAGTAAGCTGTTTCTTACCTTTACCTGCGATTTGCTCAAATGAGATGCAGCTGTGCTGTAGGAAACGTAGCGCTAGGCTGTCCATATCATGCTTGCCACCTACGCTATTGAAAACGTAAGACGCCAACATGGTGTCGTGTTTGATGCCTTTCATCTCGATACCGTAGCGCGCTAGCACACTCATATCGTACTTAAGGTTCTGACCTACTTTCGCTTGTGCATCATCTTCAAGAATTGGCTTAAGCTGTTCAAGTACCCAGTCACGATCCAGCTGCTGCGGTGCATCTAGGTAATCATGGGCAACCGGTACGTAAGCGGCAACGCCTTCTTCAGTTGCGAATGATAGACCAACCAAGTTAGCCACCATGTAATCTAGGCTATCTGTTTCGGTATCAAAGGCAAACACCTCTGACGCTTTCAGTTTCTCTAACCAAACATTGAATGAAGCTTCATCGAGGATGGTTTCGTAGTTGCTGCGATCAATCGTCACAGCAGCCGTGTTCATTTCGACGGTAGACGTTGTTGCAGTGCTGCTGCGAACAGCTCCCGACTTCTCATCAGCTTCAACCACACCGCTGCCACCTTCAAGTAGCTCGTTTAGCCAAGATTTGAAGACCAGTTGGCCGTATAGCTTAATCAGCTCATCCGTATTTGGTTGTGCTTTTACCAATGATTCAGGTGTCTCTTCAAGCTCAACATCCAGTTTGATTGTTGCAAGCTGATAAGACATCTCAGCGTTGTCTTTATTATCAATCAGCTTCTTAGCCATGGTTTTTGAACCACGGAAGCCAAGAGCGGCAATATCATCAAGGTTTTGATACAGCTTTTCGATGCTACCAATGCCTTGCAGCAGAGCAGTCGCTGTCTTGTCACCGACACCCGGAACGCCTGGAATGTTATCGACTTTATCGCCCATCAGCGCGAGATAGTCGATGATAAGCTCAGGCGGGATGCCAAACTTCTCAATCACACCTTCACGATCCATTACTACGTTGGTCATAGTGTTGATCAGAGTAACGTTGTCATCAACCAACTGCGCCATATCTTTATCGCCAGTACTAATAAGCACAGGCATACCCATCGCAGAAGCTTGAGAAGCAAGCGTACCGATCACATCATCCGCTTCAACGCCGGGAATAGAGATAAGTGGCAAACCCATTGCACGAATCACATTGTGCAAAGGCTCAATCTGGCAACGAAGATCATCTGGCATCGGTGGACGATTTGCCTTGTACTCTGGGTACATGTCATCACGGAACGTCTTTCCTTTCGCATCAAAAATTACCGCAATACGATCAGAAGCAAATTGACGCATCATGCTGCGCAGCATGTTAACTACACCGTAAACAGCGTTAGTTGGGATATCACCATTGCTCATTGTGCCAGGGTAAGCATGGAACGCGCGATATAGGTAAGAAGAGCCATCGATCAGAATCAATGGATTATCAGGAATACGAGCCATAATGTTTGTGTATCCAGTAAGTACAGAAATTATCTGTTAAGAATGCCACGTCTGTTGGTTGGATTCCACGTTGTCGATCTGTATCCGTTCACTCGGTTGTGTTCGTTATAATCGATTTGTTGTTATTTTTTGTTCTTAGACGCAAGCGTTCTGTGGATAACTCTGTTTATATTATTTATCCTCCCTGTTGAGAACTAAGGTGAACAACTCAAAAAACACCAATAAATAACTGAAAATAAAGAATAATTTTACAGATCGAACAGATGATCAACGATCTTTTCTCGATCTTGCGTTGTGGAAAAGAATGCTGATGGCGTTTTATTCATAAAAATACGTGCCACTAAATATGCATCTTGTTGAAATGATAGGTATAAAAAAAGCGACACCCGAAGATGTCGCCTAGCAAAAACCGGTAAAGCCATTCAAATTGAATACCACAGCTTTACCTAAAAGCTATAAATTACACTGGAAGCAATGTGAGCAATGTCGTGTCAAAAAGAACTTAGTACAAGTTCGCGAGAATTCTGTTGGGTAACCAAGTAGATACTTGAGTACTTAACATCCTTGTGAACATTTCCTCATTCCCTAAGACGAAGTTAATAATAATGATTCTCATTTGATAGTCAACAATTAAATGATAATAAATCTCATTTAATTTCATTTGACTGATTAATGCCACGAATTCGAGACGTTACTTATGCCGATAGTTGCTTCACGAAATGAATACGATGCTCTCGAATATCCTCTTTTTCTTCCAGTTTTTCGATTTGGTAACCATTCCTCAGTAATAGGCGCAGCATAGCAGGAAACTGATTACGCGATTTCACTTTGAGTTGTTGGTAGCCTTGTTGTTTCACCCACTGTTCTTGCACATCTAATTGAGCCTGTGCGACTCCTTTGTTTCTAGCGAGCGGCGATACACCACCAAACCAACTGTAAAAAGTGTTCGGTTCCAATTCATAGCCGATCTTAAAACCCAGTAGCACGCCCGCTTCTTCCGCGACTAAAATCAAACTCTTTTTGCCTGATAAGCGTTGTGAAAGAGAAGCCACACTCTCTTTTTGAGCAAACTCGTCAATCTGCTCAACAACCGAAACCACTTCTTCCAGTGAGCCTTCACGTACGATGACTGACATACTTTCCCCCCTCATAAACGAAAGGGTTGGCACGACGGCCAACCCTTTAAATAATCTTTTAGCTTAACCTAAAGTCGTTACTTTTCTCTTAGGTGCTCTGCGGCCTTTGCATTGTCTTCAGCTAGCCACTCAGCGACATCTTTAGCAAAGTAAGTTAGGATGCCATCCGCACCAGCACGCTTAAAGCACAGTAGTGATTCCATAACTGTATCGCGCTCTTTCAGCCAGCCGTTTTGAATCGCCGCTTTGTGCATCGCGTATTCGCCAGACACTTGGTATGCATACGTCGGAGCTTGCAGCTCATGCTTCACGCGGCGCACGATATCTAGGTAAGGCATGCCCGGTTTAACCATCACCATGTCCGCACCTTCGTTAAGGTCCATAGCGACTTCGTGAATGGCTTCATCACTGTTTGCAGGATCCATCTGGTAGTTCTTCTTGTTACCACCTTTCAGGTTAGATGCACTGCCGACAGCATCACGGAATGGGCCGTAGTAGCACGACGCGTATTTCGCAGAGTACGCCATGATTTGAGTGTGAATGTGACCCGCTTCTTCTAACGCTTCACGAATCTTACCGATACGGCCATCCATCATGTCCGATGGGGCAACCACGTCGGCACCCGCTTCAGCGTGAGACAGTGCCTGTTTGATCAGCACCTCTGTTGTCTCATCATTCATCACGTAGCCATCTTCATCGATGATGCCATCTTGGCCATGTGTGGTGAACGGGTCTAACGCGACATCTGTGATAACACCAATGTTCGGCACATGTTCTTTTAGTGAACGTACAGCACGCTGAACCAAACCTTCAGAGTTATGGGCTTCAGCCGCGCATAAGCTTTTAGCATCTTGGTTCACGACTGGGAATAGAGCAATCGCAGGAACACCCAATTTAGAAAGGTAATCCGCTTCCTCAAGCATAAGGTCGATCGACAGGCGTTCAACACCCGGCATAGACTCTACAGGCTCGCGGCGGTCTTTACCCATTAGGATAAACATTGGGTAGATTAGATCATCCACAGACAATTGATTTTCTGCCATTAGGCGACGGCTAAAGTCGTGCTTACGCATACGGCGCATACGGCGACCTGGGAATTGACCTTGAATTGAAACAGACACTAGATTCTCCTTGCCTAGTCTAAGTACCGAAATACTCAGATATGAAAAGTGCTAAATACAGGCAAAAGCATATCACTGATGGCTCAGGACGCTAGCAGTAAAATATAAAACCCACTCAAAAACAGGGAGAAATGGCAAAAAATGACCTTCTCCTCACACTGCCGTATACTCATGGCAACTCAGTAAAGACCGCATTCAGGACAAAACAATGATCGACACTCATGCTCATATTTACGCTAGCGAATTCGATGAAGACCGCGAACAGGTAGTGCAGCGCGCACTGGCTCAAGGTATTGATACGATTCTACTACCAAACATCGACCTAGAATCTATCGAGCCAATGCTAGCAACGGAAGCTCAATTTCCGGAAGTATGTCGTTCAATGATGGGCTTACACCCTTGTTATGTGGATGGAAATATTGAAGAAACGCTAAAGACCATTCGCGCTTGGTTCGATAAACGCGACTTTATCGCAGTGGGTGAAATCGGTATCGACCTCTACTGGGATAAAACCTTTAAAGCCGAACAAGAGATGGCTTTCGTTACCCAACTGCAGTGGGCAAAAGAGCTCGACCTGCCGGTGGTGATCCACACTCGCGATTCAATAGAAGAGACCCTGACTCTGCTAAAACAAGAACAAAACGGCAGCTTACGTGGTGTATTTCACTGCTTTGGCAGTAGCCTAGAAGAAGCTCAAGCGATCAATGCGCTCGGCTTCCACCTTGGTTTAGGTGGTGTTTCGACCTTTAAGAATTCAGGTATGGATAAGGTGATTCCACACCTTGATATGGACTTCGTTATCTTAGAAACAGACTGCCCTTACTTAGCGCCAGCGCCAAACCGTGGTAAACGCAATGAACCTGCGTACACAGAGTTAGTCGCAAAGCGCATTGCAGAGCTAAGAGGCATCACTCTAGAAGAGGTTGAAAAAATCACAACAGCCAACGCTAAATCATTGTTTAATTTATAAACAATATAGATAACCAATTTCTATTGTTTTCAATAAAATTCATTTGTTAAAACAGGGTGACATGTATATTATCAACCGCCTGCATATAGAGGTAGTTAATAATGTGTGACCACTCACAATACTTACAACGTCAGCATCGAACTCTATGGCATAAAGTCTTGGGCATTAAAGAGCTCTATGTATGTCAGAACTGTGGCTATCAGTTGAAAATTCGATAACGAAGAAGAATAAAAAAGCGGCCTAGGGCCGCTTTTTTTATTCTTTGATTTTTGCTGCAGAGCTCTGACTTACGATTCCGCTTCTTCTTCATCAGCATCAGGCTTACGCACATAAAAGCGAGCGAAGAACAGACCGATCTCAAACAGGATACACATTGGAATCGCCAACAGTGTTTGAGAAATCATATCTGGTGGTGTCAGCATCATACCGATAATAAAAGCACCCACGACAATGTAAGGGCGCTTCTCGGCTAGCGCTTTAGGTGTCGTTGCACCCGTCCAACACAACAAGATAATCGCCACTGGTACTTCAAAGGCAATACCAAAAGCAAAGAACAGTGCGAGTACAAAATCAAGATAACTCGATATGTCCGTCGCAAACTCTACCTGCCCTAACGAGATAGCCGTAAAGAAGCTGAATACCAATGGGAATACCACGAAGTAAGCGAACGCCACACCACAGTAAAACAACAGAGAACTTGAAGCCAAAAGTGGCATGATCAAGCGCTTCTCATGCTTGTATAAACCCGGAGCCACAAAAGCCCACACCTGATACAAAATAAACGGCACCGCAACAAACACAGCAGCAATTAACGTTAGTTTTAAAGGTGTGAAAAATGGCGATGCAACATCGGTTGCGATCATCGTCGCCCCTTCAGGTAGGCGATCTACCAAAGGTGCTGATACGAATTCATAAATATCATTAGCAAAATAAATTAGCCCGATAAACACCACTAAAACGGCAAGAATCGATCGTAGTAGTCGATTACGGAGTTCTAGAAGATGGCTAATTAAAGGCTGTGTCTGCTCAGTCGAAGACATTTCAAACCTCTTAAACAGGAAGATCGAAAAGGAGCCGCGTATATCTGGCGACCCCTCCTTGCGAGACTATTCGGCTTTTTTATCTGACGGTGCTGAAGCTTCACTGTTAACCTGAATGGTTTCAGATTCCACAGTTTCCGTGACACTAGGTTTAGTCTCACTTGGCTTATCAGACTCAGGCTTAGCGTATGGACGTTGAACTTCAGCAGCGGCCTGCTTTAGTTCATCGACTGACGCTTTAAGGTCTGGAGATAAATCTTCCATACCCATTTGTTCCGCCTTGCGTAGATTTTCTTGTAGCTCTTGCACCTTAAGCTCGTGAGAAAGTTCATCTTTCACACTGTTTGCCATACTTTTCGCCGCACCCACAAACTTGGATACACTGCGAATTGCTACAGGCAAACGCTCAGGCCCTAGAACCACTAACCCAACGACAGATATTAATACCAGTTCCCAAAAACCGATATCAAACACGATTTACGCCTGCTCTTTGTCTTTCTTTGTTTCAGCAGTCGCTTCTGTCTTCTGCTGTTCAATATTCTTTGGTTCGAAGTCTGCGTCTTTCTTGTCTGCAGGCTTTTCATCATCGCTCATTGCTTTCTTGAAGCCTTTAACCGCTGAACCTAAGTCACCACCCATACCGCGCAGTTTCTTCGTTCCGAATAGCAAAATTACAATTACAGCAATGATTAGAAGTTGCCAAATACTGATACCACCCATTGTCATTGTCCTCGGGTCTGTCTACACAAAAAAATATAAAGAGAGTCTACTGTCTAACGACGGTAAGCTCGCCAACTAAGCAGCCAAAATGTGACACCTGCGATGCCACAGCCCATAGATAGCTGCTCATAAGGGCTTGAAACTAATATTGCGGAGCATACGACTAAAGTGGCTCCAACGCCAAACAAAAACTTTCCAGTTGCTTGCTGACGCTTACTCTCTCGGTAACCTTGGTAAAGCTGATCCATTCTGTGGTTCATCGCTTTACCTTGGCGCAAGCTGTCATAAAGTAACTCTGGCAGCTCTGGCAGTTTTTCTGCCCAGAATGGCGCTCGCTCTTTCACTGCGTTAATCACAGCTTGCGGCCCCACCTGATTCATCATCCAAGTTTCAAGGAAAGGCTTTGCTGTTTCCCACAAGTCGAGTTGTGGATACAACTGACGACCTAACCCTTCAACATACAACAAGGTCTTTTGCAGAAGTACCAACTGAGGCTGAACCTCCATGTTGAAACGTCTTGCTGTATTAAATAAGTTTAGCAACACATGGCCAAATGAGATCTCACCCAGTGGCTTAGCAAAGATCGGCTCACACACCATGCGGATCGCGAACTCGAAATCGTTCACATTGGTATCGTGCGGTACCCAGCCCGAATCAACGTGCAGTTCTGCGACTTTACGATAATCTCGGTTGAAGAAAGCCAGCAAGTTTTCAGCTAAATAACGCTTATCTTCACTGTTGAGTGTGCCGACAATGCCACAATCGAGACCAATCCATTGAGGGTTGTCTGGATTCTCAGGGTTAACGAAGACGTTCCCTGGGTGCATGTCGGCATGGAAAAAGCTGTCTCGAAACACTTGGGTGAAAAATACTGTCACACCACGTTCCGCCAACAATTTCATGTTAGTGCCGTTGGCTTTTAAGGTCTCAACATCCGACACCTGAATACCGTAAATACGCTCTGATACCATCAAGGTTTCGCTGCTTAAATCAGGAATCACCTCAGGAACGTATAGCTCTTCGCTGCCTTCAAAATTACGACGCAGTTGAATGGCATTTGCAGCCTCTCGGCGTAGGTCCAATTCATCAAGTAAGGTTTTTTCGTACTCGTGAACCACCTCAACCGGTCTTAAACGACGTGCTTCAGGAAGCGACTTAGCGACTATACTCGCCATTCGATGCATCAGTTTTAGATCTGCATCAATCACCGGGCGAATATCTGGTCGAATTACCTTCAGAACTACCTCTCGGCCGTTCTCTTTTAACTTCGCAGTATGCACCTGAGCAATAGACGCTGAAGCAAGCGGTGTAATATCGAAGTCAGTAAACCAGTTGTCTAAACTGCCACCCAGTGCCTTCTCCATATCTTGCTTAGCCAGTTCACCATCAAACGGCGCCACTTGGTCTTGCAGCAATGCCAACTGGTCAGCGATATGAGGGGGGAACAGATCACGACGTGTCGACATCATCTGTCCAAACTTGATCCACACAGGCCCTAGCTCTTGCAAAGCCAGACGTAGACGATGCCCTAACTCTTTATCTTTGTGCTTGTTCTTAATCCAAAACAGTGACTTTCTCGCCAACAGAGGTGCTTTGGTCAATTGGTGCTCTGGCATCAATTCATCAAGGCCATATTCCAACTGTACCTTGATAATATGATAAAGACGTTTCAGTTCTGTTGGGGTCATGCTTTCTCCAACAGAGCGTTCAACTTAGCTTCAAGGCGTGCAGCTGAGCTTTTCACGTCGTCAACCTGATCGCAAAAATGTGCCACCTCTAATGGCGCTGGAGCGATCTTCCACTCTTCAGTCAGAACTTGAGCGAAGTGGTTTTGATGTTTGGTCGCTTGCTTAGCCACAAGGCCACCAACATTCTTAACGCCTTGGACCAAGGTATGAGCCACCACATCACCTGTCACGCGAGACAACCACTCTTCCAAGTCAGGTTTGCAGTCTGTCATCAGCTGAGAAAACTTCTGTGCCAACTGAATATCACCTTCCAAAATCAACTTATCTTGCTTGATAAGCTTAGTGATATTCGATTGCTCACGCAGTTCAGGTAACACGGATAGGTTCAAAGATAAGTAGCAATCCGGTTGCCCTTCGTACTCTGACAACACATCAATTTGTTGGCTGAAAACGAACGTAAGTGTTTTATTCAACTCTTTCAAATTGACTTGAATGATCTGCCCTTTTAAGCGAGACAAACGACGAACCAGTGCTGGGTCATCGTTTACTAACGTATTCAAAGAGGTTTCAATAACCGCGGTTACCAATGGATCAAATGGCATGACTGTCCTTACCTTTGAAAACGGATAAGCCTTAACCTATCCGTTCTATCTTTATTCTTATTTTCGATCTAACACGCTCAAAGCGCTTGCTACCAAGTTCAACTAGAACTTGTAACCTCGGTGCAGCGCAACAATGCCACCCGTTAGGTTGTAGTATTTCGTATTCTCAAAACCGGCTTCTTGCATCATGCCTTCCAGTGTTTCTTGGTCTGGGTGCATGCGGATAGATTCTGCAAGGTAACGGTAGCTGTCTGCATCATTAGCAATCAGCTCACCCATTTTTGGCAATAGGTGGAATGAGTACGCATCGTACACTTTAGAAAGTGGCTCAAGCACTGGCTTAGAAAACTCTAGAACCAATAGACGCCCACCCGGCTTAAGCACGCGGTACATAGAACGAAGTGCTTTATCTTTATCGGTTACGTTACGCAGACAGAAGCTGATAGTAATGCAATCGAAGTAGTTGTCTGGGAAAGGCAACTCTTCAGCATTCGCTTGTACGTAATGTACGTTGCCGACAATACCGCTATCACGCAGCTTATCGCGGCCAACATTCAGCATTGAATTGTTGATATCAGCAAGAACTACGTGGCCTTTTTCACCAACGATGCGCGAGAATTTCGCCGTCAGGTCACCAGTACCACCACCAAGGTCTAGAATACGCTGACCAGGGCGAACGCCACTGCAATCAATCGTGAATCGTTTCCACAAACGGTGAACACCACCCGACATTAAGTCATTCATGATGTCGTATTTAGCGGCTACAGAGTGAAATACCTCTGCTACTTTCGCGACTTTTTCGTCTTTCGCGACTGTTTCGAAACCAAAGTGTGTGGTTTCTGACTCTACTGCTGAATTTGTCTGCACGCTTGTGTCCATAATGCTGTTATCTACCATGGTAAGTTCTCATCGACAGCACGCTCTGTGTTTAGAGGCGCTGCGGCCGATTAGTTTACTTTATCCTCAGCGGGTTGTCTTTCTACTAAGGAGGCATTTTCTGAAAAAGCCTCATTTTGCGCCATTTCTGCCAAGCCAATAGAGATAGGTTTCTTCACCTCAACGCCTAATTGCTTGAAGCTTTCTGCCTGACGAATCACGTTACCTCGGCCTGTTACCAGCTTATTCATCGCGCCTTGGTAGCTTTGGTTCGCCCTATCTAGCGAGCTACCAAGACCTTCCATATCATCGACAAACAGGCGTAGCTTGTCGTAAAGCTTGCTTGCGCGTTCGGCAATCACCTGAGCGTTCTGGTTTTGCCTTTCATTGCGCCACAAGTTATCAATGGTACGCAGTGCCACCAGCAAGGTGGTTGGGCTAACCAAAATAATGTTTTGCTCCATCGCGTCTTTCACCAAGCTAGGGTCAGCCTGAATCGCCACTTGGAATGCAGGCTCGACCGGAATAAACATCAACACGTAATCCAAGCTTTGGATGCCTTTGAGCTGATGATAATCCTTCTGGCTCAGTCCTTTGATGTGCGCTCTCAGTGAGACCAAGTGATCACGCAATGCGGCATCACGCTGTTGATCGGTTTCGGCATTGAAGTAGCGTTCAAACGCAACCAACGCCATTTTTGAATCCACGACCACTTGCTTATCTTGCGGCAAGTGGACAATCACATCCGGTTGATAACGCTTACCAGCATCGTTTTGTAGATTCACTTGCGTTTGGTACTCATGCCCTTCTCGCAGGCCAGACTCAGCAAGCACACGAGCCAATACTACTTCACCCCAGTTACCTTGTTGCTTGTTATCACCCTTGAGCGCTTGAGTCAGGTTAACCGCTTCGCGAGTCATACTTTCATTAAGGCGCTGTAGATTCTTCAGTTCATGCACCAAGGTGTGACGCTCTTTGGCTTCTTGGCTAAAGCTGTCATTAACCTGCTTCTTAAAGCCTTCTAATTGCTCTCTTAACGGTGAGAGTAGCCCCTCTAGGCTCTGCTTGTTTTGTTGGTCGACCTTAGCGGTTTTGGTTTCAAACAGCTGATTGGCAAGATGCTCAAACTGCTGCTTCAGGCGTGATTCAGCCTGCTCTAACAATTGCAGCTTTTCGCTATTGGCAAGATTTTCTTGATCGTGCCTTGCTTCTTGCTCACGCAGTTCAGCCTCCAACTCAGATTTATGATCTTTCAACACATTGATCTCATCAGCGTACTGCTGGCGTTCTTGTTTGACCGCTTCGAAATAGCGAAGCTTTTCCATCGCAGCCATCACCTTGCCGTGCGCTTGTTTAAGCTCGAATGCGGCTTTGTCTCGCTCATCATCTAGCTCATCGAGCTCTTGTTGCGCCTCTGCCAGAGAGGACTTGAGCTGTGACTGCTGTGATTCATGCAACAAACGATCAGACTCAAGTTGCTGCTCGAGCAATCGCTGCTGAAAAGAGAGTTTCTGTTTAACCCACCAACCCACGACGCCGCCACTGACGAGTGCGCCAGAAATTGCAGCAATAAGCGTTGCCTGATGTTCGATAATCCATTGCATGATAATGATTTAGCCTAATTGGAAATAACTCATTAAATGGTATTTTGATACTGGATAAATGTCCAGTTTGCCGTATTAAAATTCGACAGATAGACTAAGCGCTCCGTATTCTGTCCCACCCAATTAGAATGAGTTGCCATGAACGAACGTCGTGCCTTGGGCTTTGGCCTTTCCGCAGTGCTACTGTGGTCAACGGTCGCTACTGCTTTTAAGCTGACCCTTGCTGAGTTTTCACCTATCCAAATGCTGACCATTGCCAGCATTGTGTCGTCGATTGCGCTGATCGCGGTCTGCGCCTTCCAAGGTAAGCTCTCTCAGCTGAGTACTACGTTCCTTTCAAACCCTTGGTACTACCTACTGCTTGGTTTGGTTAACCCACTGGCCTACTACCTGATTCTCTTCAAAGCCTACGACCTGTTGCCAGCTTCTCAAGCTCAAGCCATCAACTACAGCTGGGCTATCACGCTAACGCTGATGGCAGCGGTTTTTCTGGGACAAAAGATTCGTAGGCAAGATTGGGTGGCTTGTACCTTCAGTTATGCGGGTGTGGTAGTTATTGCCACCAAAGGCGATGTACTAGGTATGCAGTTCGATAGCCCACTTGGCGTCGCATTGGCGCTGCTTTCAACCCTGCTTTGGGCGGGCTACTGGATACTTAACACCAAAAACAAGGCTGATCCTGTGGTGGGCGTACTGCTTGGATTCTTAGTGGCGCTACCCTTTGCGATTGGTTTAACCATTTTCGAGGGCGAGAGCTTTAGCCAAATCACGGCGAAAGGTTGGATGGCGGTGACTTACGTTGGCCTGTTTGAGATGGGAATTACCTTTGTGTTGTGGCTATCGGCATTGAAGCTCACCAACAACACAGCACGCATCAGTAACCTAATTTTCGCATCACCTTTTATCTCTTTGATGCTACTTTCCACCATTATCGGCGAAGAAATTCATCCATCAACCCTGTTTGGTTTAGTGCTGATTATTGCTGGCTTAGTGATTCAACAAATCAAATTCTCAAAAGACAAAGCTGCGTAAATAAGAGCGAAAATACTCGATTGGTCGCGAAAGCCATCAATTGAGTTACCTTTAACTCTAAACTAGATACAAAAATAGCGAGTCGTATGACTCGCCATTTTTATGTAATCTGAACTAATGAATAAGCGAAACGCTTATACCCACTGGCCCGCCGCAAAGCCGCTCGACCAACACCATTGGAAGTTGTAGCCACCAAGCCAGCCAGTTACGTCCATCACCTCACCAACGAAGAACAAGCCTTTGATGTTCTTACATTCCATGGTTTTTGAAGATAAATGATCGGTATCGACACCGCCGAGCGTAACTTCCGCAGTGCGGTAGCCCTCTGTGCCATTGGGTGCGATCTTCCAGTTTTCTAGGTGCTCAACAATGCCATTAAGCTGCTTTTCGTTGAACTGCTTAAGCGGTTTGTCTTCCAGCTCTTTACGGTCAATCAACACTTCCACAAAACGCTTCGGCAGTGCTTTCGCCAAGGTGTTTTTCAGGCTCTGATTTGGGTGCTTCTCGCGAGAGTTAGCCAGCAGTTCAGCAACATCGACTTCAGGTACTAGATTAATCGAAACCGACTGACCCGCTTTCCAGAACGAAGAGATTTGCAATACTGAAGGACCAGATAGACCACGGTGCGTAAACAGCAGCGCTTCTTTGAATAAGGTACCGTCTTGCGCCGTGATCTCCGCAGGAATCGCGATACCAGAAAGCTCAGCGAAGTCTTCTTTGTCTTCTTTATGCAGCGTAAACGGCACTAAGCCCGCCGTAGTTGGCATCACAGACAAACCAAACTGCTCGGCAATCTTGTAGCCAAATGGCGTGGCGCCCAGCTTAGGCATCGACAAACCACCGGTCGCTACCACCAGTGAATCACACTCAACTTGGTCGGTATTGAGGTGCATTTTGAAGCCAGAATCGGTCTTTTCAATGGAATGAACATCGCATCGGTAGCGCTGTTCGACTTTCACTTGCTTACACTCATCAAGCAACATGCTCACGATGTCTTTTGCGGTGTGGTCATTTACACAGAACAACTGGCCGTGGTCGCGCTCTTCAAACTCAATGCCGTACTTGCTCACCATCGAGATAAAATCCCAGTTGGTGTATTGAGATAAAGCTGACTTCACGAAGTGAGGGTTGTTACACAGGAAGTTATTCGCAGACACATCATAGTTAGTGAAGTTACAGCGGCCACCACCTGAGATTAAAATTTTTCTGCCTGGCTTTTTCGCATGATCAACCACCAGCACTCGTCGGCCGCGTTTACCAGCTTCCGCGGCACACATTAAGCCTGCGGCGCCCGCACCAATCACGATTACATCAAATTTTTCACTCATTGTGGCTCTGCTTTCTTCACTTTGCATTCCGAGTACGCCCTGTTCTCAAAATGCCATCAATAAAAAAGGATGTGCGTTAACAGCACATCCTTACTAATTGCTCGCTATTTTAGCGGCAATTTTAAACTTTGCAATTGGTGTTCAATCGTACAAATCTCAGACAGCTGCTATTGCGCGAGAAGCTTGTCTAACATTGCTAAGCTCGCCAAACGAACAACCGACGCTCTAATCACACGTATCGCTCACCTAAACGATAAACGCAGACAATAACGTTACACCCAGCAGAGCAGAAGAGAGTATGAACAACTGTCTTACACGATCACACTTGGAAGTGAACACTTCGTCGTGGTGATGGTGGTACTCTTTGCTTTTGATGTAACTAAACAAGCGTACTTGTTTGGTCATATTGCCATGAGTTGTGAAGAACCCACCTCCGTCTACTTGTTGATAAAGTAGAGGATGTGCTTCTCGCATAATATAAATAAGCGTGCGTAGCGCCGTAAAATAACGTGCCCAGTTCACGCAAGTCACAACCATTAGTGCAAATAGAATAGTGTCGCCGCTGATCATCCTTTCCTCCCTACATCTTCAAAGGAAAACTCAAAAGAAAAAGATAATCAGAGTCTTTTTCTTACAGCCTAGACTGCAGGAGCATCCATGATTGAAGATGAACCATCTTTTGCCAATTGCGCTAAGTCTTTATCAATAAAGAACAGTGCTTTACCGTCTTCACCAACAAGCTCTAGCTTATCCAATACACCTTTAAACAACTTCTCTTCTTCGTGTTGCTCTGCAACGTACCATTGCAGGAAGTTAAAGGTTGAGTAGTCTTGTGTGCTGAAAGCAACGTGAGCCAGCTTATTGATCTTTTCAGTAATCATCTGCTCGTGTTCGTAGGTTTCACGGAATACTGCGCCAAGGCTTTCAAATTCATGTTTTGGTGCTTCAATCGCACCCAGAATTGGCATTGCACCTGTTTCACTTACGTAAGTAAAAAGACGCTGCATGTGTTCCATTTCTTCTACCGCATGAGCACGCAGAAACTCTGCTGCACCTTCAAATCCTTTGTCTTCACACCAAGCACTCATTTGTAAGTATAGATTGGATGAGAAAAATTCTAGATTAATTTGATCGTTCAGTTGCTCAACCATAGTTTTTGACAGCATTTAAGACTCCTAAGTACATCCTCAATTTTCTTTACTATATCACTATTTTATTAATATCTCGCTGACCATTAGTTAACCGATATTTCGAACCTTCACTACGCAAGACGATGGATATGAGATCACTTCAGCAAAAAAAGGCATCGCATAGTGCTAATCTTTAATCAGACAATGAATAAAGGAGGTAGCGATATGAGTTACAAACATATTTTGGTCGCGGTCGATTTATCAGATGACAGCAAATTAATTGTGGATAAAGCGGTAGCATTGGCAAAGCCATTAGAAGCCAAAGTCTCTTTTATCCATATCGATATTAACTACGCAGAGCTCTATACCGGACTGATTGACATCAATATGGCAGAGACCCAACACAACGCGATGGAAGCGTCTCGCATTCAGCTACAAAACTTTGCGGAACACGCTCAATACCCGATCACTCATACGCTTGTAGGTAGCGGTGATTTGAGCCATGAACTGTGCGATACCATCACAGAATACAACGTTGATTTAGTGGTATGTGGGCACCATCAAGATTTTTGGAGCAAGCTGCTCTCTTCAACACGACAACTGATCAACGCCTCTCCGGTGGATATGCTGGTCGTGCCTCTGAGAGATTCAGAAGACTAATGATTTAAGGTTAGGTAACATACAGCTCATATCTTATTAACGAAGTTTTACTATGAGCTATTTAGCTGGTGTTACCCTCCTATGGGCCTTCTCTTTTAGCCTGATCGGCGTCTACCTTGCTGGTCAGGTTGATTCTTGGTTCTCTGTTCTGATGCGTGTTGCTCTGGCAGGTATCGTGTTTCTTCCTTTCCTGAAATTCCGTGGCATCCCTGGGAAATTGATCGGCAAATTGATGGCAATTGGTGGTATTCAGCTTGGCCTGATGTACTGCTTCTATTACCAATCTTTCTTGCTGCTATCCGTACCGGAAGTTTTGCTATTTACTGTCTTTACCCCAATTTATGTCACACTGATTTATGACTTTCTCAAAGGGCAGTTCTCACCTTGGTACTTAGTCACGGCTGCGATTGCGGTATTAGGCGCGGTATTCATTAAGTTCGCCGGCATCAACGACAACTTTTTAGTTGGCTTCCTAGTCGTACAGGGCGCGAACCTATGCTTTGCGATTGGTCAGGTGGGCTATAAAGTTGTGATGGAGAAGGAATCGACAGAACTTCCTCAACATACCGTATTTGGCTATTTCTACCTCGGCGCTCTATGTGTGGCTTCGGTTGCTTTCTTACTACTAGGCAACCCTGAAAAACTACCGACCACTTCACTTCAATGGGGAATCCTGATCTACCTTGGCTTAATCGCTTCTGGATTGGGCTACTTTATGTGGAACAAAGGCGCATGCATGGTAAATGCAGGTGCACTTGCCGTAATGAATAACGTGTTGGTACCTGCAGGTCTAGTCGTAAACATCCTGATCTGGAACCGAGACGTTGATTTGGTGCGACTTTCGATTGGCGGCGGGGTTATCTTGCTTTCTCTCATCGTAAATGAGACGTGGGTGAAAAAGCGTGTCGCGAGATCGGCGAGCAACGCCCAACAGATTTAAATGCGCCAGCGCGGCCAAGTTCTCTTAGGAGACAAAAAGCAAAAGAGCGACCTAAGGTCGCTCTTTTTAGATCTGGCTAACGCGTTGAATAATGTTCAACAGCTGTTGTTAGTGGATGTGATTCACAACCACAGCCTGGTTTTCCGTGAAGGCTACATCATCAAGTCGTAGGTTGATGCGTTCCAATTCACTTTCCAGCTTCTGGCTTTTCTTAAACAGCTTTTGCTGCTTCTTAATCATCTTCGCCAGCTTCTTATTGTATTTCTCTTGTTTCTTAGCCGCTTTCTTCGCTCGCTTCAGTTCTGATTTCTCAGCACCACTCGCGTTAGCAATGCGTTTTTTCAGTTTGGCTTTTTTCGGTGACGCTTGTTTGTCTGCGTCTCCAAGAGCAGCGGCTGGGTCAAACAGTTGTACTGATGAATCTGGGACCTCTGCCAAGGTGACTTCAGGCTTTGGTAGCGTTTCGGCTAACAGACCACAAGCCGCCTTTTCTTCAATCGGCTTATTCTGGCAGCCAAGCGGTGGGATTGCAGATGGTTTGCATAGGTTCGCTTCGTCCGCCGATGAACGCGCACAAGAGCGACACACAAACTTAGGTTCAGTAACCAAGCTGTGGATCTCGCCTAGGTGTTCGGTAATATCTCGACGGTTTAACTTACAAAAGCGTTTAGCCATGCTACAACTCCAGCTAAGAATAATAATGATTCTTAGTTAGATATACATCCGTAACGCGACTATCGCAAGTGTTAAATAGCAATTTATCGTATTTATGACGGGAAATTTTCTTAGCGTGTGTCTAAGTTATTGATGCTTCAATTAAGTCATTGATGCTTTCACATACACGTCAAAACGGTTCTTTTTGGTTTCGATCGCCATACTCGGTTTTTGCTCATCTAACCAAGCCGCACAATCAGGTCTTTTGACCACAACTCGCTTTGATGCGAGCTTCATTGCAGGTGCCAATAGAGCATCAGCATCTAAGTCTGCACCGACCAAAGATTGGAATACGCGCATCTCTTTTTTGACTAGAGCCGATTTCTTTTTGTTCTCTGGATGTGGGTACATTGGATCTAGATACACCACATCCGGTTGCTCAAAGTTAGGATCGTCACTGAGTTTATCCAGCGCATCGTGGCTTGAAGCGTGAATCAATTTCATACGTTCGCTAACCCAGCCACCGATATCAGGGTCTTGCTGCGCACGCTGTAATCCATCATCAAGCAGCGCTGCAACAACAGGATGACGCTCGACCATCTGCACCTTACAACCTAGAGAAGCCAGTACAAATGCATCGCGCCCTAAGCCAGCCGTGCCATCAAGAATGGTTGGCGTAGCCCCTTTATTTAAACCTGCCGCCTTGGCAATAGCTTGACCTTTACCGCCACCAAACTTACGTCGATGACCAACCGCGCCGCCAACTAAATCAACGAAGATAGCGCCTAACTTGGGCTCGTCTACTTTGCGCAGCTCAAGTCGCTCGCTAGTCAGCACCAAAGCAAATTCGCTGTTTTCAGCGTGAGATAAATTCCAACGAGTCGCTAAGTCATTCAGATGATCGATTTGGGTAGCATCTTCGCAAATCAGTTGTAGTTGCAAGGTCGTCTCCAACAGACAGTAGTATTCAAAACAAAAGAGGCAACCAGTTTACCTGATTGCCTCAACAATACATATTAGCGGTGCAAACTATTAGCACCGAAAGTCACGAGATTAAAACAAGGCTGTACACAAGGCCTAGTTAGTTTGCGTTTTCTAACGCTCGTTCTTGCTGAAGTTCATCAACCAGCTCAGCAAGCGGCTTAGGTCGACCAATGATATAACCCTGTGCGTAGTTCACACCGAGTTCAATCAACTTGTCGATGATCTGGGTGTTTTCAACGAACTCGGCCACTGTGTGCTTACCCATCTGCTTGGCTAGATCATTGATAGAACGAACCATCACATGGTCCATCTCATTGACATCAATATCACGCACGAACAGGCCATCGATCTTAACGATGTCGACTGGCAACTTCTTCAAGTAACCAAACGACGATAAACCAGATCCGAAGTCATCCAGCGCGATCATGCAGCCGAGGTCTTTGATTCGAGTGAAGAACTTGATCGCCTGTTTCATGTTACTCATCGCCGCTGTTTCGGTGATCTCTAAGCAGATCTTATGACACGGAATCGACGAGTTACTCAAGCTTTCAATCAAGAACTCAACAAACTCTCGGTTACCCATCGAGTGACCAGAAAGGTTGATAGAGCACATCCCTAGCTCATCAATCAGATGTGGACGTTGTTCCAACCAGCTCAGTGTCTGGCCGATCACTTGGCGATCAATCAAATGCGCAATGTTGTAGCGCTCAGAAGCTGGCATGAAGATCCCTGGAGAGATGTATTCCCCATCGACGTTCTTAATGCGGACCAAGATCTCGAAGTGCATTTTGTCGCTGTCTTCGTCTAAACCTAAAATACGCTGCGCAAACAACTCCAAGCGATCATTAGCTAAAGCTTCATGTACTAAATTGACGCACTCCATCTCTAGGTGACGACGACGCAAGTCTTCATCATCTTGATGGTAAAGGTGATAACGGTTACGCCCTTCCTCTTTGGCTGCATGACATGCCGCGTCTGCCTGAGCATGCACCATTTGTGGTGAAGCCGCGGTATGGTCAATCAATCGAATACCGATAGAGCAGGTCAAGTTTAGTCGGATGTCATCCCACAAGAATGGATTGTCGCCCATCGTCGAGATAATACTGCGACACACATTCACCGCATCTCGCTCAGTACAGTCTTTGATGAGTACAGCAAACTCGTCACCACCCATACGCGCCAATACCGCATTGTATGGCAGTACCTCTTCCAATAACTGCGCGCTAAACAAGATCGCAGCATCGCCCGCTTCATGCCCTGCGGTATCGTTCAGAACTTTCAGTTGGTCTAGGTCTAAAAACAGCATTGCGTGGGTACGCATGTGGCTCTCAACCTCTTTGAGTGCCTTCTGTAGCTCTTGCTCAAAGTGGTTGCGGTTAAAGGTATCAGTCAGCAAGTCATAGCGCGCCTGATACTCCAATTTCTCAGAAAGCTCATGTGTCTCGGTGATGTCTTCACCCACAATCAGCAACTGATCAGACTCCACCAGCGGACGAATATTTTCTCGAATCCAGATCGTACTGCCATCAGCATGACGATATTCAATATCACGACGCCATACCCCGCGGATCTTATGCTGTGGCTGCAACAAGATATGACGTGGAATCATCGCGTTCTCATCGACATAGAACTCTCTAGGGCGATGACCTAAAAGTTCATCCAGTGGGTAACCAAGCAGCTCTTCGGCAAACTGGTTCACTTGTTGGATGCGGTTATTGCCATCCAAGGTAATCATCATCACCGGTTGTTTGTCGTAATAGAGTTTTAGGTTCGCTTCACGTTGGAACAGCTTGTTCTCAGCCAACTTACGTGAAGTCACATCGCGCGCTTCAAACAAGAACTGAATATCACCTTCTTCGCTGCCCGGCATCGGCTTCAGTGAGATATCCAGCACCATCGCACCGCGATCTCGACACCAAACCTCAGCTTCAAAGCGTAAAGATGGGTGATCATCTCGCTCAACAAAATACTCTTTCAACACCTCACTGGCAGAATCTTCCCAGTGCTGATGTTCTTGCAAAGGTGTTCCTAACTTGTAACCCTGATTGTAGAGCAGTTCATGCAGCTTGCTGTTACTCGACAGCAATACACCGTCTTTGTCGATAATGCCCATAAACTGAAGGCTCTGGTCGAATATCGACTCCAACAGTCGTTGGCTTTGGCGGCTTGCACGTTCGCTTTTCTTAAGACGATTGAGGTAATACACCAAGGTGGCGATCACGCACGACATACCAAGGAACATTAAACCTATGGTGCGAATTTCATCGCGGTAGCGCGTCAGGAAAGACTTAGGCTTGTTGAGGAATGTCACTGCAGCTTCATTCTCAGCGCCGAGATCCCAACGCGATATTTGTTGATAGTCGAGCTTAATCTCCGGTGCACCAGCAACTACAGGAGGTAACGGATCATTAGGATTCGCCAACACCTGCAACAAAACGCGCCCCGTGTTACGTCCTTGAGTTTCACCGCTTTGAATCACCCCGCCAATGGCCCCAAAACCTAGGCCTAAGTCATGCACCATATACAGCGGCATTTGCGTTTTAATGTTCAGTTGTCGCCAATCTTCATCACTACTCACTTCACCTTTCGCATCTCGGTAATACGCCCAAAACAGCAAGCTTTTCCCTAGGTCTGCACGCTGCGAAAAAGTCGTCAGTTCTTGGTATGAGTCTGGAACATAATGTTCAATCAAATCTGCAAATTGAGGGTTAGTTTCAATAAACAGATCGATTTGCGCACGAATGGCCTCACCAGTCACCGAATGATCGGTCACCATGTAGACTTTTTTCACGGTCGTCTGGAGGCGCTTGATCAGTTCGATGTTACCAACCAGATCGATGTCTTCAGTGATACCGGTTGCGTTCAAACCTTCGATCATTTTAGGAGAGAAGTTGTTGATGCCACCAAAGATGACCGGGGTTCCATCGAGATCTGACGCTAAACGCTTCATCAGGTTTAGGGCGTTGTTATCACTCACCACAACCGCTGCAAACTCTTCGTGCATTAATTTGGTGTGGTAAAGCTGGTACACGCGCTCTAGGTATTCAGGATTTTGAGAGCGTTTGCTGTCGAGGTAAACGACGCGGTAAGACAACCCGTCGCGATCGAGTTCTTCGGATAACCCTTTATGGAAATCATCCGTCCAGAAAAATCCTTGATGGTAGGAGTGGATAACCAATACATCTTTTGTCTGCGCCGAAGCGAATACGCTCCAACACATCGCAATAAATAACACCCAAAATCGCACTGAATTCACCCTAACACCATTGTTGCTGCTAATATTATCACCCTTGGCTATGATATGTACTCTAGCCGATATATTTTCATTAAATCTAAGGGTTACGCATGTCCACAACCACCGCTCGTCTCGATGACCTAGACCGTGCCATTCTGAAAACCTTGATGGAAGATGCTCGTACGCCTTACGCCGAGATGGCCAAGCAGTTTGACGTAAGCCCTGCGACTATTCACGTCCGTATCGAGAAAATGAGATCGGCCGACATTATTGAGCGTACCGAGGTGGTGGTAAACACGAAAAAGCTAGGTTACGACGTATGTTGCTTTATTGGTATCAACCTGAATGCAGCCAAAGATTACCACTCGGCAATCGCCAAACTGAATGCTCTAGATGAAGTAGTTGAAGCCTACTACACCACTGGTGCCTACAATATTTTCGTTAAGTTGATGTGTAAGTCGATTGAAGAGCTGCAGTTCGTCCTGATCGATAAGTTGCAGGCAATTGATGAAGTGCAATCAACCGAGACGCTAATCTCACTGCAAAACCCAATCAATCGTAATGTGAACCCATAGTCGCTTGATAAACAGATACAAAAAGAGCCTCTCTAGAAGGCTCTTTTTACATTCTAACCAGCACAATATTACGCGCTGATACCTGCATGGCGCAGCATCGCATTGATTTGAGGCTCACGACCACGGAAGCGTTTGAATAGCTCCATTGGCTCTTCACTGCCACCCATTTCTAGGATGTTATTCAGGAAGCGGTTACCCGTTTCAGTGTTGAAGATACCCTCTTCTTCAAATGCTGAGAACGCATCTGCTGATAGCACTTCAGCCCAAAGGTAGCTGTAGTAACCCGCGCTATAACCACCAGCGAAGATGTGGCTAAAGCTGTGTGAGAAACGGTTCCAATCAAGGCTTGGCAGTACTGCCACTTTAGACTTCACATCAGCCAGTGTTTCAAGTACGCGCGCACCCACTTCTGGGTCGTAAGTAGTGTGTAGCGTAAAGTCGAACAGGCCGAATTCTAGCTGACGCAAAATAAACATCGCAGATTGGAAGTTCTTCGCCGCTAGCATCTTCTCTAGCATCTCTTTAGGTAGCGCTTCACCGGTCTCGAAATGACCAGAGATGAACGCCAATGCCTCTTCTTCCCAACACCAGTTTTCTAGGAACTGACTTGGCAACTCAACCGCATCCCAAGGCACACCATTGATACCTGCAACCGCGCCAGCTTCTACTTGAGTCAGCATGTGGTGGATACCATGGCCGAACTCATGGAACAGAGTCACAACTTCATCGTGGGTAAACAATGCTGGCTTGTCGCCAACTGGTTTATTGAAGTTACACGTTAGGTAAGCGACTGGCGTTTGTAGTTCACCTGCAGCGGTAATACGGCGACCGCGGCAGTCATCCATCCATGCACCACCACGCTTGTGTTCACGAGCGTACAAATCTAGGTAGAAGCTACCACGCAGTGTGCCATTAGCATCAAAGATATCAAAGAAGCGTACCGACTCATGCCATGTGTCGACGCCTTCACGCTCTTTCACTGTCATACCGAATACACGATTCAGTACTTCAAACAGGCCCGATACCGCTTTCGATTCAGGGAAGTAAGGGCGTAGCTCTTCATCTGAAATTTGGAATAGGTGCTGCTTCTGTTTTTCGCTGTAGTAAGGGATGTCCCAAAGTTCTAGCTCAGACACACCAAACTCTTTTTCAGCGAACTGGCGCAGCTCTTCCACTTCACGCTCACCTTGAGGTTTCGCTTTCACCGCTAAATCATTTAAGAAGCCTAGAACCTGATCTGGCGTCTCTGCCATTTTGGTTGCCAGAGATTTCTCGCTGTAAGTGCCAAAGCCAAGCATACGTGCGATCTCGTGACGCAACTTAAGCTGTTCGGTAATGATCTCTGTGTTGTCCCACTTACCTGCGTTTGGGCCGCGGTCTGAAGCGCGAGTAACGTAAGCTTCGTACAGCTCTTTACGCAGCTCTTGGTTATCACAGTAGGTCATTACTGGTAGGTACGATGGGATATCTAAAGTCAGCAGGTAACCTTCTTGCTCTTTAGCCTCTGCCGCCGCTTTTGCCGCCGCCAGTGCTGATTCAGGCATGCCTGCCAATTCAGCAACATCAGTGACCTGCTTGCTCCAACCCATGGTTGCATCAAGTACGTTGTTTGAAAATTGAGAACCCAGCTCAGACTGACGTTTGCTGATCTCGCCATAGCGGTGCTGTTCGTCTGCTGGTAAGCCAATGCCCGACAGTTCGAAATCACGCAGTGCATCAGTAATAGTTTTTTGTTGAGCTCGATTTAACCCAGAGAACGCCTCGCTCGCCTTGATCGCTTTGTACGCTTCAAACAGACCTTTGTGTTGACCAACCCACGTGCCGTACTCAGACAACAGAGGTAAACAGCTTTCATACGCTTCACGCAGCTCGTCACTGTTCACAACCGAGTTCATGTGACTTACTGGTGACCAAACACGGCCTAAACGATCATCCACTTCTTCAATTGGAGCAACTAGGTTGTCCCAGCTTGGCGAAGCATTACCTTCAAGTACTTGTTCTATCTTGTTGCGACACGCTTCAATCACTTGCTCAACCGCTGGCTTAACATGCTCAGGTTTGATTTGTGAAAACGGAGGTAAGTCCGTGAAGGTTAATAGCGGATTAGACATATAAACATTCCTTTGGCGTTAGAGACTTTCGTCTTTTTTGTAATGAGGTCGTCTTACAGTCATCAGGCTAAGCAGCGCCCTAAAAAATCACCTGCGAATAGTTATTAAATAGTGCCCATAAAGGCAAATTTCAATAGTAGAACCAATAACTAACTGCAGATAGCTGACGACTGTCCCCGAATTGTTCGAGAATTTATGGTCCATTGAGGGTTATAATAATCAGATTAACCCACCTACACTAACCACACTCTAAAACGAGAGTGTTACGAGAGTTTAATTTGTTAAGTTATCGCCACAGCTTCCACGCAGGCAATCATGCCGACGTAGTAAAGCATATCGTACAGAGCCTTATTCTTAATTCTTTGAAACAGAAGGATAAGCCTTTTGTTTACCATGACACTCACTCTGGTGTAGGTCGTTACGACTTAACGCATGAATGGTCTGAAAAAACCGGTGAATACAAACAAGGTATCGCTCGCGTCTGGGAACAGCAAAATCTTCCTGAAGACATTCAAAGCTACCTTGAGTCTATCTCAACGCTAAACAACAGTGACAAGCTGCGCTACTACCCAGGTTCGCCACGTGTTGCACGTGCCCACCTGCGTGACCAGGACCGCATGGTACTGACCGAGCTTCACCCAGCAGACCACCCACTGCTTGAGCAAGAGTTCCACCGTGATCGTCAGGTATCGATCTACAAAGAAGATGGCTTTAAGCGTCTAAAGGCAAGCCTGCCGCCAAAAGAGCGCCGCGGCTTAGTACTGATCGATCCACCGTACGAACTTGCAAAAGAGTACCGTGATGTAGTGACAGCCATTGCTCAAAGCCATAAGCGCTGGGCAACCGGTATCTACGCAATTTGGTACCCGGTAGTGAACCGTTGTGACATCGAAGACATGATCGAAGGCTTAGAAAGCTTGGGCATCAACAAAATTCTACAGATCGAGCTTGGCGTATCACCAGACACCAACGAGCGTGGCATGACAGCATCAGGCATGATTGTTATCAACCCTCCTTGGAAGCTAGAAAGCCAAATGAACGAGATTCTTCCATTCTTGAAGGAAGCAATTGCACCAGCAACCGGTCACTACAAAGTAGAGTGGATCGTACCTGAGTAATCTCGACGCCACATCGAAGCTCAAAGAGCAGTCAAAAGACTGTGATGTGGACGAATAAATTTAGAACAGGGAGATTGAGTTCAACCAATCTGCCCTCAATATAATAATTAGACAATTTTAGAATCTATAGGACGTAGGGATCCAGTGTGCTCACTGTGACTACAACCCTCAATAAATGGAGAAAGTAATGGCGACTCATTTTGATTACATCTGTATCGGTGGCGGTTCAGGCGGCATCGCATCAGCAAACCGCGCGGCAATGCACGGTGCAAAAGTTGCACTTATCGAAGCTCAAGACCTTGGTGGTACTTGTGTAAACGTTGGTTGTGTTCCTAAAAAGGTAATGTGGCACGGCGCTCAAGTAGCTGAAGCGATCAACCTATACTCTGAAGACTACGGCTTTGATGTTGAAGTGAAGAAGTTCAACTGGAGCAAACTGATTGAGAACCGCCAAGCGTACATTGGTCGTATCCACCAATCTTACGATCGCGTACTTGGTAACAATAAAGTAAACGTAATCAAAGGTTTTGCTAAGTTCGTTGACGAAAAGACGGTTGAAGTTAACGGCGAACACTACACAGCAGATCACATCCTGATCGCGGTAGGTGGTCGTCCAACGATTCCAAACATCCCAGGTGCAGAATACGGCATCGATTCAAATGGCTTCTTCGACCTGATGGAGCAACCAAAAAGCGTTGCTGTTATCGGCGCGGGTTACATCGCAGTTGAGATCGCTGGCGTTCTAAGCGCACTTGGCACAGAAACACACCTATTCTGCCGTAAAGAATCTCCACTACGTAGCTTCGATCCAATGATCATCGAAACGCTAGTAGAAGTAATGGAAGCAGAAGGTCCAACACTTCACACGCACTCTGTGCCTAAAGAAGTTGTGAAAGAAGCGGATGGCACGCTGACTCTGCACCTAGAGAATGGCAACACTCAAAATGTTGACCACCTAATCTGGGCTATCGGCCGTCACCCAGCGACCGATGCTATCAACCTAGCATCAACTGGCGTGGAGACAAACGACCGTGGCTACATCAAGGTAGACGAATTCCAAGCGACTAACGTTCCTGGCATCTACTGTGTTGGTGACATCATGGAAGGCGGTATCGAGCTAACTCCTGTAGCGGTTAAAGCAGGTCGTCAGCTTTCTGAGCGCCTATTCAACGGTCAAACTAACGCGAAAATGGACTACAACCTAGTTCCTACTGTTGTATTCAGCCACCCACCTATCGGTACTATTGGTCTAACGACTCAAGAAGCTGAAGAGAAGTACGGCAAAGACAACATCAAGGTTTACACATCTGGCTTCACTGCGATGTACACAGCAGTAACCAAGCACCGTCAACCTTGTAAGATGAAGCTAGTATGTGCTGGCGAAGAAGAGACAGTAGTCGGCCTACACGGCATCGGCTTCACGGTTGATGAGATGATTCAAGGCTTCGGCGTTGCAATGAAGATGGGCGCAACCAAAGCAGACTTCGACTCTGTTGTGGCAATTCACCCAACGGGCAGCGAAGAGTTCGTAACTATGCGTTAACTCTTTGTAAGTCAAAGAAATATTACAAAAAAGCCGACATCTGTCGGCTTTTTTTGTTTTTTACCGTATGGTTCGAATATTTGTTAACCGAACAGTATTTTACCCACTTAACTTGGAATAAAGATCACAATACAATCGCGCGCTATAAAAACACACACATAACAACAAAAATAACTCAACTACATAAGGGATGTACGAGTAATGAAAAAAGTGAGTATTCTCGCAGCGGCGATTGCAGTGGCTTTAACAGGTTGTGGTAGCGACAGTTCAAGTGTCACAACACCAACTGAAACATCAACTACCAATAAGTTTATCGACGCAGCTGTTGAAGGTATCTACTACAGCACTAGCTCTGGCTTAAACGGTGTTACAACTAGTGAAGGCGAATTTACCGCTAAAACTAGCGACACAATTACCTTCTTCATTGGCGGTGAAAACGGCTTAAAAGTAGGTGCAGCATCAAACCGTGATGTACTGACTCCATTTGAAGCGGCGGGTAAATACGCTCGTGCACTTAACCTAGCAATTTTACTTCAGTCTTTGGACAACCAGTTTGGTAACACTTCAGATGAAATTCTGACAATTCCAGATATGCTGCGAGAACCTGATGCTGCTACGTTAACAAAGATGAAAGATCTAAGCCTAGATGACACTACAAGCGTAACGGACTTCCTAGTAGCTGTTGGTGTAGAAGCTGCAAATATCGCTTCAGAAAACGACGCTCTAACACACATGCAATCTGCATTTGGATCAATGGAACGCGGTGATGACTCTGCAAATCCATTTATCACTGCTGGCAAATTCGTTCGTTACATTGATGTCACCCAGAACTCTAACGAATTCATTTACGTCCACGCTGACAAGCTAATGGAAGAAGACATGTTCGAGCGTACTCGCGGCATGACCGAGATGACGTTCAAAGTGAACTCTGCAGAATCAGTCACTACGCTTGCAGGCTCTAACGACTATTCATTATCAGAAAGCTTTGCTGAGCAATACCTAACATGTGTTGCTGATTCTACAAATCAGTGGATCGATGAGAAAGAACCTGAAAGAAGCGGCTGTGATATTGACGGTGACGACCAAATAGATCTTGAGAATGGCGACCTTAACCCTGATAGCGCGTTCGTTCTCAATAGTGCTTTCGCATACAAACTTCGAGACTTAGCAAAATCAGCAACCGCTGATGAAGAGTTCACAGCCGAAGACATCGAAGGGTGGAAGCCATTTGATGTACAAAAAGCTTCAGATTTGAATCACTACACAGCAAACAATGTCTGGGATGACAAAGACGAAGACAGCAACACATCAAACTGGATTCGTGATACCACTTCTGGCTCTTTCGACCCTGTAACTGGCATTTATTCTGAGATTGTTAAGAAAGAGACGCTGGGTAGCGACGCAAACAACCCCCAACCTCGCGTAACGGAGCGTGTTGCTTACTACTACGAGATCCCAACAAAAGATTCTGAACGTTACGTAGATTTCACTGGTACATGGGAAACGAAAGAGTACTGTGACAATGGCGAAGTTGCAGTGAGTACTATGGTGTTCGGCGCAACAAAAGTAACGACATCTGGTTCTGAATGTGGCAGTGAAAACGATGGTCAATCTTCGCCAGAAGATATGGGGCAGTTTGATGCAACCTACGCGGAGTTAGGCGCTATCGATTACTGGTGGTTTGGTCAAACAGACCGAGCTTCAAAAGCGACACTAACAGAACTGAACACCGTTGTTCGTTTCTGCGACCAAGATGATTTTGATCCAGATTCAAGCATTCCTGAGGACAATACTTGCGATAGCAAGAATGAATACTTCGTTAAGTGGGAATACCAACCTGCAGGCACTAACTGGGATGAAGGCCTACTTATCCGCCGTAAGATGGATAACCAAGGTGATACCAACGGTCGTGTTAGCATCATGCAGAAGATCAACTAGTCACTGAGTTAGTTTGATGGCCTAATCAGAAACCAGAAGCCGAGCTTCTGGTTTTTTCATTTTTAAAGCCACATGAACCTTCAAACAACTATTAACGTAGATACCAAAACAAAGACCTATCTAGAACAAAAATGGAGTTTGTGATGAATCTACTAATTGAATCATTTGAAGGCGGGATTTATTTAGCTTACCAAGTCGTTGGCGAGCAGAAGCAGTTAATTAAAGACGACCACCACCATCCGATGAAGTTTTTGAGTGTCAATCAAGCGCGTGACCACTTTAGCGATCAAGGCGTATCGTCAGCAACACTGATACATAACAGCGCTTACGATGAAATGTGTGGCGAACACTGTGGCAGTACACAACCATTCGAGATTGATTTGAAGTGGAGTTGAATGGCTTTTATGTTTCTTTATCAATAGAAAGGCTTGCACATCGGCAAGCCTTTTTCTTTAGTGGCTTAACGCGCCATGCGTTTTTGCCTACGCTTAATATTCTGTTCTTTCACCATGAAATCAAATAGCGGAGCAAACAGGTTCGCAAATAAGATAGCGAGCATGATGCCCTCTGGGTATGCAGGGTTGAGTACTCGAATACCGACCGTCATCACACCTATCAGAATCCCGTAGGCCCATTTACTGTTATTAGTGAAGGCGGCAGATACTGGATCGGTCGCCATGAAGAAGGTACCAAACGCGACGCCACCTAACACAAAGTGCCAGTAGAACGGCATCGAAAACATTGAGTTAGTATCTGAACCAATCAAGTTTAGTAAGCTCGAGGTTGCCACAAGACCAACAATCACACCAGCCACAATGCGCCACGATGCTATCTTCATGACAATCAGAATCACACCGGTCAGCATAATAAGCAGTGAAGATACTTCACCCATTGATCCCGGAATATTACCGATAAAGGCGTCCATCCAAGTGATTGCCTCACCTGTCATGTTATTGATCAGCGACGAGCCGCCACCTTCATACCATTGGCTGAGCGGTGTCGCTCCTGAGTAGCCGTCAGCGGCAACCCATACCAAGCCGCCGGACATGTTGGCAGGATAGGCAAAGTAAAGAAACGCTCGCCCCGCCAGTGCAGGGTTGAGGAAGTTTCGCCCTGTACCACCGAACAACTCCTTGGCAACGACAATACCAAAGGTAATACCCAAAGCGGCTTGCCACAGCGGGATTGTTGGCGGGAGAATAAGTGCGAACAGTACTGAGCTTACAAAAAAGCCTTCATTCACCTCGTGTTTTCTTACAACGGCAAATAAAACTTCCCAGAAGCCCCCGACCACAAACACGGTGGCATAAACAGGTAAAAAGTAGAGCGCCCCCAAAAACATCTGGCTTCCCCAGCCGCTTGCTACTAACGACGGTGCATCACCAAACGCCCACGATAGGCGCCAACTACTATCGATGATAGAAGCAAGCTCGGCACCGGAATAGGTAGCGGTTAACCCCATCACGGATTGATGACCTACGTTGTACATACCCCAAAACATCGCGGGGAAAGTGGCTAGCCACACCAGAATCATAATCCGTTTTAGGTCAATGCTGTCCCGGACATGGGTTATACCTCGGTTCACATTCCCTGGCGTGTAAAATATGGTCGCAAATGCCTCATACACTGGGTAGAGCTTCTCGTACTTCCCCCCAGCTTCGAAGCTAGGAGCCACATCTTCTAATCGTTTTTTCAAACTCATAATCTCAATCACCTTGTTGCTGAGTTATGGTTTTCTACGCACCAACCGCACTATTTGAGCAATTTTTAGTGATTTTTGATCAAATTCATTTGAAGGCGTCTGCCATCAGCTATCGATACACTGCTTAACCAAGTACCCCTAGCCTTTGAATTACGAGACCTAAAAACAACAAAGCCCCAGCAATCGCTGAGGCTTAAGTAAGGTTTCAATCCGACTTGTTACTTCACACACATCACGTTAAGTAGTGAAGAGCCTTTGAGTTGGTTTACGTTACCATTAGTGAACAGGCCTTTCTTATCCGCTCCCCAATAAGGTAGGTGCATTGGCCAGTTCTGGTTTTCCATCACTTTTGAGCCTAGGATGCTCTGCCATTGCTTTTCAGTCATCAGCTTCATGTTGAGCTTATTACATACCAGCTCTGCACTACCGTAATCCAAACGACTCCAAGGCTTACCTTGCTCCATGTAGAACTGCTGCTCATGGTCTAGCAGGTAAGGGATCGCATATTGGCTACCAGCAACATTTGCCGTCACGCGAACTTCAATATCTAGATCGTTATCTGAATTTTTGCCACCACTTGGCAATGCCTGAATGGCAGCCGCACTGGTCACTGCTGCCGCTGACTTCGCAGCTACGGGTTTCGCCGCAGGCTTAGTTGCAGGTTTTATAGGAGCCTTAATCGGTGTCGGTTTTGCTGCTTTAGGCTTGGCCGCTTTTGCCACGATAGGTTGTGATGAGGTCTGCGACTTATCAACCATACGAATAAAGGCTTCGCCATAACCTGGCACCTTACGAACCTGAGCTAGATCTTTTCTTGCATCTGAAAATGTAGAGTAAGGACCAATCAAACAACGATAATCACCACCCTCAGGTTTCATCCATACGTTGGTCGAAATTTTGCCGTAAAGAGGTTTTGCTTGGCTCAGTGACAAAGGCTTGTTCAGCAAGCCACATTGAACCCAAAACAGCTCGTTATCTGAATGACGTTTAGGCGCTTTATTACCCCAAACACCCTTACCGATCGGACATGATTGCTCTAGCTGTGGTAATTGATTGGTACTTGCCTGAGTAGCATCACATAAAACCGATTCTGCATTAACTTGGCTCGATACCAAGAGGGATGCAGCAATAAGCCCCATACGATAATTTCTAATCACAGCGCGACATACATCATTCATTGTCAATTTCATAACCACCACTTAAACCCTTACGGGTTAATTGTTACCGAATTAATGTCGATAAAACATGAATTCCATTTTAAGTACTATTGACACTATCAATGATACTTAGTTCAAGATCCATTAAGCAAAAAAAGAGCCGTAATTGCTTACGGCTCTTAGTTTAGTGATTTTTTTTACTAAAAATCAAACCAAGCTATCACCCTTTATAAATTTTAGGGTTAAACACGTCACGTAACCAGTCACCCAGCAGGTTGATCACCAGTACTAGCGTCACCAATACGACACCAGGGAAGGCTGTAATCCACCACGCACCAGAGAAAATGTAGTTAAAACCAGTACTGATTAGTGCGCCCAGTGACGGTTGGTCTACCGGTAGGCCCAAACCTAGGAAAGAAAGTGCCGCTTCTGACATGATGGCATTTGCCACCTGTACCGTAGAGATAACCAAAATTGGCGATAAACAGTTCGGTAGAATATGACGGAACATAATGCGTGGTGCTCTGAAGCCCATCACGCGTGCTGCTTCTACATACTCTTTCTTCTTCTCAGCCAATACTGATGCACGAATCGTACGAGCATATTGTGGCCATTCGGCAATACCGATAATCACCACCAGCATCACTACCGCATATTGCGCGTAGAAGTCACTGCCGAAACTCGCCTTAAAGATAGCCGAGACAATGATCGCAACCATCATGGTTGAGAACGAAAGCTGAACATCAGCAAAACGCATCAAGAAGCTATCGATACGACCACCGAAGTAACCCGCAGACAGACCAATAATGATACCTAGAGTCAGTTGTAGACCAACGGCTAGGAAACCAATCGTCAGTGATAAGCGAGAGCCGTAAAGCATGGTCGATAGAATGTCACGACCCTGCTCATCGGTACCCAGTAGGAAACGCTCTTCGCCATCTTCCATCCAAGACGGTGGTAGCTCAGAGTCCATGATGTCGATAGACGTCACGTCATACGGGTCTGTTGGCGCTAGAATAGGTGCCGCCAATGCCATCACCAAGAAAGCAGTGAATACAGCAAAGCTGAACATTGCCACTTTGTCACGTAAGAAGTAGTACAGAATGTCTGACTGCTTAAATCGCTCCCAACGAGATGGAGCTGTTGTAGTTTGTTCCATGATTATGCTCCTTTCCCTGTGATGTTCACTGTTGGGTTAATGATGCCGTATAGCAGGTCAACAATGGTGTTCGTTACTACGAAGATAAGGCCAACGAAGATAACGTATGCGGTAATCAGTGGTGTATCCACTCGGTTAATCGCTTCAAGGAATAGGAAGCCGGTGCCCGGCCACTGGAATACGGTTTCAGTAAGAATGGTGTAAGCCACCATAGTACCAATCTGAACACCACCTACCGTTAGTACTGGCAGCATTGTGTTTTTCAGAGCGTGTTGGTAGTAAATCTTGTTCAGCGCTAGGCCTTTCGCTTTACCAAACTTAATGTACTCAGAGCTAAGAACTTCGAGCATTTCAGAGCGAACTAGACGAATGAAGAGAGGCAGCATGATAGATGCTAGAGCAATACTTGGCAGAACTAAGTGTGCCAGGCCATCTAGCGTTAGGAAACCAGACTCCCAACCAAACCAGTTTGCCGTTTCACCACGGCCAAACGACGGCAGCCAACCTAATTCAATGGAGAATACATACATCAACATGATTGCGGTTAAGAAAACGGGTACAGAAATGCCGACACTACTGCCCGCCATCACCAGTTTAGTGAAGAAGCTTTTTGGGTGTATTGCAGAATAAACGCCAAGAGGAATCGACAGACAAACGATGATCAGAGAAGCGCCAAACACAAGTTCAAGCGTTGCTACTAGCTTATCTAAGATTACGTCCACAGCTGGGCGTTTAAAGAAATATGAAGTACCAAGATCACCTTGTAGAGCAGCGCCTACAAAGCGAGTGTATTTTGTAATGAAGGGATCATTTAAGCCGAGTTCATCACGCAGCGCTTGACGCTCCGATTCTGACACAGATTGACCGACTAACTCACGCAACGGGTCGCCCAGGTTATCCTGAATGGCAAACGCCACCAAACTGATCACAAACATCACTATCAGTGCCTGAAACAGGCGCTTGACCAGAAACGTAACCATTCCTTGCCCCTTATCTATCCATGACTATCTAATCGAAATCCGCGACTAGATAACAAAAATTCAGTCTTAAAAAAGGTATTTAGCCAGACTGAAGGAAGACCAAATACCTAAACTTAAATCTATTTCTTAATAATTTGAGAGCCTGAAAGCTCAGGCTCTCGATTCTAGCAAGCTAGATTATTTTACAACTAGGTCGCCGAAGTAAGGCATAACCATTGGGTTTACGATGTCTGCAGCACCTACGTTAGACTTCGCGCCCCACGCTTCACTTTGCCAGTGTAGCGGTACGAATGCAGCGTCGTTGTATAGTGTTGCTTCAACGCCTTTCAGCATCTTAGAACGTTTAACTGGGTCAGTTTCAGTGTTAGAAGCTTCTACAATCGCATCCATTTCTGGGTTTGAGTAGCCAGAACAGTTGTATTGACCACGACCAGTCTCTTCGTTACGAGTCATTGTTAGGAACTCGTTGAAGTTCGCTGAATCTTCAGTATCTGAGTGCCAGCCGATCATCATCATGTCAGCAGAACATAGGTCAAACTCAGGCCAGTACTGTGCTTTAGGCATAGTCTTAAGATCAACTTTGATACCAATCTTAGATAGCATTGCCGCAGACGCTTGCGCTACTTTCGCATCGTTCACGTAACGGTTGTTTGGTGCCATCATAGTTAGCGTAAAGCCATCTTCGTAGCCCGCTTCTTTCATCAGCTCTTTCGCTTTCTTAAGATCGTAACGAGGAACTAGCTCTTCGTTGTGACCCGCGTAGCCTGTTGGGCTTTGCTGACCAGCAGCTGTTGCAAAGCCTTTCATGATCTTCTTAACGATACCTTCGTTGTTGATTGCGTGAACAATCGCCTGACGAACGCGAACATCTTTAAGAGCTTCGTTGCTGTTTTGGTTCATTTGGAACGTGATGATACGAGTACCAGGTAGCGTTACCAGATCGATGTTCTTAGCGTTCTTAACACGCTTGTGATCGTTTGGTGCTACTGGGTGAATCATATCTACGTCACCAGAAAGAAGTGCAGCAACACGTGTTGCGTCTTCTTTGATTGGCACAAGTGTTAGCTTGTCTACGTTACCTTCAGACTCTGTGTCCCAGTAATCGTTGAAACGTTCGAACGTTACTTTAACGCCTTGCTCACGCTGCGTTACGATGAAAGGACCAGTACCTGAAACGTTAGTCGAAGCGAACGAGTTACCGTGCTTAACTAGCTCAGACTTGTCTTTACCTTCCGCTGTCTTACCAGAGTAGAACTTGCTGTCCATTGGGAAGATGTAAGTTGCTGTTTGTAGTACTAGTGGGTAAGCCGCTTTTGATACTAGCTCAACTGTGTAGTCATCCACTTTTACCATCTTTTCGTATGGCGTAAAGATTGACTTAAAGTCTGGAGAAGCTTGTAGACGTTCAAAAGTCCACACAACATCATCAGCAGTCAGTTCGTTACCAGAGTGGAATTTCACACCTTTACGTAGGTTGAAACGGAAAGTCGTTTCATCAACACGCTCCCAGCTAGATGCTAGGCGGCCTTCGAAATCCATCTCTTGAGTGAAACGTACTAGAGGGTCAAACACCATGTGAGACATTTGCAGTGTGCCACCAGACAGCTGCTCGTGCGGGTCAAGTGATACTGGGTCAGCTGCGTAGCCAACGGTAATATCTGCTGCTGCTGCACTAAAGCTTAGGCCAGCTGCCATCAAAGCTACTGCTAATTTGCTTTTCATGGTTTTCATTGCATAACTCCTTCATGCGGGAATCCAGATCCCTAGTTGTTGTATTTGCGTCTGTTTATTGTTGTTAGCAAGCTAAACTCCAGCCTGCTGATTTTTATACCGCGGCTTGTGCCACTGCTTTTTCTTCTCTTAAACCTGTAAATTCAGGCATTAAAGAAATCAGTTGTTTGCTGTATTCATGCTGAGGTGATTGGAACAGTTGCTCTGTAGGCGCAACTTCCAATAGTGTCCCCATCTGCATCACACCAACACGGTCACACATTTGGCGAATAACCGGTAAATCGTGACTGATGAACAGCATGGTTAGGTTTAGCTCGTCTTGTAAGTCTTTTAGTAGGTTAAGGATCTGAGCCTGTACAGACACATCCAGTGCCGATGTTGGTTCATCACAAATCAAAAGACGTGGGCGAGTCGCCAAAGCGCGAGCGATAGAAATACGCTGACGTTGACCACCTGAGAATTCGTGTGGGTACTTCACCCCAGCCATTTTGCCTAAACCAACGTGCTCTAGCAGGTCATTAACGATCTGACGAGTTTCATTTTCGTTGCGAGTAAGCTTATGGAATCGAATAGGTTCAGCAATGATGTCGAATATCTTCATTCGAGGGTTCATTGATGTGTAAGGGTTTTGGAAAACCATCTGCATTTGGCGACGCATAGGGCGACGCTCTTTTTCAGATTTCAGGCCCGTAAGGTCAACGCCTTCAAACGTTACCTTGCCTGAGTTTGGTGCGTACAAACCAGCAATTACACGAGCAATCGTTGATTTACCTGAGCCGGATTCACCCACCAAACCAAACGTCTCGCCTTCATGTACTTCAAAGCTCACATTGTTTGACGCCTGAACGTACTCACGACGGCTCTCAAAGAATGAATCTTTAGTGGTGAAACGCAGGTTTACGTTTTCAACATTTAATAATGGACCTGTGTAATCACGGTGATCTTGGCTTTGACCCAACCAGTGATTTTTCACATCAAGTGGTTCCATCTCGTGTGCTTCTTCTATGTAGCTCACAAGTGGGAAACGGTCGAGTTTGCGGTCTGAACGTGGAACCGCAGAGATCAAGCTGTGTGTATATGGGTGTTCTGGCGTACCAAGCACTTTGGCTGTTGGGCCAAACTCAACCAAGTCACCACGATACATTACGGCTACGCGATCGGTTACGTTAGATACCACGCCCATATCGTGCGTTACCAACATACAACCTACGTTTTTCTTAATACATAGATCGCGAATCAAACCTAAAATTTGGTCTTGGATAGATACATCCAGTGCGGTGGTTGGTTCATCTGCGATGATAAGGTCAGGCTCACCTGCCAATGCAATCGCAATAACCACACGCTGACGCATACCGCCAGAGAATTGGTGAGGATACTGTTTTAAGCGGTTTTCCGGCTGTGGAATACCTACTTGATTCATCAAGTCGAGGGAACGCTCATAGGCTTCTTGATCGGAAACCTTCATGTTGGCGTGAATCGTTTCTTTTAACTGCTGTTCTACGGTGAATAGAGGGTTAAGAGACGTCATTGGATCTTGGAAGATAAAACCAATCTTTGAGCCGCGAACAGAACGCATCTGTTCAGGAGATAAGCCAGAGACTTTTTCGCCATCCAGAAATACCTCGCCGCTAGCAATGCGACCAGGAGGGCTCAGCAGATCGATAACCGCGTTACCTACCGTTGACTTACCAGCACCAGATTCGCCTACAACACCAACAATCTCACCACGTTCAATATTGAACGAAAGCGATTTAACTGCGGCGTGAACTCCATGACGAGATGGGTATTCGATACGAAGATTTTTTACTTCTAAAAGTGACATTACCAGACCTCTACTGCTTTGGCAGCTTTCTGCCCTGTCTGCAAAATTGAATCCATTCTTACCAGAATATTGTTCTGATATTTTATACGGCTGACAATTTGGCAAATAATTCACAGAAAAGCAACAAAAATAGGATAAAAAGTCGACATTAAACGCTTAACAAGCAAAACCACCACATAACTATTCACTACAAAAGCATATAGTAAGAAAAAACAGCATTATATTAGTGGTAATAAATACTCACAAAACCCTTACCACAACTTACTTGTAGAGCTAAAGTCATGGTTAAGAGCAGATCTCACTACCAATCACTAAAAACAAATAATTATTCCAAAAAACAATTAACACTATAGAAACAAAACCTAATTTATCTATTTACCCCAAACAAAACAACTGTATAGCGTTGGTTAAGCCATATTTACAACCACTAACATAGAGATGGCAAATATAAGATAACAAAACAAGCGGATGGATAAATTAGTTGGAATTTTCGGCGATTTGGGAGGAGGAAAAATGCTAAATACAGCCATTAATCGACAATTTGGGGGTTAGATTTCATTTTTCGTAAAAGTCTCTAGACCAAACCTATCAATCTGTCGAATTTATTAGCCAGTAAATTATATAAAATTAGATATAGATCGACCGGCTTAATGAATTATGGTTTTGTGTGGAGAAAGCTGAGGAGAAGAGCGGTCACATTGAGCGTGCAACACTTCGAAGAGGTGAGTTTTCTTGTAATCTAAGCTCCAGACGAAAAAAAGCCCCGTCATTTCTGACGAGGCTTTCTTATAGTGGTCGGTGAAGAGGGATTCGAACCCCCGACCCTCTGGTCCCAAACCAGATGCGCTACCAAGCTGCGCTATTCACCGACAAAATTAATGGGGTGGCTAACGAGATTCGAACTCGCGACCACCGGAATCACAATCCAGGGCTCTACCAACTGAGCTATAGCCACCACTAATTTTTTGTATAACCGCTTAACAAGCGATTATTGAAATAGTGGTCGGTGAAGAGGGATTCGAACCCCCGACCCTCTGGTCCCAAACCAGATGCGCTACCAAGCTGCGCTATTCACCGACTAGTTTTGTATCGATTCTTGGGATAGTGAATCAACACTGGAAGCCGAAGCTACCGATAATTTGTAAAGAAAGAATGGGGTGGCTAACGAGATTCGAACTCGCGACCACCGGAATCACAATCCAGGGCTCTACCAACTGAGCTATAGCCACCATAATTTCTTTTTTGCCAATTTCTCGCTTACCGAAGTAAGTGACCGGATGGCGCGCCTGAAAGGATTCGAACCTTCGGCCTTTGGCTCCGGAGGCCAACGCTCTATCCAGCTGAGCTACAGGCGCATGCCCTGTCGGCGGAGTGGAATAATACGTATATCACCCAATGCCGTCTAGTACTTTTTTAACTTTTTTTTCTGTTTGGTCTCTTTTTCGACAGTTAATATGTGATAAACCCCTTATTTGAGTACTACAACCCGCCACAGCTTATAAGTTGTTGTTTATTGCAACAACTTATCGGGATATAATCACCCATTATTTACATTGGTTTAACAGTTGCTCTTTACTGGTTAAAGCCAAAACACCCCTCCAACACTATAATTTGGTAAGCATGTACTTACCTTGGGAATGTAAAGTGAGTTTAATGGATATGTCTCGTCGAATTTTAAGCGTTGTCATCGCAGTTTTAACCTTCTCAACTGGTGCAATGGCTTCAGGCCTTAGCGAAGCAGAGCAAGATGCAATTGCTGAGCGCATCAAACCAGTTGGTCAAGTATACCTAGTCGGCAGTGAGCCAGTAGCCGCTGAACCAACAGGCCCTCGTGATGGCGCAACAGTTTATGGTACCTTTTGTATCGCTTGTCACGCATCTGGCGTAAGCGGCGCACCTAAAACAGGTGATGCTGGTGACTGGGGTCCTCGTATTGCTCAAGGTCGCGATATCCTAGCTGACCATGCAATCAACGGCTTTAACGCGATGCCAGCGAAAGGTTCATGTATGGACTGTTCAGACGACGAAATCAAAGATGCTATCGAGCACATGATTGCTGGTCTGTAATTTGCCGAGCTATAGTTAAAAATGCAAAATTCAAAAAAGGTGACCAACGGGTCACCTTTTTATTGTCTTCTATATAGTACTCATCAAGCAGAACATTACTTCTTATTGAACATCGCTCGAATATTGGCAATGTGCGCCTGCCCTTTCTCCATTCGCTCTTCAGCGGACTGTGGCTTCTTCACGCTTTCCCATTCCACATCATCATGCGGCAATTCATCCAGAAAACGACTTTGTGTTGGTTTAATTAACTCACCAAACTGACGACGTTCACGACACTTAGTAAAAGTCAGTTCTTTCTGCGCTCGAGTGATACCCACATACATCAGGCGACGCTCTTCCTCCACATTCCCTTCATCAACACTGGTTTGGTGCGGCAAGATGCCCTCTTCTGTTCCCATCAAATACACATATGGGAACTCCAAGCCTTTCGATGCGTGTAGTGTCATTAACTGTACTTGGTCAGCATCGTCATCATCTTCACCTCGTTCCATCATGTCGCGCAGGGTTAAGCGTTGCACAACCTCACGTAGCGACTTCTCTTCTTTATCGTAATTATCACCTTCTAAATCGGCGACAATCCAGCTATAGAGATCAGAGACGTTCTTCATACGCATCTCTGCCGCTTTCGGGCTTGCTGAAGTTTCGTATAACCAATCTTCGTAGTTAATATCACGAACCAAAGCACGGACTGCATCGACGGTATTGCCACGCTCTGCGTTATCCGAGATGCGAACAATCCAATCAGTGAATCGACGCAGGTTCTCCAAGCCTCGGCCAGTTAAGGTTTGCTCTAAGCCCATCTCAAAGCTGGCCTCAAACAAGCTCTTACCACGCATATTGGCGTAGCTACCTAACTTCTCTAGCGTCACCGGGCCGATCTCACGGCGCGGCGTGTTTACAATACGTAGGAAAGCATTATCATCATCAGGGTTCACCAACACTCGTAGGTAAGCCATGATGTCTTTAATTTCGGCTCTAGCGAAGAAAGAGGTGCCGCCAGAGATCTTGTAAGGCACACGGTTCTGCATCAACGCTTTTTCAATTAAGCGCGATTGGTAGTTACCACGGTAAAGCACTGCATAATCTTTATACTCAGTACGATTCAAAAACTTGTGCGCGATGATCTCACCGGTAATACGCTCGGCCTCATGCTCCTCGTTCTTGGCATTCAATACCTTAAGCTTTTCGCCGTCTGGGATCTCAGAGAATAGAGACTTCTCATATACGTGCGGGTTGTTGGCGATCAAGATGTTCGCTGCACGTAAGATTCGGCTGGTTGAGCGGTAGTTTTGCTCTAGCTTGATCAGGCGAAGGTTAGGATAGTCCTCACCCAGCAACACTAAGTTTTGCGGTTTCGCACCACGCCATGAGTAAATAGATTGGTCATCGTCACCTACTACCGTCAAACGACCACGCTCTCCAACTAGTAGGCGAACCAACTCGTACTGGCTGGTGTTGGTATCTTGGTATTCGTCCACAAGTAGGTAGCGAATACGCGACTGCCAACGTTCACGCACTTCTTGATTGGTTTTCAGCAGTAATACCGGCAGTGCAATCAAATCATCAAAGTCGAGGGCGTTGTAGGCCTTCATCTGCTTTTGATACATCTCGAAGCAGAACGCAAATAGCTGCTCTTGCTCACCTTGAGCGCGCGCTTTGGCCTGATCTGGCGTCAGCATGTCATTCTTCCAATTCGAAATCGCACTCATCAATGCACGCAATAAATCTTTATCGCCATCGATTTGTCTTTCTGTTAGCTCTTTTAACAGGGCTAACTGGTCTTGGTCATCAAACAGAGAGAAGCCTGCTTTTAAGCCCAGCGCTTTGTACTCACGACGAATAATGGTCAAGCCCATAGTGTGGAACGTCGAAACGATAAGTCCTTTCGCTTCACCTTTACCTAAGGTTTGCCCAACACGCTCTTTCATCTCACGCGCAGCTTTATTGGTAAAGGTTACTGCCGCGATGTTACGCGCCTTGTAGCCACACTCCTGAACCAAATAAGCAATTTTGTTGGTGATAACACGTGTCTTGCCTGATCCAGCGCCCGCTAATACTAAGCAGGGACCTGAAACATACTTCACGGCTTCATCTTGTCTTGGGTTCAGTTTCATTTGATTCTCTATCTGTTCTTACAAGGTCGAATTGGTTGCGCGCCTATAATAATGCTGCAACATCACGAATGCTACGTTCTCTTCTACAAGAATTTTACGTCATTTATGCAAAACTTTGTTGCACATGTGTATGGTTCTTAGGCTATAATGAATGAACGTTCATTCATCGGTGATGTAAATATGACTACTCATGCACCTCAGGATAAACGCCAACAAATACTTTCTGCAGCAGAGAAGCTAATTGCTGAGGTCGGTTTTCAAGGCCTCTCAATGCAAAAACTAGCAAAAGAAGCGGGAGTGGCTGCAGGCACTATCTATCGCTACTTTGATGATAAGGATCACTTGATCGAAGACGTTCGAGTGCTCGTAACACAACGAGTAGCAGATGCTGTACAAGACGGAGTTAATGATTCGGATCCAATAAAGCAACGCTACAGAACCATGTGGCTCAACATATGGAACTTAGCGGGAACCAACTTAGCTGCGATTAAAAATCGAGTTCAGTATGACTCTCTACCTATCACAAATAGCCTAAACTTCAGGGAACTTGAACGCAAAATGTTTGCCCAAGTTGAGCTGCTATTTAATGAGGGTAAAGAGCAAGGATTGTTTAAACCGCTGCATAATGAAGTATTAAGCGGATTGAGCTTAGCGGCTAGTGTATCTCTAGCGCGAAAGCATTCTTTAGGATTTTACCAACTCGATGAGGCAGCACTAGAAGCTGCAATAGAAGCGAGTTGGGATGCAATAATTAAACACTAGATCGGAGTTTTGACCATAATGAAAAAGTGGACTTTCTTCATGTTACTCATCGCTGTATTACTTTTCGGCAGCGTTATTGGGTTCAACATGTTCAAACAACAAAAAATTGCTGAGTACATGGCAAACCGCCCTGAACCAGAGTTTCCAGTAACGGTTACTGAAGTTCAGCCGATCGATTGGGTTCCGGTGATTGAAGCTATCGGCTTCATTGAACCAAACCAAGGTGTCACGCTAGCAAACGAAACTAGCGGTGTCATCGACCAAATTTCTTTTGAGTCAGGTACTGAAGTTAAGAGCGATCAACTACTCGTTCGCCTTGATTCAGACGTAGAGAAAGCGAACCTTAAGAGTTCTGAAGCTCGCTTACCTGCAGCAAAAGCTAAGTACAAGCGTTACCAGGGTCTATTCAAGAAAGGCTCTATCTCTAAAGAAGCTTACGATGAAGCAGAAGCTAACTACTTCTCTCTTTCAGCTGATATTGAAAGTCTAAAAGCGTCTATCGATCGTCGCGAAATTCGCGCACCATTCGATGGTACCGTTGGTATCCGCAATGTTTACCTAGGCCAATACCTACAATCAGGTACTGATATTGTTCGTCTAGAAGACACCAGTGTTATGCGCCTACGCTTCACGGTTTCTCAGACTGACATCTCTCGCATCAGTGTGGGTCAAGCAGTTGATATCTTCGTTGACGCTTACCCAGAAATCCCATTTGAGGGCTCTATCAGCGCAATTGAACCTGCAGTAAGCGTGCAAAGTGGTCTTATTCAAGTTCAAGCAGACATTCCAAACAATGATGGCAAGCTTCGTAGCGGTATGTTCGCACGCGCTAACATCATTCTGCCTAAATTAGAGAACCAAGTAACTCTGCCTCAAACAGCGATTACTTTCACTCTATACGGCGACAATGTTTACATCCTAACTGAAGAAGACGGCGTTCAACGCGTTACTCAACATGTTGTAAAAGTAGGTGAACGTACTGCTGATATCGCACACATCCTTGAAGGTGTGAAAGCGGGCGATACCGTTGTGACTTCTGGCCAAGTACGTCTAAGTAACGGTGCCAAAGTTAAGGTTGTGGAAAGTGATGCAATCACACCACCATCTGAAACACCTATGCTGTAACCGGAGGCACAATGCGCTTTACTGATGTTTTTATTAAACGTCCAGTTCTAGCGGTATCCATCAGCTTTTTGATTGCGCTGCTTGGCTTACAAGCAATCTTCAAAATGCAGGTGCGTGAATACCCTGAAATGACGAATACCGTCGTAACCGTGACCACGAGTTACTACGGTGCAAGTGCCGATCTTATCCAAGGCTTTATCACCCAGCCCCTCGAACAAGCTGTGGCACAAGCGGATAACATCGATTATATGACTTCATCTTCTGTACTCGGTAGCTCTACGATTACCGTTAACATGAAGTTGAACACCGACCCGAACGCAGCGCTGTCTGACATACTGGCTAAGACAAACTCGGTTCGTTCTCAGCTTCCAAAAGAAGCGGAAGATCCAACGGTAACCATGTCGACCGGTTCAACAACGGCGGTACTCTACATTGGTTTTACTAGTGATGAGTTGGTGTCGAGCCAAATTACCGATTATCTAGAGCGTGTAATCAACCCGCAGCTATTTACGGTAAACGGTGTATCGAAAGTTGACCTATACGGTGGTATGAAATACGCACTACGCGTATGGCTAGACCCGTCAAAAATGGCTGCAGTCGATCTAACCGCTAGCGATGTGATGTCGGTACTGAATGCCAACAACTACCAATCGGCAACGGGTCAAGCAACCGGTGAGTTCGTTCTCTACAATGGCAGTGCTGATACCCAGGTATCTAACGTTGAAGAGTTAGAGAATCTTGTAGTTCGTAGCGGTGAAGGCGAAATCATCCGTCTATCTGACATTGCTAAGGTTTCTCTAGAGAAAAGCCACGACGTGTACCGTGCAAGTGCGAACGGTCAGGAAGCGGTTGTTGCAGCAATTAACGCGGCACCAAGTGCTAACCCTATCAACATTGCAGCCGATGTTCTTGAGCTTCTTCCTCAGCTAGAGAAGAACCTACCAAGTAACATCTCAATGAACGTAATGTATGACTCGACGATTGCGATTAACGAATCGATTCAAGAGGTTATCAAGACTATTCTTGAGGCGGCATTAATCGTACTGGTTGTCATCACCTTGTTCCTTGGTTCGTTCCGTGCGGTTCTTATCCCTATCGTTACTATCCCACTATCTTTGATTGGTGTGGCAATGGTAATGCAGGCGATGGGCTTCTCTTGGAACCTGATGACACTACTGGCAATGGTACTCGCCATCGGTCTGGTGGTAGATGATGCGATCGTAGTACTTGAGAACGTCGACCGACATATCAAGCTCGGGGAGTCCCCTTTCCGTGCTGCAATCATCGGTACGCGTGAAATCGCGGTACCAGTTATTGCAATGACGTTAACGCTAGGCGCAGTATACGCTCCTATCGCGATGATGGGTGGTATCACAGGCTCGCTATTTAAAGAGTTCGCGCTAACCCTAGCGGGTTCAGTATTTGTATCCGGTATCGTGGCATTAACGCTGTCGCCAATGATGTGTTCAAAAATGCTTAAAGCTCACGCAGAGCCAAGCAAGTTTGAACAAAAGGTACATAACGTACTGGATGGTATGACTAACCGTTACGAGCGTATGCTTGGTGCGGTAATGAACCATCGCCCAGTATTCATTGGCTTTGCGGTTATCGTATTTGCCAGCTTACCGATGCTGTTTAAGTTCATCCCAAGTGAGCTAGCACCTTCTGAAGATAAAGGTGTAATCATGCTGATGGGTACAGCGCCATCAAATGCGAACTTAGACTTCATGCAAAATACCATGAACGACGTAAACGCGATTCTGTCTGATCAGCCAGAAGTCGCTTACGCACAGGTGTTTACTGGTGTACCTAATGCAAACCAAGCGTTTGGTATCGCATCTATGGTTCCATGGAGTGAGCGTGAGGCAAGCCAATCAGACGTAGCAAACCGCGTTGGTGGTTTAGTTAAAGATGTTCCGGGAATGGCGGTAACTGCATTCCAAATGCCAGAACTACCAGGTGCAGGTTCAGGTCTTCCAATTCAGTTTGTTATTACAACACCAAACAGTTTTGAGAGCTTGTTCCAAATAACTACTGATATTTTGGCTGATGTAGCATCGAACCCGCTGTTCGTTTACTCAGATCTTGATCTGAACTACGACTCAGCAACGATGAAGGTACACATCGATAAAGACAAAGCAGGCGCATACGGTGTGACCATGCAAGATATTGGTATCACACTTGGTACTATGATGTCTGATGGCTACGTAAACCGTATCGACTTAAACGGTCGTTCTTATGAGGTTATCCCTCAAGTAGAACGTAAGTTCCGTTTGAACCCTGAATCGATGAATAACTACTATGTACGTGCTGCGGATGGTAAAGCGGTGCCACTGGGCAGTTTAATTACGATTGATGTTGTGGCAGAGCCTCGCTCTCTTCCTCACTTCAACCAATTGAACTCAGCTACGATCGGTGCAGTACCGGCTCCAGGCGCTGCAATGGGTGATGCGATTGCATGGTTTGAAGATACGGCAACGAACAAGCTACCAAGTGGCTACAACCACGATTACATGGGTGAAGCACGTCAATACGTAACAGAAGGTAGCGCACTTTACGCAACCTTTGGTCTAGCGTTAGCAATCATCTTCTTGGTACTAGCGATTCAGTTCGAATCTCTAAAAGATCCATTGGTTATCATGGTATCGGTACCACTGGCGATCTGTGGTGCCCTAATTGCTCTAGCTTGGGGTGCGGCAACGATGAACATCTACTCACAAGTAGGTTTAATCACGCTGGTCGGCCTGATTACCAAGCACGGTATCTTGATCTGTGAGGTTGCAAAAGAAGAACAGTTGCATCACCACAAGACTCGTATTGAAGCGGTAATGGAAGCTGCGAAGGTTCGTCTTCGTCCAATCCTGATGACAACCGCAGCGATGATCGCGGGTCTAATCCCACTGATGTACGCAAGTGGTGCGGGTGCAGCTCAGCGTTTCAGTATCGGTATTGTTATCGTTGCAGGTCTGGCGATTGGTACTATCTTTACGCTGTTTGTGCTGCCAGTGATTTACAGCTACCTAGCTGAAAAACACAAACCTCTTCCTGTATTTGTTGAAGACAAAGATCTAGAAAAACTAGCTCGCGTTGATGAAGCAAAAGCAGCGCACAGAGAATTAGCAGACAACAAGTAATCGCTAAGTCGTAAAACAATCAAAAAGGCTACTTCGGTGGCCTTTTTTTATACGCGATAGGCGACATCTTAGATGTGATTAAATAGAATAGTGATAAATAGTCAGGAGTTTTAATCGATATGTTTGATCCAAAAAAACTAGAGCAAATTGCTAAGCAGATCCACGACTCTATGCCTCAGCCAGTGAAAGAACTAGGTTCAGACGTAGACCAGAAAGTTCGCCAAGTTATCCAAGGCCAGCTAAACAAACTAGATGTTGTAAGCCGTGAAGAGTTTGATGTTCAAACTCAAGTACTACTGCGCACTCGTCAAAAGCTGACTGAAATGGAACAAAAGCTTGCAGAGCTAGAAGCTAAGCTTGCAGACAAGTAAGCACTCAAGCGAGCAAAGATAAGAGGGCTGACGTGAAAACGTCAGCCCTTTTTTATTCACTCGAGTTTTTCGGTCTAGACTCCAAACAACACTCCGAGTCGCGATACATCTTTCCCAATAAACAAAAAGGCTTGGTCAACGGCGACCAAGCCTTTTAATTAGATGTTGTGTTTTTATTTATGACTCCAGTTTTTGGAGCTCTTTAAATTTGTTCGATGTTATCGAGTTAAGAGATTAACCGCCTACTGCGATGCGCTTCATGTCGCTCATGTAGCTACGTAGCTCTTCACCGATGTACTCAACTGGGTGGTTACGGATAGCTTCGTTAACTTCGATTAGTTTAGCGTTATCTACTTGGTTAGATACTTCACCTAGACCACGACCGATTACGTCTGTTGCTACTGAAGGCATGAACTTCTCACGTAGTAGTGGTGTTGCAACGTTAGCGAACAGGTAGTTACCGTATTCAGCAGTATCTGAGATTACAACGTTCATTTCGTATAGGCGCTTACGAGCAACCGTGTTCGCGATTAGTGGAAGCTCATGCAGAGACTCGTAGTATGCAGACTCATCAATGATGCCAGATGCTGTCATTGCTTCGAACGCTAGCTCAACACCCGCACGAACCATAGCAACAAGTAGGATGCCGTTATCGAAGTACTCTTGCTCAGAGATTTCTACATCAGAAGCTGGGTAGTTTTCGAATGCTGTTTCGCCTGTCTCTTCGCGCCAGCCTAGTAGGTTCGCATCGTCGTTCGCCCAGTCAGCCATCATAGTGCTAGAGAATTCGCCTTGGATGATGTCGTCCATGTGCTTGTTGTAAAGCGGACGCATTAGGTCTTTTAGCTCTTCAGAAAGCTCAAATGCTTTGATTTTAGCTGGGTTAGATAGACGGTCCATCATGTGAGTTACGCCACCAAACTTAAGCGCTTCAGTGATCGTTTCCCAACCGTATTGTAGAAGCTTACCTGCGTAGCTTGGGTCGATACCGTCAGCAACCATCTTCTCGTAAGATACGATAGAACCCGCTTGTAGCATGCCACAAAGGATTGTTTGCTCACCCATAAGGTCAGATTTAACTTCAGCAACGAAAGAAGACTCTAGACAACCTGCGCGGTGACCACCTGTACCAGCAGCCCAAGCTTTAGCGATATCCCAACCTTCACCCTTAGGGTCATTCTCTGGGTGAACAGCGATTAGTGTTGGAACACCAAAACCACGCTTGTACTCTTCACGTACTTCAGTACCTGGACACTTAGGTGCAACCATTACAACGGTTAGGTCTTTACGGATTTGCATGCCCTCTTCAACTACGTTGAAGCCGTGTGAGTAACCTAGTGCAGCGCCTTCTTTCATTAGAGGCATTACTGTTTCAACTACGTTAGTGTGTTGTTTGTCTGGAGTTAGGTTGATTACTAGATCCGCTTCAGGAATCAGCTTCTCGTAGCTATCTACTTCAAATCCGTTCTCTTTTGCGTTTTTGTAAGACTGACGTTGCTCGTCAATCGCCGCCTGACGTAGAGCGTAAGCCACGTTTAGGCCTGAATCACGCATATTTAGACCTTGGTTAAGGCCTTGAGCACCACAACCAACAATTACGATTTTCTTGCCTTCAAGGTATTCAGCTTCTGTCGCAAATTCTTCACGATCCATGAAGCGGCAACGACCTAGTTGGTCTAGTTGTTCACGAAGGTTTAATGTATTGAAATAGTTAGCCATTTGAGGCACTCCTTTAAAAATAAGTCCGTAAGGTCGATATCTCTCTATCGAATGACTTCATACTAAAACAGACATTCCGTTGCTGAAAGTGATATATTCACAATTAGTTATTGCAATAAATGCAACATGGAAACGATCGCAAAACATGAACATAAAATCTCTACAATTATTTATACATTTATGTGATAGCAAGAGTTTCAGCAAAACAGCTGCAGCCATGCATGTCAGCCCTTCTGCACTGAGCCGTCAGATACAAAAGCTTGAAGAAGAAACAGGACAGGAACTGCTTATCAGGGACAACCGCAGCGTTGATCTCACTCCGGCGGGAAAACACCTATTGCCAGTAGCGTTGAGTATTGTTGGAGAGTGGCAGCAATATAACCTTCACCTAAAAGGCGGTGAACAAGAGTTAAAAGGGGAGATCAGGATATTTTGCTCCGTGACTGCAAGCTATAGCCATCTTCCTGAGCTAATTACCGAGTTCAGAGCCATTCATCCATATATCGAGTTCAAGCTTTCTACAGGCGACCCTGCTCAATCTATCGATAAGATATTAAATGACGAAGCAGACATCGCGATTTCAGCGAAACCAGACATCCTCCCCTCAAGATTAGAATTCGAAACCATCAGTGATATACCACTATCTGTCATCATCCCATCTGGCGTCAGTAGTTTTGGTCAACAACTACAATCCGACAAGCCAAACTGGAATGAAGTGCCTTTTATCATCCCTGAAGCGGGTACAGCGCGTGAACGAGCCAATGCATGGTTTAAAAAGATGAAGATAAAACCCAACATATACGCGCAAGTTTCTGGCCATGAGGCGATTGTAAGTATGGTGGCCCTAGGGTGTGGAGTTGGCATCGCACCTGATGTGGTCATAAACAACAGCCCTGTAAGAGATAAAGTAAGCCGCTTAAAGATAGAACCTATCAAGCCATTTGAGTTAGGCGTATGTTGTAAGCGAGCACAGCTAGATAACCCTCTAATTCGAGCGTTCTGGCAAGTTGCAGAAGGAAAATATTTAGCGGACTAGTCGTCATTGTTTTAAATACAAAAAAGGGAAGAGCACGTCAGTGCCCTTCCCTTTTATTTATGTATATCGCAGATAAGAAAAAAGCCCGCTGATTTCTCAGCGGGCTTTCTAATGGTGGTGGAGGGATAGGGATTTGAACCCTAGAACCGCTATTAACGGTTGCCGGTTTTCAAGACCGGTG
>NZ_VTXF01000013.1:0-151374 GCF_013114585.1 Vibrio sp. 99K-1
GTTAACGTCTATCGACTATTTACATTCTCAACGGTAATAATTTTACATCTCTTAATCTTTAAATATTTCATTTGTATTTACATCAAGATAAATTTTGTTTTCAAGAGATAATCCACCACAGTAAATAAAGTAGACATTACGATCTTTATACCGAACTGATTTGACCCAACCACCTAGCTCTTCAAAATCACCAGGTTCGCATTCACCTTCAGAGATCAACTTAGCAACGGAATTGCGAAATGTCTCTTGGTATAGCTTAAGGTCATCAGATTTAACCAAATAAGAGTCCAATATCTCTTTGTTTTCTTTCTCAGAAATAATCACTTCATCATTCGATAGGCCAGACATGGAAACCCACTCTGCTGTTTGTGAGCCACCTTCTTTTAAAACAATGTAATCCGAAATGCGTCCCCAATCACCTTGCTTCTCAAGCACTTCTACTTTTTCACCTTTATAGAGATAGTCCGTTATTAACCCGTCAACCTCAGGCTGCTCTACCACCTTCAGCTTCCTATCTGATACATAAAACTCTGTCTGCTCTGGCTCCGGTTTTAGCTCCATAATGGGCTTTAAATCAGCTTCGGGTTGCTCAATCGTTTCAACAACTGGCTCATCAACCTTTTCTGGTGGCGTTGGGTCTTCTTTCATAACGAAGAAGTAATACGCAGTTCCTCCTCCGCCTAGTACTAACAACACAAGTAAAGCGATCAGCGCTTTTTTCATTCAATCCACCAGCTCTTCCGTTTGAAGTCAATGTCCAGTGTACCTCAACTCATTGTACAGCTCATCTATACTCTCTATAGAGAACACCATAAGTAGAGGAAGGTCATGAGTTTCTGGGGAAAAGTTCTGATCATAAGTGTGTCTGTTAGTACGAATACCGTATTTGCAAGCGGATGTAACAGTGAAGATTGGCAAACGCTGCTAGCTCGTCAGTTCGCTTTTGAAACCCGCTATAACCAATACACAAAAGAATTTAACCAAGTTCTCTCAACCTATGAGTCACAGACCCTACTGTCTAAACATTTCACTGGAGAGCAAGTCGTTGAACTTTGGGCAAAATACGAACAAAGATTTAATACGCAGCTCAACAGCCACATGAATACCGCTTACGATATCTCCGAAGTTCTGCTTAAACAGTCCTATGTAGTATCGACCGAACTAGAAGGCGCTCGTTCTCTTGCTCAACTATGGGAAGCAATGGCTCAAGATTGTGAGAAAGCCAAGCTAATGCGCCAGTCAGAAAGTGCACTGTCACATGTGAAGAGCTCGCAATCTCTCTCGCAAGACCTTAATGTGCTGAGTGAAAAATTTAGGCAACTATCATTTAGGTATCGTCAGGAAGCCACAATGATCGATGCTGCGCGCCAATCAAATGAGCGGGAAAGCGTTCAATCAAACGAACCGCTTCGCTAGATTTATCTGCAAAATCAGCTACGTCTGATGAAAATGTATTCAACCCAGCCTGAATCAAAGCTTTATCAATAACTTGTAAAACTAATGTGCTAACTATCAACAACAAAGTTCAATTTCCAACCAATGCAAGTAATTATGTGAGAGATTCATCACAAAATAGATTTACAAACGCCAGAAAATTGTTATCATGAATCTTCATATAACTTAATAACAAGAAACATTTTGGCTAGGTAATATGCAAAAAACTATGGCTTTCAACTGCTTGAGTAACACGGAATGGACTGCAGAGATAAGAGCTAAGCTTTTATCTGTAGCTAAACACATGGAAGAGTTCGGTTCAGTAAGTGAATTAGAGCTATGTAAGATATTTGGAGAAACAATCTGGAATGACGGTGTGGATTATCATTCACATGCTTTTTCATTCAGAATTAACGCACAAACTGGAGATTGTTCAATCTCTAACTTTAAGTATCACTAAGTTTTGCACCTATCATATACGGAGTACCTTTCACGAGGTGCTCCGTTTTTTATTGCTGCGAGTTTGGCACTTGATGAAACATCTTTGTTGAACCTCGCACTCTCGCGCCAAGGCTAAATCATTTCGTTTTCAGCTCACTCCCCCCCAATGACAACCACACTCTCCATCGTGTTAGTCTGTATACACTGGAAGCGGCGCATTGCCTTTTACTTGCCTTATCGCGAGGTGAGTGTGGATGTCTTTTACATTAGTGAGTCTTTGGAGCTTTCGGGTAAAGGCTTCATAAGCCATCAAGTTCGGGCTAACCACCTCTAGTAAATAATCATAAGCGCCAGACACAACATGGCAGCTGATGACCTCCTCCATCTCAACAATCGCGCCTTCGAACTTATCAATCGACACTTCTTGGTGGTTGTTTAGGCTCACCTCAACAAACACACTCATCGCCACACCAACTTTCTCTCGCGATAAACTCACGCGATATCCGTCGATAATGCCCTTTTCTTCTAGCCTTTTGATGCGTCTCGCGCAAGGTGAAGGGGATAAGCCAACTTCATCCGCTAACTCAGCCGTGGTCAATCTACCGTCCTTTTGTAACAACTCGAGAAGATGCCTATCAATCCTGTCCATAGCAAAAGCCACCCATTAGTTAAATTTGTTAATAATCCAAGGAATGTTAGCAGAAATCCTCAATGATAGGTCAAGTTAGAACCAAACTTGCCAACTTGAGGCATACAAATCCCCTCATAATAAACCACCATTTACTTGTTTGTTTATATTATGAAGCTTGGCTATCTTTCCATTACTGTCACTTTACTAATCTGGGCGAGTTTTTTTCTCTCACTAAAAGGCGGTGCTAATTCAAATTTAACGCCCGCAGACATCGCACTCACACGCTTTCTTATTCCTGCCTTGGTATTGTTACCTTTGGTGTGGAAAGCGCGTAATACCATTACAGCAGTGCCTAACCGTTACTTAGCAGGTATGTTCATCGGTAGTGGCCTGCCTTATTTGCTGGTTGCTGGCACAGCGATGCAATTCGTTCCAGTTTCTCACGGAAGTGCTTTAGTGCCCGGCACGCTACCTCTGTTTGTAACCGGGATTGCGGTGCTCTTTTTCAAGCAACCACTTAGCCGCCACCGAATCGTTGGTCTAGCTTTGGTGTTACTTGGTATTGTGTTGTTCCTTGGGAGCAGTTTGAGTAACTTCAATTTTGAGCACACCAAAGGCCACTTACTGTTCCTGTGCGGGAGCTTAATGTGGGCAACCTTCACTATCTCAGCTCGCGTTGCCAACTTAAATGCTTTGGTCAGTGCGGGCTTTATCTCTCTCTGCTCTACTTTGTTATTAGCCCTTCTTATCCTGACAGGAACACTCCCTAGTCACTTAATGGATGCACCTTTCGCTCAATGGCCTTTTGCAGAGCTTGCCATTCATTCAGCAGTACAAGGTGTCGGAGCGGGTTTAATTGCCGCATTCACTTACCTTTACGCGGTTAATACCTTAGGAGCAGAGCGTTCTGCTGCGTTTGGCAGCGCGACACCTGCCGTTGCGACACTATTGGCGATTCCATTGTTCCAAGAGATCCCAGATGCGATGACCTGGCTTGCCCTTGGTTCTATTTGTATTGGTAGCTTGGTCGCGAGCAATATCTTCATGAGAAACGACCAATCCATGCAATATCAGCCGCCCAGTCATAGTAAAGCGTGGCGCTGTTAATGTTCACCATTTCCGCTAGTTTTCAGGTATGCGGCATCCAGATAAGCCTACAAAGGTAGGCTTATCTAAAATCTGCTTTTTCTAAGCTCGCTTCTCCATTAAACTGTCCGACCTTTTTGCTGATTCAAGAGAACACCATGCAACGCGACTACACCTTAAATTGTTTAATCACCATGCCTCGTCATGAACTAGAAGAGTTTAGTTTAAGAATGATCCATCGCCTTGTTCCTGAAGACGCAATGACAGAATTGTTCACGTTTGAACAAGAAGAAGTCACCAGCGAAGAACGCATGCAGTCGGCAAAATTCGATGCGATGCTGCGTATGACGGCAATCGCACTTGGTGAGGTAAACCTAGCGTTTTCTGAATCGGATAACTCACAGCAAAACATCGAGCGCATGACTCGCCTACTGCTTTGGCACTTCTACTCAATATCTTTCAACTTAGAAGAAGCTATTGCGATTGAAGTACACTGCGAGAAAGTAGAGAAGATCTTAAAGAACGCACCAAAAGATGCCTTTGGTTGGGTTAAAGAATTAACTGAGTTGCTTCACTTCTACGCAAAAGTAAATGAAGGCAACGAAGAGAAGAAAGACGCGTAACCTCGCCTAATCTTTAGTAGGCTGCAATTCAAAAGCAGCCTAGCGAATACCAAAGGCAGAAAGAACTATATCGAAGGCAAGTAAAAGCTTTGCTGAAATGAGTTCTCTGCCTTTGTTGTTTCTAACACACTGTGATGCAACATCAGTATAGACTGCGCGATCTTGGTTCCTATTCCCAATGAACCATTCGGTGCTTCCTGCTCCACCTCATTTTGAATCACGACCCTCACCCGCTTCGAATCCGGTTCTAAATCAACACTCAGTGAAACTACTGTTCCAGTTGGGCTATGCCTCAACGCATTGTCTAGTAAGTTCAAAATCAACCTTTCAAGCAAGTCATTGTCACCAGCAGCTTTTACTCCATCAGGCATGTCAACCTTAAGTTCGACATCTTTATGGCGGTACTGACTCTGAATCGTTTCTAAGCACTCGCTAAGCAACCCATTCAAATCTATCGATGCGTATCGATAAGTAGGAACAGGATTGTCATGTTTGGCACTGTCGAGAAGTGAATGCAATTGTTCAGACAGTTTATTTCCATTGCGATACGCGACATCAATCAGTGGATCCGATTGAGGGTTTTGGATCTTCCATGTTTCTAAGTAACCCAACACACTTGATAACGGTGTTTTCAAATCATGGCTCAGTTGCAATAAACTTTGCCTACGATGTGAAGACTGATACTCAAGCTGTAAGAACTGCTGTTGAATGTGTTTCGCCATCAACTGATACGAGCGTGCAATCGGCACCAACTCTGGCACTTGGTGAATAAAGTTGGAGTCGAGGCGGAAATCTTGCTCTGCTTGCTGTTGTAGCTTGTTGGTGACCTCTTCAATAGGGTTTAACAGGCTACGTTTCACGAGCAGGTAAGCGCCAATCGCAAAGCCTAAGATAGAGATCAGCATAAGTCCTGCTAGCGCCATATAAGGCGTATCGACTTGTGAATTGGCAATGACGGTATGGCGGTTACTGCCAATCAACACATACAGATACCCCACCGTAGAACCCAACTCTTCAATCGCAGCAACAGAGAATACCTTACGATATTCAGGATTGATCGGGTCTTCACCCAGAATCGGATAAGGCTCGTCATTTAAGAATTGTTTAATGGGGGCTAAGTCTATCTGGTTTGCCAACACAGTGCCCTCTGGCGCGGCGTGTGTCGTGATATTGCCCTGACTGTCGAGAAAGTAGATGTCGAAATCGGGACCAATCAACATCAAGGTATGAAATATGGATTTAAGGGCTTTTGGGTTGTAGTCCGTGCCAATCATCAGAGGGTTATCATCACGCATGTGCAGCGCGAGATCTTTATGTAAGCTCTGCTTAGTTCTTTGTTCTATGGTCTCTTTTTGCCAATGATAGGTATAGGCGATAACCACACTCACGAGCAGAAACCATATACTGGTAAACAGCACTAAACGCGATTTGAAGCTCATGTTCTCTCCTCGATGTCTCTTAAGCTTAGGACGCGACACATAACCCTAAACTTTCGATTCGAACTTATAGCCCACACCCCACACGGTCTTGATGAAATCATCGTCGCTATTCGGCATGGCCAACTTTGTTCTCAAGCGGTTAACCGTGCTACACACCGTGTGGTGATAACCAGAATGGTCGGTATTCCAAACGTGATTGAGCAGCTCGTCTTTGCTATAGACTCGCCCGGTCGGGTGGCTAAAAAGTGAAGTAAGGTAAATTCGGTTGCAGTCAGTGGGACATCTTGATTATTCAATGAAACCTGATGACGCTCAGGTTGGATGGTAAGCCCGCCAAAACTCATTACGGGTTCGGTTGATTGTGCATCTTTCACTGTTGATTCAGAGTGACTTAAACGACGCAATACGTTCCTCACGCGAGCTTGAAACTCGAGCACGCTGAAAGGCTTGGTAATGTAATCATCAACCCCAGCTTCTAAGCCCGACACCTTATCTAGCTCAGTGTCTCTTGCTGTAAGCATTAGCACAGGCGTCCAGTCTTCTTGCTGGCGTAACAATCGACAGAAATCGAGACCATCGCCGTCAGGTAAGCCTCGATCAAGCACGATCAAATCAAACTGGCTTCCCTGATATAGCGCTTGAGCCATTTCAATTGAGTTGGTCCTTACAACATCATGTCCTTGGAACTTGAGATGCATCTGCACCAGCTCAGCCAAGTCGTCATCGTCTTCGACTAACAATATGTTTGCCATCAAATTTACCGCAGCACTGTTCATTATCCCTGCTCTATTCGGAGTCTGCCCACCTTTCAATTGACCGGAACAGAGCAGGAATTCTTTCATCGTGTTTTTACCCAGCTACTCTGTGCGAGTAATAGTGATTCGCGCACCGGGGTTAAGGAAACGATGATTGCCACTTAGTGCAGAAGTCGCCAAACCATCATCTTGGCTAATAACACCAGAGTGGAAGCTGACGACATCGGTGTCGTTTCTAACGCTGTTAAAGCCCTCTCCACCACCAGCAGGCCCAGGAATGGTTGCTGCGAGTTCATCATTAAGCTCGGTTCCTGAATCCCACACATTCATGTTCATCACGAATGTGTCGCCCACCGCTAATGATTTCAGCGATAAACCAGATTCACCGACAAACGCATCATTGGTATTCACCAACATTGAAGCAACAGAAATATACTCTTCTAAGCTTGGGTCGACACGAATAGACACTGTGTCTTGTTCTCCGGAAAGGATCAGCCCATTGCCTGAAATGCCTTGATAAACATTCGCGTCGCTGTCGCTTAGCGCGATGAGTTCAGCATTGCTTCCACCTTCAGCTAGGTATTCAAGGTCAACAGAAGCACTTTGGCCGATCTCAAACAGCTCAAAGCTAGTGTTGTGTGTCAGTACCGCGAGTGGTGACATAGGTTGGTTGGGCGTGAGGTTGGTAACGCTCACATCGTAGCGGTAGTAATCATCGTCATCATCAGGACAACCGGCTAACACGGCGACAGAAGCAGCGATAAATAAAATTCTAGCTTTCATACATCCCCCTTACTTCACAACGATCGTGATGGTTGCCACAGGGTTTAACCAGCGATGGCTGCTGCTATCGAGGTCACTAATACCGCCTGCAGCATCACTATCACCAATGTTGCCCGGATGAATATGTACCTTAGCGTTAGACACGGCAGTTTCTACACCTGTACCACCAGCACCAAAGGTAATAAAGGGAGGGTTTGGCATACTACCAGCCAACTCATCATTGGCTTCAGTACCTGCATCGTAGCCATTCAGTGTGGCTTTATAGGTACCTGCTTGAGCTGGGATCTTCCAGCTGTCTAATCCAACAAAACCATCATTGGTTGGTAATAACATTGCGCCAAGTGACAAGTAAGCTAAATCACCCGTATCGATATCAAACGTAGTTGCGACACCTGGGTTAAGAATGCCACTCGCAGGGTTCTCAACGACGACACCACCCGCATTGGCGATTACACCAGATAATCCCGAGATGTCTCCGCCTTCCGCCATGGATTCCAACTCAGCAGAAGCTGCCTCCCCCGTTCTAAACATGAACAAGCTTGAATCATGGGCCGCTGCCAAGATTGGCGTAAAGTAGATTCCTTTAGTTGCATTCGTCACTGTCACCTCAAGCTGGGCTGCCTGGGCTTGAACAGCTCCAAAAGCGAACATCGCAGAGCCGATCACTAAGCTGATTTGAGTACGTTTATTCATTTTGATTCCATCCTTTACTGAGTCCTTTCGTGACTGACGAATCAATAACATCGAAATACGTGTTATCTAGTCAGCCACGAACTGTGGTGTTGACTCTAAGAATGACGCCCAAATCTATCAGCAACTTCATTGAATTCTCATAAAAGTCTCACAAGTTTATACAAACTTATTACAGCCCAGATAAGTACCCATAGAGCGCTGATATTTAAGTGAAATTAGTCGCCTCGCAAAGCAAAGCAAAGCAAAAGAGAAACATTAAAAAGAGAATAATAAAGGAAGAAAACGCAAAAAGGCCGAATCGATTTACCGATTCGGCCTCTGTTTGGGTGTATTGTTGCTCGTTCTAAAAGCCGTGTAGGCCTCTAAGTGAAGCTAACAGTACAACATCAATTTAGAACGCGTAGTTTGCGTCAATAAGCTCGCTGACTTCAACTTTTGTTACTTCAGCACGCGCTTCAAGCCATTGTGCAACTTGCAGTTGCTCTGCTTCAGTTACAGAACGGTAACGCTCGATAGAACATAAGAAACCTTCAAACAGCTCAAGGCCACCGCCACCAAAGCATAAGCCGATGCTGTCGATGAAATCGATGAACTCGTCAATGAACACATCGTATTGGTCAAAATCAGCAATCGATGTCTTGCAGCTTACTTCAAAACCCAGAATCGCGAATTCACCTAGGTATAGCTTTTTGCGTAGGCGACGATTTTTGTTTTCGATTTTATCTAATTTCATAACTGTCTCTCTTTTCATTTGATTAAGCATTTATACACAGTTCTAACCCAATCCCCAAGTGTTTTGTCTTGCATGAGAAGTCTTATGGCAAAAATCGTGCTACAGAAACAAAAACTTAATAAAAACTATAAAAATCTGTCACTTAACTGCTTCACGATTGGTCACACATTTACCCAACTTATTAACCAATCAGTTAGTACGAGGGTAAGTCATAAATAACGAATAATAAAATCAGCCAATAGGAAGCAGTCGCGATGAGCAAGGAAACATTTGATAGCACTCGTTTTAACAAGAGTAAAAACAAACCCTTCGAAGAAGTTCTAGATGCAAACCTTTCAAGAAGAAACGTATTAAAAGGCGGTTTAGGCATCAGTGCAATGACCGCTTTTGGCGCGTTTGGTTTAGCGGGTCACAGCACAGCTAACGCCGCAACAATGCAAGCAACAGGCGCGCAAAAAAGCACCGCAACTTTAGCGTTTGAATCGGTTAAAGGCTCATTGACTGACAGTGTTGTTGTGCCTAAAGGCTACACAGCACAAGTGCTCGTTCCTTGGGGCACACCACTTAACAAACATGGCAATGCTTGGTTAAAAGACGGTACAAACAACGCGCAAGACCAAGCTAACGCACTGGGAATGCACCACGATGGCATGCACTTCTTCCCGCTTGATGGCAACAGCAACGATGGCTTATTGGTAATCAACCACGAATACATTGACCAAAAAGCATTGCACGCTAATGGCCCGACATACAATGAAGGCGCTCGTCCTAACATTGATGAAGTACGCAAAGAGATCAACGCGCACGGCGTAAGTGTGGTTCGCGTGAAGCTTGAAGGTAGTCAATGGGTAATGGTCGATAACGATCCACTTAACCGCCGCTACACTGGCACGACAGTAATGGATCTATCTGGCCCTGTCGCTCACAGTGAGTTTACCAAAACCAAATTCTCACAAGACGGCAGCCAAGCTCGCGGCACATTGAATAACTGTGGTAACGGCTACACACCTTGGGGCACTTACCTGACTTGTGAAGAGAACTGGCCGGGTTACTTCGTCAATAAAGGCGAGACAACGCCAGCGCAAGAACGTATTGGAATCGCTACCGACAAAACACGTTACGGTTGGGACACACTTTCAGGTAACAAACAAGAACGCTTAGACGAATTTGCACGCTTTGACGTAACACCAACAGGTGAGTCAGCGATGGACGATTATCGTAACGAAGCACACGGTCACGGCTACATTGTTGAGATCGACCCCTACACTGCAAACTCTCGTGCGAAAAAGCGCTCTGCTCTGGGGTGCTTCCGTCACGAAGGTTGTACCTTTGGTAAGTTAACCGAAGGCGAACCAATCGTATTCTACTCTGGTCACGATTCTCGTTTCGAATACCTCTACAAATTTGTTTCTGAAGCGAAATGGGACCCGCGTGACGCTGAGCCAAGCAACCGCCTAAGCGCGGGCGACAAGTACATGGACAAAGGCACGCTTTACGTCGCTAAGTTCAACGACGATGGTTCTGGGACATGGTTACCGCTAACACTGAGCAGCAAAACCACTAACGGTGGCAAGCTAGGTGATACGTTTGACTCTCAAGCTGCACTTATCGTTAATACAGCAGGCGCAGCCGACCTTGTAGGCGCAACGCCAATGGATCGCCCTGAATGGTGCTCTGTAGACCCAATGACAGGTACGGCTTACCTAACGTTGACTAATAACAACAAGCGCAAAGAAGCGAACTCAGCGAACCCTCGCGTAAACAACAAGTTTGGTCATGTTATCCGTTGGGATGAAGGCAAAACGGCGGGCGAATTCGATTGGGATATCTTTGTATTCGGCTCTCCTGCAGTGGAAGACAAATCTATCAACCGCTCAGGTCTAACAGATATGAACCAATTCGCGAGCCCTGATGGCCTAGCTTTTGATGCACGTGGCATCTTATGGATTCAGACAGATAACGGCTCAGACGAAGTAACGGGCTACACCAACGATCAAATGCTGGCTGTGGTTCCATCTCAGTTAACGGATGACAAAGGCAACAGCGCGGTGATTGATGCAAACAACCAAGCACAACTTAAGCGCTTCTTTGTTGGTCCAAACGGTTGTGAAGTGACTGGCTTTACCATCAGCCCAGACTTCAAATCACTGTTTGTGAACATTCAACACCCTGCGAACTGGCCATCATCAGACGATGCAACGGCTCAGACTCAAGGCAACGTTCGTCCGAGAGCATCTACCGTTGTGATTCGCCGTGAGGACGGTGGTGAAATCGCGGTTTAATCGGTAGAACTGGCTAAGATCGGAAACATTTCTAACATCTAGCTATGTAAAACCATAAAGAGCGATAAGGCCAAATGCCCTATCGCTCTTTTTCTATTCTATTCAATCTTCGGTTTAAGTAAGAACCCTAGCATTCAAGCTCATCGTCATACCAAGCTCTCGTTAATCGCAGTTAACTCACGAACAACCACACACCAACACCCATCATCAAAGTGCCGGCAATGCGGTTCATCAACTTCACGTTATCAGCCTTACCGAGCATGTGCTTAAGGCTCTTACCGCCTGTCGCGTACAGAGTCATACAAACAAACTCAGAAACAAGAATAATCGACACGAGAATGAACAACTGCGGTGCTAAGTCTTTACTGCTGTTAATAAAAGGAGGCAGCAGAGAAATCATAAACGCCCAGCCTTTCGGGTTTGCAATCGCAGTAACAAAGCCTTGAACCACCAAATCCCAATCATTGTTCACTTGGGTGTCTTGATTATCAGTACTGATCGCCAGTTTGCCTCTTGAGCGCCACATCTGAATACCTAGGTAGAACAAATATGCTGCACCAACGAACTTAAAGCCAGCAAATAACCACGGGTAGTTCAGCATTATTGAAGCAATACCCAATACAGCGGCAACCGACACAACAGCAACACCTGCCAGCTCACCGATCATCATCCATAATGTGCGCTTGTAACCAATACTCATACCAAGCGTTAAGGCCAAAGTCATACACATGCCGGGCGTGATTGATACAAAGAAAAACGTGGGGATGAAAGCCCAAAGTAGCGCGCTATCCATATTATTACCTTATCGACTTATTTTTATTTGATTGTTTAGCTTGTTGAGCTGTCTTTGTAAGGAGCGACCTTATATTTAGCGACACCACGAAAAAGAGCCACAATACAGTGGCTCTTTTCTATAACCAACCGTAATTTTACTTACGACGGTTTTTAATTCGCTTCATCATAGCTAGACGACGTTCTGCGCTTGCTTGGTCTTGTGGTGCATCGTTCGCGTTATTCTTACGACCTTGGCGGTTTTTGTATGCCGCTTTCGTGTTTAGCTTCTCGATGTAAGCATCACGCTTCTTAGGCTCGTAACCAGGTTGCTCAACACGACGAATACGTTGTTGAATCAGTTTCTCAACCTGAACCACGGTCAACTCTTCTTCACGGTTAACGAAAGAAACAGCATGACCTTGCTTACCTGCACGACCAGTACGGCCGATACGGTGAACATAATCTTCTGCTAAGAAAGGCATGTCGTAGTTAATCACGTGTGGTAAGTCTTCAATATCAAGACCACGAGCCGCAACATCGGTTGCTACCATTACACGCGCTTTACCTTCTTTAAAGTCATCTAGAGCACGACGACGAGCACTTTGCGCTTTATCACCGTGACACAGTACAGCTTTAATACCGTCTAGCTTAAGCTCTTTAACCACTTCGTTTGCGGTTTCTTTGTAGTTCACAAACACCAGCACTTGGCGCCAGTTTTTACGGCCAATCAGCTCAGAAAGTAGCTCTGTTTTACGCTCTTGATCCACAGGGTAAACTACGTGACCTACCGTTGCAGCCGTTGAGTTTTCACGCTCAACACTGATACGTTTTGGCTTACGTAAGATATCAACCGACAGTTGGTTTAACTGCGTTGATGTGGTCGCAGAGAACATCATGATTTGTGGAGAAGTTTCTACATCCAACATGATCTTGCGAACCGCATTGATAAAGCCCATATCTAAGATACGGTCAGCTTCATCAAATACTAGGAATTCTAGGTTAGCAATAGACACGTTACCCGCTTCTAAGTGCTCTTCTAAACGGCCTGGCGTCGCAACCAGAATATCAACACCCAGTTCTAATTGACGAACCTGTGAAGACATCTTGTTACCACCGTAAACCGCAGAAACGCTTAGTTCTGTGTATTTAACGTAGTCTTTAATGTTTTGAGCAATCTGCGCTGCTAGCTCACGAGTTGGAGCTAGAATAAGGCCGCGAGCCGTTCCTCGAGATGCTTTTTTACCACTGTTCAGTAGATGCTGGATAACAGGCAATGAGAATGCCGCTGTTTTACCTGTACCGGTTTGAGCAGTAGCAAAAATATCATGGCCTTTACGAGCCATTGGAATTGCTTTTTGTTGAATTGGAGTGAGTTTTTCATAACCACACTCAGTCAGCGCTTTGACTAATTCAGGAGCAAAACCTTGAGAGGAAAATGACATTGTTACGAGTTCCTTAAGCAGACAGCCTACATTCTTATTTCAGCCGAGCACTATAAAGTAATTAGAGTGATTTATCTCACATTTATCGTGATATAACGCAAATTTTCTCACTTAATCTGGTGTTTACCTAGCTAACTGCGAAGCAAACACCCGATTATTATGCTCAAACAGGGAATAAACCCTATTTGATGCCACACAGATTGAGCAAGATCTGCTCTAGATCGCCCCAAGGCATTAGCTGTGAGTCGATAACTTCTAATCGTGATTCAAAACCATCAAGTGTGATTTCATTGACTGAAACAACTTGATTCGCGACGTTGAAAGCAAAGCAACCTTGGTCAGTGTTGACCACCGCTTTAACGCGCTCAGCCGTTAAATCAGACAGCATTGAGAATAGCGCATCGAAATCGAATTTATACTCTGCGCCAAACAGCCAACCACAGCTAAAATAACCCTGCCCTTTGTTTTCCTTACGGATGAACGCTTCGCCCGGAGGAAGTTCAAATTGAGGTTCTTGTTCAGCGTGATCATGATGGTGTGATTCAAGATGAGTTGACGCACTGCCGTACACACGTTCAATGTCCAACACTTCTAGAGGCACTTCACCATCGTGAATCAACTTATGGAACACTTTCGCTGGCGTTTGATCCGTTACCCAATCATTAAATACATCGATGTCTTCAGAGTTAACAAGGTCAACTTTAGTACCAAGAATCACATCGGCACTGTCTAACTGATCATTAAAGTTCTGATTAGAGGTGTATTTTTCGTTGGATAAGTTACGCGGATCTACCAAACCTAGCGTCGCTTTAAGATCAACGTATGGCGTGTATTGATCTGAAGTCAGGGTCGCAATAACCTGCTTTGGGTGCCCTAGACCTGTTGGCTCAATAAGTAAACGGTCTGGCTTTTGACGGAGCAACGCATTAATGCCCACCGACATCGGCACGCCAGCAGTACAACACATGCAACCACCCGGTACTTCTTTAATCAAAGCACCTTGGTCTGTCATCAATGCACCATCAATGCCGATCTCACCGAACTCATTAACCAGTACAGCCCAGTTTTCATTCTCAGGTTTGTTTTTAAGTAAGTTCAAAATCGCTGTCGTCTTACCAACACCTAAGAAACCCGTAATTATGTTTGTAGGAACTTTTTTGGTCATATCAGTTCTCCTTTTTTAGGGAGTATATACACAATTACCGAAAAGTTGACCCCAATCACTTGTTTATACTCATATTGAATCGCAAAGCGTGGGTTCGCAAAATGGAGAGTCGGGCTGAGAAGCTGAAAATTGACCAATAAGGAATTAACATCCAGGGAGAGATGAGTGTTGGCTGATGGCTAGCAAAATAAAGAAAAGCAGATTTTGGATGCTCCAAACGAACTAAAGGCGTACTTCATGAGTACGCCTCACCCTCGTTACTCAATCGTGAGTTCGCGAATCAGGAAGCCTTAGATATCGACCTGAACATTTAACGAGGAACTAAAAACTTTGTTTCTGAATCCATCCAAATTGTGTGTAAAACCTCACTTCTCCTTGCGGTTCGTTATGTTGCTTTACGATTTAACTATGGTTCATTTTTGCGGTAATTCAAGTTACCACCCGAGAAACGATCAAAATTGTGACGGTGATTCCACTATATTGTCCATAGATCTTATTTATGTAATACACTACTTTCATAAATGAAATTCAACTTTGCATCTTTGCTGCTATAGGATAAGCAAGGGAGGCGTATAATTTACGACAGTCCCACCGCATCAACTCAGGAACCAACCTTCAATGACCAATAGAGAGAAATTTAAGCAATCCCTTTTAGCAAAAATGCCAAGGGGTGCTATTAACCAATTTCTTTCTAGAGACAAAGCTCCCGTTTCAGTTCTCATCCTCTCGTGCATTGTTGGTGTCCTTGCCGGTGTCGTTGGTACCTATTTCGAAGTTGCGGTTCATTTCATCACAGAAACGCGTACCGATTGGCTAAAAGACGAGATTGGAAGCTATTTACCACTTTGGCTAGCTGCCTTTCTTATCAGTGCTGCATTCGCCTTTATTGGCTATTTCCTCGTTCATCGCTTTGCTCCTGAAGCCGCAGGATCTGGTATTCCTGAGATTGAAGGCGCAATGGACGGGATGCGTCCGGTTCGTTGGTGGCGAGTATTGCCCGTGAAGTTCTTTGGTGGTATGGGCGCACTCGGTTCTGGTATGGTTTTAGGTCGTGAAGGGCCAACCGTGCAAATGGGTGGTAGTATTGGTCGTATGGTCACTGACATCTTCCGAGTAAAAGATGATGACAGCCGCCACTCTTTACTAGCTTCGGGTGCGGCTGGCGGTTTAGCTGCTGCATTCAACGCACCGCTAGCTGGGATTATGTTCGTTGTCGAAGAGATGAGACCGCAGTTTCGCTACTCGCTTATTTCTATCAAAGCCGTCATCATTTCTGCCGTTTCAGCCAACATTGTATTTCGCTCTATCAATGGGCAGTCGGCTGTTATTACCATGCCTCAGTATCAACAACCGGATCTGAGTGCGCTTTGGTTATTCTTATTATTGGGCGTACTGTTCGGTATGTTTGGGGTGATATTCAATAAACTTATCACCCTTTCACAAGACATGTTTGTCGCAATACATAAGAACGACCGTAAACGTTACTTGATTACAGGTACTTTGCTTGGCGGGTGCTTTGGCCTATTGCTTCTCTATATTCCAGAGTTGACTGGTGGTGGTATTGGCATTATCCCAAATGTCACCAACGGCAATTACAGTACCAATATATTACTGCTTATCTTTTTAGGGCGCGTACTAACCACGTTACTCTGTTTCGGCTCTGGCGCACCGGGCGGTATCTTTGCGCCGATGCTAGCACTGGGCACGCTCTTTGGTTACGCATTCGGGCTTATCGCGGCAGCACTCTTTCCTGAGCTGAATATAGAACCGGGCATGTTTGCGATTGCAGGTATGGGCGCACTGTTCGCAGCTACTGTACGTGCACCGATTACAGGGATATTACTGGTTATCGAAATGACCAATAATTACTACCTGATCTTACCGTTGATCATCACTTGTCTTGGTGCCGTAATCATTGCCCAAATGTTAGGTGGTCAGCCGATTTACAGCCAACTCCTCAACCGCACACTAAAAAACGAGAAATTGAGACAACAAGATCTCCCTCAACAAGAGGAAGTTCGTTAATAACAAATAACTCATGAAACAAAAGCACACATTCAACGTGCTTAATGTCCCGATTTCGCATCAAAATCAAAAAAGCAAACGTTAAACTTGGTATCATCCACTCAAAATTAGTTGAGCGCCCTCAACATCTATTGAAGGCACAACTGCACGCTCTAACTAGAGCAAAAATTCTAATGTTTGATAAATAACTAAGTTGGAGCAAGTCGTTGAACTGGAGAAGATTAACCCAAGTAAAAAATGTGCCGCCATCACAGGCGTCTTTAGCACTTGGTGTTATTGGGCTAGGACAGGCGTGGGCACTGTATCTCCCGGGGGTTGGTGAGATCATTCGTCCTTATCTCGCCGCATTCGGCGCGCTATTATTACTGCCAGTTTTACTTCGTTATCTCACCAGCTTTAATACCTTCATCAATGATATTCGTCACCCGCTTAGTGGAAGCCTAATGGCACCAATGAGCATGGCACTGTTGATCCTGTGCGACTATTTAGCCGAGATCTCCACCATAATCGCCTACCCAATATGGTTCTGTGCTCTATTGCTGCATTTTACTATGATGGTGTTGTTCTTCAGTTTCCAGATCATCAACTTCAAAATGTCGAACATTGTTCCAAGTTGGTTCCTATATCCAGTAGGCTTGATCAGTAGTTCATTGGCAGGCACACAGTTTGGCCACACCGTATTTTCAGAAACGCTTGCAGCAACCTGTATTGGTATCTATTTCTTCATGCTCCCTGTGGTGCTATATCGCTTGGTGTTTGAAGGGAACCTTCCACGCAGAGCAAGGCCAACACTGGCAATCATGGCCGCTCCGGTAAACTTGTCTTTAGCCGCGTACTTGGTCAACTTTAACAATCCAGATCCTATTCTCACAGGCGCATTGTCAGGTATCGCCATCACCATGACATTGTTGATTTACCTATGTTACATCCGCTTAATGCGCTTGAAGTTTCAACCTTCAATAGCGGCTGTCACCTTTCCTTCTGTTATCAGTGCCATCGCCATGCATCGTTTAACTACATTTTTCGGTGCAGAATACCCACAATGGTACTGGCTACACAAGTTTGGCTTCTTCGAGCTCACCATCGCAACTATCTTAGTGATTTGGGTCGCAGGCGGTTACGTGAAAATGTACTGGCCCGAGCTTTTTGACCCCGATTACATGTCTAAGAAAGTGAAACGTTCTTAATCAACTAAAAAACACTTTCTAACTCGCTGAATCCGCGGTTCTACACACAACAAAAAAGGCCTCACACTGTGAGGCCTTTTGAATAGGCAAGGTTTTTAATAGATCAGGCGAGTGTTAACACAACTCCCTAGAGTTCTTAAAAGTTAGCGTGGTTCTTAGAAGTTCGCGTGAGGGCCAAATACTTCATAGTGAACTCGTGAACGACAAACGTTTAGCGCGTCTAGTTGCTCTACGATGTTCTTCATAAAGCCAACCGGACCACAAATGTAGAAGTCGCTCTCTTCAAAACCTTTCGTGTCAGAAATAGACGCTAAGTCCATTTGACCTTCGTGCGTATTCTCACACGCAGATGCTTCTTTGTTCATGTACCAGGTTTTTGCTTCCCAACCTTTATCGGCAACGATATCTTTCACACGTTTAGTGAATGAGTGTTGGCCTTCATTTTCACAAGCGTGTAGGTAAAGTACTGGCTCATTTTTCTCTTCAGTATTCAGGAACTCAAGCATAGACTGCATTGGCGTTACACCAACACCTGCAGAGATAAGCGTTACTGGCTTACTGCGCTCTTGATACATGAAGTCACCTGCCGGAGCGTAAAGGCTTACTTCATCACCGATAGCAACCGTGTCGTGTAGGTGGTTAGAAACCACGCCCTGTGTTTCTTGACCATGGCCTTCACGCTTCACAGAGATGCGGTATTGCTTACCGTTCGGCTTATCTGATAGTGAGTATTGACGAATTTCGCTGTATTGCGCGCCTTCTGGCTTAACTTCGATACCTATGTATTGACCAGGCGTGTAGTCTAGAACGTCACCGCAATCTTTTGGTTGTAGAATAAAGCTTGTTACTAGTGCTGATTCTTCAATCTTATCTGCAATCACGAATGTACGTGCCGCTTCCCAGCCGCCAACAGCTTGTTTGCGTTGTAGGTAAAGTTCAGCTTCACGATCGATGAATACTTGAGCCAAGAAAAGGTACGCCGCTGTCCACGCTTCTTCTACTTCAGGAGTAAACGCGTCTGTTGCCAATTCGCGTAGTGTTTCAATCAGGTGTAAACCAACAATTTGGTAGTGTTCTGGTTGAATGTTAAAGCTTGTATGTTTGTGAGCAATGCGTTCAACCGCTGTTGTTAACGCTGCTAGGTTTTCAATGTTCTTTGCATATGCCGCGATAGCTTCAAACAGTGCTACGCCTTGGCGACCTGTTCTTTGGTGAGTCATATTGAAGATATCTTTTAACTCAGGGTTATGCGTGAACATACGTTGATAAAAGTGCTGAGTTAAAGCTGGGCCTGCGCTCTCAAGTAGAGGAATAGTAGATTTGATGATTTCGATATGTGCATTGTTAAGCATGAATTTACTCCGAACACTGAGCCTTATGACCTATTATGTCATTTTGACTACTTAAAAATTAAGAATGACTTATCGATTTTCTGAAAGCTTAGTTATTCTTAGAAACTGAGTTATTTTGACTCGTTTTCATTTCAAAAAATCGCGAAACCTGATTAATGCCACCTGATTGATTGAGATCAAGAATAGTCTGTTTAATCAGCGCTATAATTGGGCTTCACTGTCTGTTTAGCACAATCAGTGCCAACTTTTTCGAGCCCCGCCACCACTCGCTTTATTCTCAAAACCGCCTTTATAAAAATGTCAAAAAGACCTTTTTTTTAAGTCAATAAGACTCTATAGTGTATATAAACACACACAGTTAGAGTTTTTTATGCAAGATATCTCCGCATCTACCCTCATGGAAATGACCATTGGCCTCGCAAGTGGTGTGAACGATCAAGATCGTTTTAACCGCCTTATCGATGCCATTCGTAAAACCATCACGTGTGATTGTGTCGCGCTATTAAGCCTTCAAGGTGACACGTTAGTCCCCGTTGCAATGCAGGGGCTCAGTCGCGACACGTTCGGTCGTCGGTTCATCATTTCAGAGCACCCACGCTTTGCGGAGATATGTGCATCTCGCTCTCCTGTTCGTTTCGATTCTGACAGTTCACTGCCTGATCCTTTTGATGGTCTACTGATCGACCATGATGGCGACCTTCCGATGCACGCTTGTATGGGACTGCCTTTACTATTTGGCGATAAACTATTGGGCGTTCTGACGCTAGACAGCCTAAAACCAGACGTCTTCGCTAACATTCCAGCACGTAACCTTGAAGTATTAGCAGCCATTGCGGCGTCAAGCATGCAGATGGCATTGACCTTTTCTCAGCTTGAACATCAAGCAAAACAATCCAAACAGTTGTTAGAAGAGTTGAACGTTGAAGCTTGGGAACGCGACGGCGGTGAGTTGATCGGTAACAGTGACACCATGGTTGCACTTAAGAACGACATCGCTGTAGTAGCACCTTCAGAATTCAATATTCTGATTCACGGTGACACAGGTGTAGGTAAAGAACTGGTCGCTCGCACTCTGCACCATCAATCGCAACGTAAGCGTAATCCATTAGTTTACGTAAACTGTGCTGCGATTCCTGAAAACCTAGTTGAAAGTGAATTGTTTGGTCACGTACGTGGCGCATTTACAGGTGCAGACAAAAACCGTTTAGGTAAGTTTGCGTTAGCCGATGGCGGCACCCTATTCCTTGATGAAATTGGTGAACTGCCGTTAGCCGCGCAAAGTAAATTACTGCGTGCCCTGCAAAACAATGAAATTCAGCCTGTAGGTCAAGACAATATCCAAACCATAGATGTACGCGTATTGGCGGCCACTAATAGAGATTTAAAGCAAGAAGTGGAAGACGGTCGATTCAGAGCTGACTTGTACCACCGATTAAGTGTATACCCTATTGCGGTTCCTGCATTGAAAGATCGTGGTGACGACATCAGCTTGCTAGCGGGCTTCTTCCTGGAACAAGCGCGTCGTAAGTTGGGGATCAACCAAGTGAAATTCCGCTCTGACGTTCTTTCTTTCCTAAACCGTTATGGTTGGCCGGGTAACGTGCGTGAACTTGAGCACGTGATCAGTCGCTCAGCATTGAAAGCATTAGCGCGTAGCACCAATAAAAACCTGGTGACAATTACTAAAGAAGATTGTGGTCCACTCGACCAAGATCAGCCTATTGCGACGACCCAGGTGAAGAACACACCGTTATCGACACCAACGATCGACCTTTCTGCAGGGCTACGTGGCGCAACGGACGATTTTCAACGCAGTATCATCACTGAGGTGTTGGAAGATGCCAACTTTAACTGGGCACAAGCTGGGCGAGTTCTGAAAACAGACCGAGCAAACCTGACTCGACTGTCTAAGCGTTTAGGGTTAAATGTGGCTAAGTCTCACACGATTGAACGGACAAAATAGATATTAGCGGTTTGTTGCGAGCATCTGACAAAACTTGTGTATATAATGCTGCAAATTGTAACGCTAATTTTAAATATGTAGAGAGAGTTATGAAGTTTATCCGTTGGTTCTTAGGTCGTGTGATTTTGCTATTAAATTTTGTTTTTACCCCTCGTGGCGTGAAGCGTTCTCAAGAAGAACAAAGCCAAGTGAATGAGCAAGCAAAAACGCACACGTTATACCAATTCGAAGCGTGCCCATTTTGTGTAAAAGTGCGCCGCGCGATGAAACGTCAATCGGTTCAATTTGAACTTCGTGATGCTAAAAATAACGAACAGCACCGTGCAGAGCTTGAAGCGGGCGGCGGTCGTGTGAAAGTACCTTGCCTACGTATTGAAAAAGACGGAAAAACTGAGTGGATGTACGAGTCTTCAGACATCGTTGCTTACTTAGAAAAGCAGTTTGCATAAGCTGAAAAGCTAAGCGAAAGTCAGATACAAAAAATCCCTCAAATGTGAGGGATTTTTTATGTCTGTTATTTGCGTATTCTTCACTTGGGAACAAAAACGCTAAAGGTTATTTGGCGACGATAAGCATCAGTTCCACGCGGCGGTTACACGCCTTACCTTGCGGTGAAGCGTTGGTACATGCTGGAACATACTCACCAAAGCCGCGAGTGTAAATAGAACGACTCGATACATAGTTGCTCTCTAAGCGAGCTTTCACCTCTTTTGCACGCTGCTCTGACAAAGGATCATTAATACGATCTGTGCCTGTATTATCAGTATGACCTTCAATCACGATATCGATGTCTTGGCGCTGAGAAAGGTAACTACCAAGTGTGTCCAACCATTGGTTATAAGCCGGCTCTGGGAAGGCTGACCCTGTCTTAAAGTTCACGTGTTGCTCAAGCTTAACCATCACGTGGTTACCCGGCAGTACTTCAAAATCGATACGGTTTTGTCTTAAAAACACTTCTAGCGGATCATTCGTCGACACACCACGACCATAGTTAGTAGTTATGGTTTTTTGATGAGAATGGCTCTGCATTGAGTAACCGCGGTTGCTCGCTGTACCTGTAGTTTGAACCACACCCCACTCTGGGTGCATCAGGTCATAGTCGGTTTGCGGTGCCGTCTCTAACAGGTTATCACCTAGCATACCGGTTGGTAATGTTGTCTCACACCCAGCCAAAGCTATGCTTAACATTATCGCTAAATATCTCATTACTTCACCAACCACTCATGCAGATAAATCATTTACTAATGTCTATATCGGCATCGAGAAAAAAACTTTAGACAAAATGAGAACACATCTTAAAAAAGTGCTTTTGATCACAGTTAACCGTCAACTAGCCTGTCTTCGCTCGCTAGTTCGAACTGTTTGCATTTATTTACCTTATAATTGTTTTCCAATTCCGACTAAATAGTTAGAATCTCACGACTTCTTAACGCTAGAGTAAACATCATGTTTAAACCATTTACTAAATTCATCACTGCAATTGTTGCTGTACTTGTTATCGCCGGTTGTAGTGAAACAGACGAGCCACAAAAAGGTGTTCAATACGAAGCACTTCCTACCGCTCTAACAGAATTTAACTTGTCTCCGATCACTGAAATCTTCTCTCTAAACTGTGGTCACTGTCGTCAAATGGAAAGTGCAATTCCAGAGATTGAGTCGCTTACAGACCAAACCATTGGCAAGATGCACGTAACATTCAATGAAAGTGCTCAAATCAGCGCAATGATCTACTACACAGCAGTGATGCAGCTTAATGCAACGCCAGACCACGCTTTCATGGACGACTTATTCGGCGCTGTTCAAATGGGTGCAGACGCAACACCAGAGCAACGTCAACAAGCGCTAGAAACCGCTTTTACTTCTCGCGGTTTGGTTAGCCCGTACCAATTGAACAAAGAACAACAGGTAACGCTTTTTGACTATGTTAAAAAAGCAGAAGAAGTTTCAGTAAAAGGTCAGATCAACTCAGTACCAACGTTTATCGTTAACGGCAAATACCAAGTACTGACAGCTGGGCACCAAGACGTTGCTGGCATCGCAAAAACGATCAACTACCTTTTGACTCAACCATAAGCGCGGCTTTAGTCAGCTCATCAATAAACTAAGCAATAAATACAATAGGTTTTACTATGTCTAAATTTGTCATCCCGGTCATCGTCTTTCTTTTGGCGGGTTTCATGATTTACCGTACTTGGACAAATCATAAGTCTGGTGCAGAAAACTTCGAACAAGGTCAACAGTTCCTGCTAGAGAACGGAAAAAAAGAAGGTGTGATCACGACTGAAAGCGGTCTTCAATACCTAGTTCTTGAAGAAGGTTCAGGTACAGAGCACCCAACTAAAAACAGCAAAGTAACGGTTCACTACCACGGTACTCTGATTGACGGTACGGTTTTCGATAGCTCTGTAGAACGTGGCGAGCCAATCTCATTCGCTCTTAAGCAAGTAATCAAAGGCTGGCAAGAAGGTTTGACTTACATGGTAGAAGGCCAAAAGGTTCGCCTATTCATTCCAAGCACGCTAGGTTACGGCAAAGGTGGTACAGGTCCTATCCCACCATCAGCAACACTGATTTTTGACGTTGAGTTAATCTCTATCCAGTAATCTACTCGCTTGAAAGTGAGCATTACGTTAAGCCCCGACATGCAGAACATGCCGGGGCTTTTTATTCGTAAGTCATTACTTTAAATCGCCTTATCACTGGCGACCATCCAGTTGACACGTATAATCAAGTAAAAACACAGCCACTAGACGACTGGTCTAATTTAAATTATAGTATCGACCATGAACGAGAAAACAAATGACACGCGCCTGCATATTTTGAATGTTGGCTATCAATTAATAGTGAACAACGGCTTCAATGGCGTTGGCTTATCACAATTGCTTAAAGAAGCGGAAGTACCGAAAGGATCGTTTTACCACTACTTTAAATCGAAAGAGCAATTTGGTGAGGCGTTAATTCAGCACTATTTTGAAAACTACATCACTAAGATTGAATCCATTTTAGTGCACGGTGAAGGCAACCATTATCAACGAATTCTGGGTTACTTTTCACTATGGGCGAAAACTGAAGATGGCACCTGTAACGCACACAAGTGTTTAGTGGTTAAGCTCAGCGCTGAAGTTTCTGACCTTTCTGATCCTATGCGCCAGGCTCTGCTAAAAGGTGCTGAGAAAGTCACAATAACCATTCAACAATGTATTGTTGGCGGTATTGAAGATGGCTCTATCTCGGTAGAAAACAGTCAAGAAGCGGCCCAGAACCTATACTCAATGTGGCTAGGCGCTAGTTTATTAAGCAAGTTAAGCCAAAGTTCACATAGCTTAGAATCGGCATTACGCCTTACCGAACAAATTTTAAAAGGTGAAAGCCATTAACGCGCACTGCGTTTTATTGGCATTGACTTTTTTAGCTCAAAAGAAATCACCCGCCCTCTTATCAATTTGATGACGGCGGGATTTTTAGGAAATAAAACTAGACGACTGGTCTAATTCTAAATAAACACAATATAAAATTAAGGACATCCAATGACTCAACAAGACAATCGTCGCATCGTATTGGCTTCTCGCCCTGTCGGCGCACCAACTCAAGATAACTTCCGCTTAGAAACCGTTGCCGCACCAAAAATCAATGATGGTGAAATGTTACTACGCTCGGTTTACCTATCTCTCGACCCTTACATGCGTGGCCGTATGAGTGATGCAAAATCTTACGCCGATCCAGTTGCTATTGATGAGGTGATGGTTGGTGCAACTGTGTGTCAGGTCGAAGCATCAAACAACAGCAATTATGAAGTTGGCGAATGGGTATTGGCTTACACAGGTTGGCAAGATTATGGCGTGTCGAACGGTGAAGGTCTTATCAAGCTAGGAAAAGCGCCGACTCATCCTTCTTACGCATTGGGCATCATGGGCATGCCAGGCTTTACCGCTTACATGGGTTTACTGGATATCGGCCAACCGAAAGAAGGCGACACGTTAGTGGTAGCGGCTGCAACTGGTCCAGTTGGCGCTACCGTAGGACAAATCGGTAAACTAAAAGGCTGTCGTGTCATTGGCGTGGCTGGCGGTCAAGAAAAGTGCCAGTACGCGAAAGAGGTTCTTGGTTTCGATGAATGTATCGACCACAAGGCAGATGACTTCGCAGAGCAATTGGCGAAAGCGTGTGAAAATGGCATCGACGTTTACTTTGAAAACGTTGGCGGCAAGGTATTCGATGCAGTAATGCCTCTACTTAATACAGGCGCTCGCATTCCTGTTTGTGGCCTTATCTCACAATACAATGCAACGTCACTCCCTGAAGGCCCAGATCGCATGTCTAGCCTTATGGGCACCCTTCTAGTTAAGCGCATTAAGATGCAAGGCTTCATCATCTTCGACGACTACGCGCACCGTTACAACGAGTTCGCAACTCAAATGACTGAATGGTTGTCTCAAGGAAAAATGCACTACCGCGAGCATCTAATTGAAGGCCTAGATGAAGCACCACAAGCATTCATGGGTCTGTTAGAAGGTCAGAACTTCGGCAAACTTGTTATCAAAACTAACGAACCAAAATAGCTCAAGGATAGAATAGACAGAACTATGATTACTTTACATCACCTTAATAAGTCGCGTTCTAAGCGCATCATCTGGCTACTGGAAGAGCTTGGTGTCGACTATCAAATCAAACCTTACCAACGAGACAGTGTCACGTTTTTAGCACCACCTGAACTGAAGTCTGTTCACCCTCTAGGCAAATCTCCAGTCATTGAAGATGATGGCGTGGTGATCAGCGAATCTGGCGCGATTACTGAGTATCTCATCGACAAGTTTGGCGGAGGTAAATTTGCACCAGCACGTGGCACAGCTGAATACGTTGAGTATTCTCAGTGGCTACACTTTGCCGAAAGTTCGGGGATTTTACCAATGCTGCTTAAGATCTTCGTGATGAAAGACGGCGCCGAAACAAACTTCCTTGGTGGTTACGCTGATGACGAAAATCAAAAGATCCTGACCTTCGTAAACCAATCTCTTGAAGGCAAAACCTATCTTGTAGGCGAAACACTCACTGGTGCCGATTTTATGATGTCATTCATCGTAGAAATCGTCGGTAACTTTGGTGCAACTGCGCTTTACCCTAACATTGCCAAATACGGTGAGCTCTTGGCGAGCCACCCTGCTTACCAAAAGGCAGAGCAACTCGAGTTAGAACACTCCAATTAATTGATTTTCAGTCTATTCAATGCCTCCATAGCGTGAAAATGACTGTCTAAATGAAGCCAAAGCCGATTTATCTTTCGCTTTGGCTTCTCATTTACCTTCATTTCGACAACAATATCGAGCTCTAAACTGAATACCCATAGAGTTTGATCTTCATGTCAGCAAACCTTGCTCAATACACACCACTGCACACGTTAAACCAAACAGCGAATCAAACCTTATCGCTGCCAGAGCGTTTTACATTCCCGTATTACTATACTCCGCATCCACTGTGTGAAATAGCGATGCAGCAGCTTCAACAGTCACTGCTTGACTGTGGTGTGAATGAAACATCACAAGGTAATCTCTATGCCGTTCTTCTGGTTCAACACCCTCAAACTCAAGAATTGGGCTACCTTTCTGCGTTCTCAGGTTTGCAGCTAGATTCGTCTTTGGAGCCTCTGGTGTCGAGTACCGCCTTTGTTCCTTCTGCTTTTGATAAGCAGAGGTTTCAGGCCCTAAACACGCAAGGCTTAATCCTACAAGCGACATTAGCTAACGACATTACGAACCTAGAGCAAACTCATAACCTAAATGAACTGACTTCAACGCTAAGCGGGCTTAAAAACGACGCAAACAAAGCAATAGAAGCCTTTCAGCTCACCATGGCCGCCAACAAAGCACAGCGTAATGAGCTTAGAGAGCAAGCAGCTCAAGAGAAAGATCTAGGAAACCCAGAATCTGCGGCCAACCTACTTAAGCAGTTAGGAAATCAAAGCAGCCAAGAGAAGCGCGACCTAAAAGCACTTCGGATCGAGTGGAAGCAGAAGATCGCTGAAAAACAATCACAAGTAGACGCTATCGAAAGCGAGCTTAAAAGCCGTAAGAACGACTACCAGGCCATTTCTGCAGAGTTAGAAACACAGCGCTTGTCTCACTATCGTTTTATCAACCAAACGGCAGAATCAAAGAGCCTAGTTGAATTGTTGGATGGTAAAGACGCGCTTGAAGGCTCTGGCGACTGCTGCCTGCCAAAGCTGCTTAATTTTGCCTTTGAATACGGCTTTAGACCGTTGGCTTTAGCTGAGTTTTGGTGGGGATTACCGCCAACAGATATCATTCGACAACACGGGAACCTCTACCCAGTTTGCCAGAGCAAAAGCTTTGAGATCCTTGAACACCAGCTAAACGGCATTGATCTAGAGGATAATCCGCTTATCGTAAACCCTGCGGTGGGTAAGTCGTTTGATATTGTTTATGAAGATGAAGAAATCGTGATCGTGAACAAGCCTGAAGAGTTCTTGTCTGTTCCTGGTAAGTTCATCGAAGACTCAGTGTATACGCGTATAAAAGCGCGCTACCCAGATGCTACAGGCCCTTTGATTATCCATAGATTGGATATGTCGACATCTGGCTTGTTGATCTTGGCGCTAACAGCCGAGTCCAACAAGCACATCCAAAAGCAGTTCATCGATAGAACGGTCGAAAAGCGTTACACCGCACTACTTGATGGCGAAATAACGGGTGAATCTGGTGACATCAGCCTTCCTTTGCGTGGCGATATCACCGACAGGCCAAGACAGCTGGTTTGTCATGAGCACGGACGTAACGCAGAAACGCACTGGCAAGCCGTCAGCACTAATAACGGCAAAACCAAGGTGCACTTGTATCCTAAAACAGGCCGTACCCACCAGCTACGCGTACACTGCGCTCACCCACAAGGACTTGGCGTACCGATTCGTGGTGATGACCTATATGGCTATAAGCGCGAACGGCTGCACCTTCATGCGGGCTACCTCAAACTGATTCACCCAACCACCGGGGAATGGATGGAATTTGAAGTGCCTTCTAAGTTCTAAATCGACTCGTTCTCACACAAAACTAAATCAGTAAAACGAATCAGGGCTCTATATCAAATCGAGATATAAAGCCCTGACTTTCAAGAAATCGTGTATTGATATTAATAATATGGATCAACCGGCTGCCAACACAACCTAACCCATCACCTCTTTACGCTGGTCGACACACTCAAACGAGCCCATTTCGAACTCACGGCAGATCCATGGTCGGTTTTCATAGATGGTACACATCAGTGTTTCCCTATCTACCGCTGAGCACCAACCATCATCAAGACGTTTCATGGTTTCACCGCCCCACTCATCGTAAGCAATATGCTCTTCTGGGACACCGGTATCTGTGATGATCATAACCTCTAAACGACAACAGCATGCCTGGCAATTGGCGCAAGTTACTTCAGGTTCGGTGATGTTCTTTATCTCTATGGTCATAAGTAACTACACTGCTAAATTTTGCGTATAGTAATCGAAACCATCAGCGACTGCTAATAAAGAACGTTATTCACCTCGCTTTGTCCCGTTCTAAAACAACAAAAGGCGCTGTGATCAAATCACAGCGCCCAGTCGTTTTACTTTTCTCTCTGGTGCCAGTTCGTTTAGAACAGACTTGAGAAGAACAATTTAATGTAGTCCATCAAACGTTTGAACAAGCCCCCCTGCTCAACCGATTCAAGTGCGATCAAAGGCTGAGTTTGAACATCTTCACCATCAACCGTGTAATGAACGACACCTAAAGTCTGACCTTCTGCAATCGGCGCTTTGAGTTCCGAGTTTAGTTCGATAGAAGCGGTTAGCTTTTTGCTGTCTGACTTAGGTAGCGTGATAAACGTGTCTTCTGCAACCCCAAGCTTCAATGTGTCTTGGTCACCAAACCATACTTTCTCTTCAGCCACTTGGTCCCCACCTTGGTGGACATTAAGCGTATCGAAGAATCGGAAACCGTAGCTTAAAAGCTGCTTGCTGTCTAACTCACGGCTTTTAACACTCGATGCGCCCATCACTACTGCAATAAGCCTCATTTCACCTTGTGTTGCCGAGCTCGCTAAGCTGTAGCCTGCACCAGAGGTGTAACCCGTTTTCATACCATCAACCGTCAAGCTTCTATCACGAAGCAAGCCATTACGGTTGTGTTGAGTGATGCCGTTGTAACTGAAAGAACGTTCGCTGTATAAGCCATAGACATCTGGAAGATCTTTAATGATTGCTCGGCCAAGTAGCGCGATATCGTAAGGTGTTGAATACAAGTCTTCCGCATCTAAACCGTGTGCATTGGCGAAATGGGTATTTTCCAATTTCAGAGAAGTCGCCCAAGAGTTCATCAAATCAACAAAGGCATCTTGAGAACCCGCGACGTGTTCTGCGATTGCAACACTGGCATCATTACCCGATTGAATAATCAAACCGCGGTATAGATCCATCATCGCCACATCGGTATTTACTTCTATGAACATTTTTGAGGAGTCTGGGAAATTCTTCGCCCAAGCGTTTTCACTGATTCTTACTTTGTCATCTGCAGAAATGTTACCTCGCTTCATCTCTTGACCCGCCACATAGCTGGTCATCAGTTTGGTTAAACTTGCAGGGTTTAGCTTGGTATGTGCATTTTTTTCGACGAGCACATCACCAGAATTAAAGTCGATTAACACATAGCCTTTGGCGCCTAAACTAGGCGGAGCCGGTACGATAGAAGGTGCGGCGATAGCTGCTGTGCTAACCATCGCTGCGTTACTTACAATGAATATACTTAATAGAGGAAGAGAGTATTTTGAGAACAGTTTCATTGAATTAAACCTAAGTTAACGTTTTGACCAGTATAGACAAATGCCAGCAAAAGAAGCGCGAACTTTACGTAGCTTTACGCAAATGTACCTTTAGTTACAAATAAAAAAGTATATTCTGCGATTTGTCTATTTTTTCAACTGTTAATATTGACCAGGAAAATACTCTCTTGTTCAAACATTCTTAATTTATCTTTGGTATGCGTCTAAATAGCATCTCAACAAAGCCAGAAATGCGCTGTTTGCTCTCGCTTGCTTCTAGGTCAGGCTTAATCCCCGATTGAGCTAACGCTTGCCATTGGATCATCTGAGAATTTGGTAGCGAAAATACTATGTATAATGAACCTTTTTCAGTGAGTTTTCCTTTGCCATCATAGAAAGGAACGCCCGTAGAAAGCTGTACCGCCTCGAAAATTGAATTGTCATTCAGCTCTGACTCTTCTGCCAGTCCAAATCCAACTACCACATCGCCGATGCCACCCCCCGACTCCAAGCGATACCCTTTTTCCGTTAGCTGCGCTTCAATTGCGTCACGCACCATATCGGTAACCACAGTTTCATTGTACTTTTTAGAAAGGAATACCTGTTCCGATTGTGGGTGCCATGAATAAGTTGATACGCCATTTTTCATGAACTCAAAGTCGCCGCTGATCACGACACCATAATCATGGACGGGCGGCTGTTCTTGGGTAGTACATGCTGTCAGACCAATGCTCATCAAGGTCACAAGCACAGTGGTCTTTATGCTTTTTGTTGCACAAATGGATCGTTTTATCATGGTTAGAGCCTTTACCTATATACCAATAACTATCAATTTAACCACCAACATAAATGGTAATTATGTTAGTAGAAAGTGCATTAAACGTTTGCGTAATCGCTAACCTTCACTTCTACCTATTTTGGGGGTTTAATCACAAAAACGGAGTTGGTATAGTCTACCCCGTAAAACATAACCAGACCATTCGAGGCACGGAGCTTCCTCAATCATCTCATGAAGAGAAGAATTGGTACCGACAAAGTATCGGCAAATTTAAGAGGGTCAAACAATGGAATTCAATATGGTTGAGATTTTAGGTTACGCTGCGTCTATTATGGTCGCAATTTCATTAACAATGAAAGATATCGTTCGCCTGCGTGTCCTTAATTTTATTGGCTGTGCACTCTTCACAGCATACGGCGTTATGATTGACGCTTGGCCAGTGGTTGCAACCAACGGCTTCATCGCATGCGTAAACATCTACTTCCTTGCAAAAATGCAAAAGGAAAAAAAAACGGAAGCGATGAAAGAAGCAAAAGCTTAATTTAGCGACTAGCGATTTCAAACTATTCTGAAAAAGCCCAAATAGAGCGATCTATTTGGGCTTTTTTATTCGTGTTGTTCTAAATAGATGTTTTTAGACTCAATATGACGAGTGAACTCACAGGTAAGCAATTCGATATTCGTTCTCTTTATAGATTTGGGTATTGTTACGCCCACTCGCTTTGGCTTTGTATAACGCTTGATCGGCTTTTTCGATTGTCCCTTCTATCTGGAATAACACTTGAGCATAACAACAACCAGCGCTAACCGTCACAGGTGAAACGACTCCCTGAACTTGCTCAATCCTCTTCCTCAAAGTTTCTGACAGTTCGAACAACTGTCGCTCATCGCAATCAAAGGTCACCAAAATAAACTCTTCCCCACCATAACGCGCAATCAATCTGTCTTTGCTAGACAAATGCTTCAACGTATCTGCTACTGCACAGATTACCCTATCGCCCTCTGCATGCCCGTATTGGTCATTCACTCGCTTGAAATGGTCTATATCCAACAAAATGACACCAACACCTTGTAAGGGGTATGGCGAGTTATCAGATATTTTAAGCTTTACCTGCTCAATGAAACTTCGGCGGCTATAAAGACCAGTGAGATAATCGAGGCTCGCAACATCCAGTACCTTTAAGTGGCGATGGCGTAAGTAAAGTACCAAAACAACAATAATGCTGAGCAAACTAACAACCAGCGTCACCAAGCTCAACAGCAACAAACTATGGTTCTTGTTCAGCTCTTGTTCTAAAACCCCAGCTGAAATCACCCAATTCAAATATGGGTAGAACTTATAAAATACGTTTTTGCTCGTTGTTCCATTCGAATCAGAAATCGAGTAGCTAAAATGCCCTTCGGGTTCAGTGCCCACTTTATTGATAAGTAACTCTGAAGAGTCGTCAATTAAGGCCTTTAAATGCTCATGTTCAACGCTAGGTTGCAGCACTAGTTCACCTTGTAAATCGACGATATATACATAACCGCTATCGCCATAAGAGTACTTTCTTAGTTTGTCTTTTAATGCATCTAGATCAACCAAATACATCAACTCTTCTTTGTAGGTCGTCGCCACCAAAGTATTGCCACTTGGTAGTCTTATTGAATAAGCAACTTTGGCTCGTCGACTTATCTCGTGAGGGTTGGCGTGGAAGTATTCGATCATACCAGACTCAATATTGAGTTGTTTTTGTATATGGGTAAGATGTCCTCGCCTTTTTCCTTGCAAAAAAGGGTGATAGAGATGAACACCTTGCGGAGACGTCAAATAGATATAGCCTGACTGACCAATGTGCAACTCACTGGCTATCTCGCTTATCTGTTCAATTTCTTGATCTTCGGCCGCATGCCACACGTGAGACGCAACAGTGTCCGTAATACCTTTTAAATAGGTTTTTATCGCTTCGTTTACTGTGGTGTCGACGATGTCATAGCTCGCATTCACAATAGTACGAAAGAAGAACTGATTGGAATCCAATAGTGATTTTTGGGTTCGATTAAATTGAACTGCAGAAAGGAGCAGAGAAACAACGGCTAGCACAATTGAGAAGCTAAGAATGTATTTACGTCTGACTTTCAAGATTACCCCATCATCTCTAATTTTAGGTAACACTCATATTTTTCTAATAAGCAGACTGTTTTATATCATGATTGATGTTTTTACTGAACGAATGTCTATATTTTAGAGCCTTTCAATGTGCAATCTGTGACTTATAACAAAAACGCCGAACTGTTTTCAGTTCGGCGTTTGCATTGTCATCTAAAGTCACACTAAACGACTGATAAATATAATCAAAATCATTTACATCTACCATTCATCATCATTATGAAAATGTACTTTTAATGACTCCTATTATTGATATCAGCTATTAACTAATACGAGGTTACGAACACACTTTGGTCCAGCTACCATCACTTCCTGGTTCAGAACTTGTCCACCAGTTAGCTTGGTAAATGCTACCGTTGTGAACCACTTGGTCACCCGTGTTTGCATGGCTTGGGTTACCTGCCCAGTCTTTCTGAGGCAGATCTGGGTACACAGTTAAGCCTGCAGTATCACAAGTACCAGGGTTTGTACCACCGTCGCCAGGGTTACCGCCACCAGAACTGATATCACCTAAAGGTAAATCTGGTTGCTCAAAGCTGAATGCATAATCGACACCACCTACGTTAACGGCATAGTTTGCAGGGCCTGAAATTGGCAAGTAATACACCATATCCAGCTCATATACACCACCAGCAGGCAGTTCTTTCCATGCAGGTAATGTGAAGGCCACACGGTGCATAGTACCGTCTAATCCGCCGATGTTATCCGCACGAGTATGACCCGAAGCAATCACAGTCAAACCACCACCAGATTGATCTTTCGCGTTGTCTGGTGCAGATACTGGAATGTCGAACTGGAACTCAGTACCGCCAGGCAGTGCTTGCCCCGTATTATTGGTAAACGTGATCTTAGGATTAATTGGGTAGTTTTGGTCACCGACTTTGAAGCCACCAACCGATACTGCAATGTCTAGTGCTTCGGTAGGAATTGCACCAGTCGCGACTTTGTTTCCATATGGCGTTGCCGACTTAAACTTATCGTAGATAGCTTTAGTCATTGTGTTACCCATGTGGAACTCACCGTTACCGCTGTTACACGCTTGCTCTGTGGTATCAACCGTTGTTCGGTTGCCACTTGCATCAAGTACATAACAGTTGTAGTCGCCAGCCAGTTCCCAGAACATGATGCCGCCGATTTCTTTGTCGATAACGTAGTCCGCTTTCTCGTTGATAGACTCTTTATCTTCCGTAGAAAGGAACACGCCTTTTTCAGCATTCCATAGCCAAGGTGCAACCGCCACGCTGTCGTAGTTACGCGTGTAAGTGCCTCTTAGAACATCCGTTGGATCATTTACAGGATCTAGCTTGTAGGCGTCCGCATAAGAACCCCAAATACCTTTCTCTAGGTTCTTCGCATGCCACATTGGGTTCGAACCTGCGCCCATTTCGTTTCCTTTAGGGTCGGTATCATGCCACATGTTATCGATACCAATCGCACCGTGACCACAGTTATTCTTCTCACCTTCACCTGTACCAGCGGCACATTCGGATTGATTAGGCAGTGCAGCTCGGCCCCAAAGACCATTTTCACCACCTGTTACGCCCTGCCAACCACGCGTGTAATATGGAACACCGATGTTAATACGACCTGCTGGCATTGAACCGCGGAAGTAATGGTAAGCCCAATCCGTGTTCAGGTAACCGATACCACCATAAGCCGCTGTGTCGTATACATTCCACTGCGCTAGTTCTGAATCTTTACCTGTATCAAACAAGGCTGCGTTATGGCCAACGTGGTCGTTCCAAGCGCCGTGAAGGTCGTAAGACATGATGTTCACGTAATCAAGATATTGAGTGACATCGAATGTTTCCATACCGCGTAACAGGTAACCAGAAGAAGGTGCCGCGATAGTTAACATGTAGTGATTGCCATCTTCAGCAGACGCCACATCAAGCTTCTCACGCAATACTTTCATCAGCACTTGGTAGGAAGCCCATAGGTACTCACGACGCGGTTCCATGAAGTCTTTGTCGTATGGGTTACCCGCACCAGCCATAGACGTTGGGTACTCATAATCAATATCTAGGCCATCGAATTGATATTTACGTAACATTTCAACCGCTGAAGTCGCGAATGTTTCAATGCCTTGGTGGTTGATAGATCCATCAGCATTGGTCGTCATAGTATAGAAGCCACCATCAGCAACTCGGCTTCCGTCAGTCGCGAAGTGACCGCCCGTTTCAGCCCAACCACCAATTGAGATTAGCGTTTTAACACCATGTTTTTTCTTCGCGGTTGCCAGCGCACCAAAGTGACCTTTGAATCCTAATGCAGGGTCGACTTCTACACCCGGCCACTCTTTACCTACAGCAGCATTATTTGGATCATTTACGTCACCAACGTTCACTTTGCCATCTGAACCGATGCTTACAAACGCGTAGTTAATATGTGTGAGTTGTTCCCAAGGAATATCATTAACCAGGTAAGCCGCTTGAGGGTCGTCTCCTGCACGCCAGCTGGTGAAGTAGCCAATCACACGGCGAGGGTGATCCGCGCCCATTTTCTCACGGCCTTCATCATCATAAATCGTACAGTAAGGAACATCGACACCTTGCGTTTGATACAAGCCATCAGGACGACATGTACTCACCGTTGGAGCGCCATTCACCGTTAAAGAAGCTAACGCTGAATCCGTTGTTGCACCTTGATCGTCGGTCGCTTTGGCGTAAACAGACAAGGTACCTGCTTGAGTGGTTGTGTAGTCAAGCGTGTACGGGCTTGTAGCCGCTGTTCCGACTAGAGAACCTGCTACATAAAAATCGACCTTATCAACCGTACCATCACTGTCTGCAGCCGTTGCAGTGAGTGTTACCACGCTACCGACATCAACAGAAGCCGCTGAAAGTGAAACTGATACTGTTGGCGCTTCATTACCTGGTTGTAGTGAATCAACAGAAATGGATACTGCACTTGCGACACTTGCCGCGCCTTCATTATCTGTTGCAACAACAGAAACCTGATGGTTACCCGACGTTGCAGCCCAAGCCGCTTCAAATGGTGCCGCAGTAGCTACAGCAACTGAAGTTCCATCGACAAAGAACTCTACTGAAGCAACACTGCCATCAGTATCGAGTGCTGTTGCACTTAAGACGACATTATCGCCCTCAACGATTACATCTGACGCGGTAGGTGCTGTTAACGAAGCGGTTGGGGCTTCATTTGGCGTGCCACCGCCTCCACCACCACTACACACATCAATCTTTTTCCATTGTGCATAGTCACCCTCGAATTGGCTTGGGTTGTTATTTTGATTCCAGTAATTCGCTGAGTACGCGCTGCCGTCATGTGAAACCTGATCACCACCGGTGTACACCGTGGCGGAATCCCACGCTTCTAACGTTGAACAATCAACAGCCGCGTAGCTGTTGAACGCCATTAAGCATGACGCGGTGAGAGTACTGAGTGTAAAAACCTTCTTGGCCACTCTTCCTTGGTTTAGGTGCATGTTAGCTGTCCCTTAAGTTATTGTTTCAAGATGCTTAATTTAAGTGTCATATATCTCATCACTTAAATTTCTTCGCAAAACAACTGTAGGTAACAGTGCCAATTTAACACCTAAAATATTCGATATTTATAAAATGACTCGCAATAATTTGTTTATAGCATGCAATGAGTCGACACTTATTTTGCACGAACAACTAATATTAAATTTATTTCGGTACGCTAAAAAATATCGCCTAATTCGCATCCTTAATTACAAAACTCTATTCATATCTACTTTATTTATTCGTTCTGAAATTTCGTTTTAAAACTAACCAAAAGGGAGTGATTTCGCCGTAGAACTGATTTCTTTTCTAAATTTGCCCACTTTTTCTTAACAATTGTGATAGTATCGCGGCTTTTTTTGACGAACCTCACATTTCCAATGCAAGTGTGGGAGAAATACATAGGCTCGAAAGAGCCAAATATAGCGAAGAAATAATGTCCAACTTGACGCAAGTCGCCAACGAAAACATCAACGCAGAATCTACTTCTATTAACTTCACTAAAGCCCAATCTTTGGGTGAAAAACTGGAGCTTGGAAATCCAGTATTTTGGCTAAGTGGGAGCTTTTTAACTCTCTTTGTCATTCTTGCCTTCACCAACACCTCGGTGTTGTCAGAACTTGTAAACATCGGCTTTAGTTACTCAACTAAATGGTTCGGTGCTCTTTGGCAGGTTCTGTTACTACTCAACTTCATCATCGGCTTAGTGCTTGCACTAGGACGCACAGGTCACGTTCGTTTGGGTAAACTTGCCCTTCCAGAAATGACTACCTTCAAATGGATGTCGATTGTCCTATGTACGTTGCTCGCAGGCGGTGGTGTATTTTGGGCAGCAGCAGAACCTATTGCTCACTTCGTTTCTGCTCCGCCTCTATACGGCAACGCTGATCCTCAAGCAATGGCATTCAACGCCCTATCTCAGTCTTTCATGCACTGGGGCTTTCTTGCTTGGGCAATCTTAGGTGGCTTATCCTCTATCGTACTGATGCACCTACACTACGACAAAGGGCTCCCTCTTAAACCTCGTACTCTGCTTTACCCGCTACTGGGCGACAAAGCGATCAATAGCTGGATTGGTAACTTAGTCGACGCATGTAGTATTGTTGCTGTTGCAGCAGGCACTATCGGCCCAATTGGTTTCTTAGGTCTTCAAATCAGTTATGCGCTAAGTGAACTGTTTGGCATCTCAGACAGCTTTGCTACGCAGAGCATCGTTATTCTATTCGCCATCGCCATGTATACCCTATCTGCATTGAGCGGCGTGAACAAAGGCATTCAACTGGTTAGCCGTTACAACATCATCTTGTCTGTATGCCTGATCGGCTACATCCTTCTTGTGGGTCCAACAAGCTTCATCGTTGATGGCTACTTGCAAGGCATGGGTGAAATGATCGATAACTTCATCCCAATGGCGCTTTACCGACAAGATTCAGCGTGGCTAGGTGGTTGGACGGTATTCTTCTGGGGTTGGTTCTTAGGTTATGGCCCAATGATGGCAATCTTTATTGCTCGCATCTCACGTGGCCGAACAATTCGCCAAATGATCGTGTCTATCAGTATCGTTGCTCCGCTAGTAACCTGTTTCTGGTTCAGCATCGTTGGTGGTAGCGGTTTAGCGTTTGAGTTAGAAAACCCTGGCGTAATTTCTAGTGCGTTCGAAGGCTTCAACCTTCCTGCGGTATTACTTGCTATTACTGCGCAACTGCCGTTCCCAACTCTGATTGCAATTCTGTTCCTCATCCTGACCACCACGTTCATCGTAACAACGGGTGACTCAATGACCTACACCATCAGTGTAGTTATGACAGGCACCACAGAGCCAAACGCAGCAGTTCGCACCTTCTGGGGCATCATCATGGGTGCTGTAGCCATTGCGCTTATCTCAATGGGCTCTGGCGGTATTTCTGCGTTGCAGTCGTTCATAGTGATTACTGCCGTTCCTGTGTCATTCATCTTACTACCATGTTTATGGCATGCTCCTAAGATCGCGACACAGATGGCAAAAGAGCAAGGCATCGCTTAATACCAAAGCCAACTAACCTCGGTTTAGTGTTTCGAACAAAAAAGCCACTCAAGTGAATCACCTGAGTGGCTTTGTTTTATCTGCTCGGTACTTGTATCGGCGAAGCTTATTTCTACCGATAGTTCGGCTTATTGAAACTTTTCCCCAGCGGCAACCATGAATGACATTTCAACCAACAGTTCAGGATTTGCCAGTTCAGCTTTCACACATGCGCGGCTAGGCGCACACCCTTCAGGAAACCATGCTTCCCACACTTCATTGAGTGCATCAAAGTTAGCAAAATCCGTTAGGTAAATAGTGACCGACAATACGCGAGATTTATCGCTATCTACCAGGCTCATCATCTCTTCAGCTTGCTCAAAGATTTGTTGAACCTGACTCTTAATGCCCGCAGATGTGTCTGACTCAGCAACTTCAACAAAGCTTGCAATACCATTAAAAACAGTCACATCAGACCAACGCTTGGTCGGGTTAATTCTATGAATCTTCACTTGCTATTCTCTTCTTATTGTTAGGATCTACATCAGGGTAATCTAATCCAAATCCCTAATATTGAAAACAAAAACTAGATCGTGCTATCGGTCTTAGGTTCAACACACTTTCACTGACGGCATTCAACTCTAGCAGAGACGACAATCGAAGAGTTGGCTCCCTTCTCGACTTCAAAATAACCACCAGCACTCGAAAGCTGACGAACTGAGAGTTTGTCTTTTCCTAACTTATCGAACCAATATGGAGCCAGTGAACATTGCGCAGATCCGGTTGCTAAATCCTCTGAAATGCCGATCTTCGGTGCAAAATAACGAAGTACATAACCGTCATCCGAGCTTTGGGCGGTCACCATCACAGCATGCAGGTCATTGATTTTTTTATACTGTTCAAAATCAGGAGCAAAATTCCTTACAGCTTCCTCTGAATCTAAAACCAACACTAAGTCTCTTGTCGAGAATACATCGACAACGGTCTGATTCAATGCCGACAAATCAATTGGAGCATCGCTCCGCTCAACATAAGATTTACCATTCCAGCTTGGCAGTTCCAATCGAGATAATCCGTCTTTTCTAGAAATCACGACCTGTCCATAATCACTGTTTAAAGTAACCTCTTCAAACTTATACCGCTCGATCAAATCAGTACCAGCACCCAAACTACCATGACCACACAGGTTTATCTCACCATCTAATCCAAACCAACGGATGTAGAACTGACTTCCCGATTTCTTCACAAAAGCAGTAATAGGCTGTGCTAGTTGATGTGTTATTTCTAGTAGCTCTGAATCTGCTAACCATTGCTCTAATTCAACAACCCCACAAGGGTTCCCTTTCGCCGACTCTCCACTAAATACATCATATATAAGTGCTTTGATAACTTATCTCCTTGTACCGTCGTATTAAGCTCTTAATAAAAACTATCATTTCATTTTCTTCAAATAAACCATTGATACATATAACATTGAAATGCCAAGTGTAATGATTCATAAACAGAAGTAATACTCTCACAGTGAAATTAATTTTGCACTAGTGCGGTCATGTGTAGAACTTATTAATGGAGTACTTTTATGCATGTTCAAACCTATGATTTAAAACAAAGCAACTTCGGATACAACCTTGGCGTGATAGGTGTCGCGTTGGTGTTAGCTTGGATTGGAATTTATAAGTTTACGCCTACCGAGGCGATGTTGATTGAGCCTTTAATTGCAAACCACCCAGCAATGAACTGGCTTTACAATTTATTCTCAGTCCAAGCCGTGTCTAATATGGTTGGTGGTGCTGAAATCATTGTCGCGATCGGACTGATGATTGGATTTAAGAAACCGCAAGTCGCATTTTATTCTGGCATTGCTGCGACGGCTATCTTTGTTGTGACACTTAGCTTCCTGATTACAACGCCAAATGCTTGGAAAGTATCGGATGGCATCTTAGTCACTAACTTCTTCCTAGTGAAAGATGTCCTGTTTTTGGCTATCGCGATTAGCGTAATCGAACGTAACAAACCTCAGAAGTAACCGTAAATCTATAAGTGGCCGTAACTAGAAGTAACCTTAAACCTTGAAATAAAAAGACTCGAAGCTGGCTAGAAGGACGCTGCCAGCTTCTTATATATAAGTCGATAATCGATTAAGTCGGTCGTCTATTCCGAATACAGATATCAAGCCCTAATGAATTAGATGTTTCTACTCAATTTTTACTCTCAACTCTTCGCACTCTAATCCATCCAAAAAGCCAACAATAATGTCATTCGTACTTTGCTTCGCGAGATTAGAGCCATAATCACTTAAATCCATATGCTTAGAGTCTGGAATCTCAACAACACAACTACCATATTGCTTTTGCTCTGATTCAGTCGGTAGTACACCCTCTTTGGTAGGATATTCAGTTGCTCGAATGGAAAGCACTCGGATATTTTCACTTTTGGGTAAAGTGACTCGTTTGTGGTCGAGCGTAATTAACTGAGAAACATAACTTTTATTTTCGTTACTCAACCATGTAGAAATGTCGCCTCCGTTCGAATGCCCGACTAAGGTTAACTTGTCAAAATCATAAGCAGGGAAACGACTCGCTAGCTCATGTTGGAGGACATTGAGAGTCTTTGCCCCTCGCGTCCAATTCTCAATTCTTGTCTCATACAAGTCACCAGTCTTCGATAAAGGAGGATCACTTGGTAGTTCGTGATCGACATAAATGGTCATGTAACCCCTATCGTTGAGCATTTCTCCAACAAAACTATATTTGGTGAATGGAACTCGATTACCAGCACTAATAAAAGCCACGTCACACTGCTCTGTCGTTGTGCAACTTTCAGAGTCCTGAGGTAAAACAATCTCTACAGGTATATGGCGATCTCTTTCCGAGTCAACAATAACCATCGATTCCGCCGACGTAGGCAAAGACAGAACACCTAAGATAGCGCCCATTAAATATTTCACATAACACCTTGTAATACTTATAAAGTTAATAGGTTAGAATCAAGATATATGTCCCAAACCTCTACCTCATCATTAGGTTTTACTCTTCAATACCATCATGATTGAAACATTGTCTTGTTACCAAGCCCCACTTTTCGTCTTGGTACTGGTCTTCCACATATTTACCTGAGGTGTAGTCATTAACGACTTCTCTCCAGAACTTAACAGCATGATCTGCGCCCAATACTTGCTTAATCTCCCAACTGCCTTTTAGGTGTTCAAACAGTTCAGAGATAAACTGCTTCCCGACTTTATTTTTTCGAAAATAAGGCACCACATAGAAATCACAAATCTCAAACTCGTTTGGCGCTTTGGTTTCAATGGCGGTTAATGCAGCAGGAACTCCATCAATGTAGAGTAAATAACCCGTTACGGCATCACCAAGCGTCGGGTAAATCTCAAACAAGCCATACTCGTCTGGTTTGTCTCCGATAATCTTTGAAAACTCAGCCGCGTAGCCCTGATATAAATTCGCGTATACCTGCTGATTACCACTATAGACTGTCACAATGTTCATAAACTGACCTCTGTATTGTTTCGCACCACAATGGTGTGAGCTCATCTTTCCGAGCCTATTATCTCATTGATTATAGGAAAAATAATAGATATCAAATACCCACTTACACGGATATTGCCTGGCGGTAATAGTTGGCATTCTGTTGTTGTCCTTTGAATACTGCGTAATTTTGGACACGCTCAACTAGCTCGAAACCCGTATTTGTTAGTACTTTATTTGAACCGACATTACCTACTAATGCATAAGCATCAATATATTTTAGGGATGAGTGCTTAGACAAGTAGGTTAGCAGCTTTCTGACCGCATTAGAGGCGACACCTTTAGAACCAAAAGCTCGACCAACCCGATAGCCGAGCTCCCCGCTTTCACCATTTTTGCTGATATCGCGAACGTTGATTCTTCCACAAATAACGCCGTTAGCGTCCTTAATTAGCATTGGGATCAACTCACCATTTTGGTATTCCTTGAGGAAGCGCGTAACTTGGTCGGCAACCCCTGAATCAGAATAGAAACTGTCATCCCTAGCAGGAACAAATTGATTAAACCACTCTCTATTTTCGACTTCAAATTCGAAAAGAGGACCAACATCACTTGGTTGAAGTAAGTGTATAGATATATCCATAAATAACTCTACAAGGCTCCCTTAAAGTACTGTTTTTCAGATTTCGAACTCTCTGTGTTTCTATCTAGGTTGATGGGAGTTAACCATCGCTCAGAGTATTGGCGTGACCAAAAGCAATCCCATTACCGCCATAGATAACAAAGCACCACTGAAAAAACTCGGTGTATGAAATGGTCGAACTTTTGATTTAACGACCTCTCTCTCAATCGCTTCTTGGTAAGTTTTAACGGAGAGTTCCTTAACGTAATTACTTTGCATAATAAGCTCCTTCTGAATAACTAAGAGAAGCTTAAGACTTGAAGTTAGGTTGAGGTAAAGCGAAAAATCATGTTAATTCACATCGTTAAACGAGTTACTCCAAAATCACCCTAAAAATGTCGTTGTTCACGCCACCCACATCTACTAACTCTCCAGTTTTCATATGAATTGACGTGTTTAATTGTCGAGTCGAACGTGGCTCTTTCGTTTCTCGAATCACAAGCATATCGACCAAGTAGCCAGAGTCTTGCTTTCGTACTAAGCCCGAAAAAGTCACACTTTCAGCCCTATCGGCGAGTACTGAATTAAATGTTTTATCTTCTAATACGCCTGCGGAGATGGATGTCTCGCCATAAAACAACGTGATACTTGTTGGGTCAGGTTGTATAGCTTCATTGGACGCGCAGCCCATTAGAGCTAGGCACAACATTAAAATAATTCGAAATTGCATAAACTTGTTTTTCGTTCTCTCGTTAAACGCTTTTTTGTAAAAATACCATGACGATGATTCAAACCACTGCGCCTTTCAGCTCAGCTTCTAGTGATTTATTGTGTAAGTTGTCAGCCTCTGCGGACTGGATGGTTCCAGAGATAAGGTCTTCGAAGAGATCTAACTGCCCTGCGGGGATGAGTTGATTTTGTATCGCCCTACGTTTGTTTGAATCAAATAACCGCTCTGCCACCCAGCCGATTAAGTAGACCAGAGAAAGACACCCACCAGCTGTAGCAATATTGCCTTCGATGACTAAAGGCAGATCTTGAACGTTGCCACCCATTGCTTCTAATGTTGGTTTTGCATGCGGGTTTGTTGTAAGCCTCTTACCTTTAAGTAAACCGAGTTCGTGCAACACAAAAGATCCCGCGCAAATCGACCCGATTAACTGCTCGCTCGGATCCAGCTGTAATGAGTTCATGAACTCCGGCTCTTTCAATGCAGCCGGAATACCGCGATAACCACTTGTGATCAGCACTACATCTTGCTGCGCAACCTCACTCAAATGGCCATCGGTTTTCACCGTCATCCCCAAATGTGAGCGATGCTCAGGCTTGGTTCCAAGAACCTTAACCTCCCAAGAGTCTGTCGTTCTTCCTAATAAGTCATACATCAAGAAGAAGTCTACATCGGTGAAGTCATCAAATAATACGATTCCGACTTTGTACATAATACATGCCCTTGTTGATTACTCTCGATAGATGAGAAGCGTTAATAGTGAAGCGATTCATAGAAAGGTGATATTAACCACCACATACTTGAGGTCAAACTCGAACCACAATTATTTATGGCCCCTAGGTAACAGCGACGAAATTAGACCATTTTCTTTTGACTTCGGGAGTCAACGCTAGAGTAAACTCATAACCTAAGTGATTCTCACGTGTTATTTCAAACCCTAATCGCTTATGAAACTGCACCGACAGTTCATTTAAGCGTAAAACATTGCTTACTAATACCCTTGAATCACGATCTTTCAGTATGTTTACAATGCCACGAAATAGAGCAAGAAAAGCGGCTTTACTTCTGTAGTCTGGGTGCACCACAAACATAGGGACAAACCACTTGCCATCGCCTAAATCACTTAACGTGGTGTAGCCAATTAGCTTATTATGTCGCCGATATTCGACAAGCAGTCCTTGTTCCATCGATTGGGTGCGCGATGCTAAATACACATCTCTATCTATTGGAAAGCCCGCTTCTTTTGAAATTGACTCCAATGTCATCACGTCCAGTTCTAAATATTCTTGCATTACTGCCTCTTACCTGTACTTAAAAGAATTGCAGAACAAAACACGCAATAAACGCCGGTAAGCCAGCAATGAATAACACTAAGCCCGTATGATAATTCATTCGGTAGTGTTCTTGTTGGTCTTTAGCAAAATCGTGCCCGTCGACCATTTTGTAGACTTTGTCTGTAATAGGATCATCTAAGCGCGTTGTTTTGCTATGAACCCCTCCTTCCCACAGAAGTTTTGCCAAAATCCAAATGACTATAACGACAAAAAATAAGAAGTCGACGAGTTGAGTAGAAGCAAAGAAAGGAAAAAACTGCGACAGCACATAAACGACCATTGCAGCCATCAAATTGATAAGCACCACTTTCTTTAACAAATCGAGCAAATGAACCTCCTCCAGAATCTTAGTATCCAGTAACAGGTATTTATAAAATTTAGATTTCTCGGTCAATCAAAAATTATGCGCAAGATTGCACTATATGAAGTGCCGCATGTTTAACAACCTTTATTGCTGATAGGAAGCATTACACCGCTCGTGGTGATGTATTGAGGTGACGCTTACATTCGCGCCCAACTTGTGATGAATTATTCGGTATACAATGTCGTTTGATCGCAGGCCTTCAAACTGAATCAGCTCTAATTCCAAGTTAGGAACTAGAGCCGAAATTTCAACACTGTTATCGATGTATGTAACGATGTTTAAGCAACAATGTCTTGTGGAGGTGTACCTTCGCAGTTAGAAACGACGGCATCAATTTGAATTAAAGCATTCATAGGAATCTTAGAAACCCCAACCACCGTTCTTGCCGGTAAGTCAGCCTTAAAGAATGTCGCATAGACCTCGTTTACCGCGTCAATATCTGAAATATCTTTAAGTTGAATATTGATTTTCACCGTATCGTCTATGCAATGTTCAACACTTTCAATGATCGCCTTAATATTCTTAAGACACTGTTCAGCTTGCTCTTTAATACCACCAGCAACCACTTCATTGGTTTTCGGATCTACAGGAAGTTGACCTGAAATATGATTGTAGTGAGAGAAAGCAACGGTGTGTGAATAAGGCATAAATGGTGCGTCAGCAGTGTTATTTGCTTCAATAACCAGTAAGCAAGTATCCTCTGGTAGTTGTGGCGGTGTGCCATCGCCATGTGAAACCGAGGTATCAATTTGTACTAAAGCGCCCATTGGTAATTCAGATGCCTGTACAACCGTTCGCGCCGGAACATAACTTGGGAAGAACTTGGCACAAGCTTCGTTTACCTTTTCTGCATCTTCGATATCATTTAGGTAAATCGTGGTTTTCACCACATCATTCATAACATGGCCAATGCTTTCTAGAATCATTTTAATGTTTGCTAAACATTGAGTTGTTTGCTCTGTGATTCCACCTGAAACCAACTCACCAGTATTCACATCAATCGGTAATTGAGCCGAAAGATTATTGTAGTGAGAAAAAGCCGCAGTCTGAGTCGATAAAACACTCTGAGGGGCTTTATCCGTGTTTCTTGATACCTTAACTAACGCACATGGTGCCTGTGGTGTTGTACCTTCACCATTTGAGATAAGAGCGTCCATTTGAACTAGCACATCGCTCATTGGTAGAGCGGCAACACCAACCACAGTGCGTGTCGGAAGGCTATTACTAAAGAAGCCCTTATAAACTTCATCGATAGCTTCCATATCGGAAATGTTCTTAACGAAGATATTAATTTTCACCACATCATCCATTACATGGTCGATGCTTTCAACAATCGCTTTAATATTATTCAAACATTGCATTGCTTGATCTTTAATATCACCGATGACTATTTCACCTGTTTTAGGGTCAATAGGTAATTGAGCAGAAAAGTTATTATAATGAGAAAAAGCAACTGTTTGTGTAGATACATTGTTTAGCGGAGCATTTTCAGTATTTCTTGAAATTTTAATGATATCGCTACTCATCGGTGTGATCCTTTTAATAGAATAAGAATACGTATTTATATTGAACAATCGTATTGGAATGAATAATTAAAGTAGCGCCATGTTAGGTGAATAACTTTGGGTTGAACGTGACATGCATCAGACTATCACTCAACTAATATTCATTGACTTATGGGATAATTAGTCATCGAAAGACTAATTATCCACGTAACTTAGGTTGGAGGACTACTCATCTCTCTCTATTTTTAAGTATATCCAACAATATTGAATACTTTCCCACAAAATATGATGGGTAACTTTTAAAATTTAGATCGTGTTTGTTAACTTGTTCACACTAAAATACCCTTAACCGATAAGTTTTATAAGTTACGGGCTTATATCCATGCATAAATGTTTAGGCTATCTAACTAATTATTTTAAATAACGTGTTTTATATGGTCACGTTAATAATATGTTTAATAAAAACACCACCTGTTTCAGAATATAGATTTTCGAGGAAGGAAAACTATACAGCTCTTGGTGTTGTATTAAAGTGACGCTTAAATTCTCTGCTGAATTGAGATGGACTGGAATAGCCAACTCGGCGTGCGGCATCACTGATTCGCAGACCTTCTAACTGGATCAGTTCTTTGGCTTTGTTGAGCCTTACCTTCTTCAAATATTGGAGTGGTGACTCGAAAGTTACGTTGCGGAAAGCATTATGGAAAGCAGACACACTCATATTCGCTTCATCGGCTAGCGATTGAACAGTAATGGTTTGGTCATACTCTTCATGCACTTTAGACAATGCTTTGGCGACGCGTGCGTAATGGCCATCATGATGGGCTAAATCAAAGAGTACGCGGCCTTCAGAGCCTGTTAAAGCGCGATAAACAATCTCCGTCACCATTGCATCACCCAAGATGTTGGCTTCAATATCGCAATGCAGTGTCTTCGCCAACCTAGTGAAACTCTCTAGCATCGCCGTTTCCATTCGAGTGGACTCTAAGCCACTCGAATTCTGTTTGTGCTTGTTACAGTAACTCTCCAGAAAACCTTGCTCTTCGAGCTTTTTCACTAAGCTATGTAAACGCTGAGAATCTATGTTGATCGACAAACCCAATAACGGCTCACCATCAACCGGTAACGCTTCACATTCCAGTGGCATTGGCACCCCCACCACAAGGTAATCACCAGCCGCGTAAGTCACGGGCCTGTCGCCTATGTAGATATTCTTTTTACCCTGTCCAAGCATGATGATACCTGACTGATAAGTGAATGGTTGGCGCTGATTCCCACCACTACTGCGATACAACCACACACCCTCAATCTCTGTTTCTCTGATCCCTTCAAGATCATCCCAACCTTTAAGTTCAACGTAAGATTGCAGTAACTGAGCGAGTGTATTCATAACAGGTGATGTTCCATTCAAAGGGTGATGTTGGTTTGCACAAAAGCCCAAAGAGAATATCAATTATGTAGAAATAGGCAATTAGTTTGGAGAAATTGACCTTCACCCCCCTAATTCCGTGTACTAATATGCAAATATAGAAATTGAGCACTACAACAAAATAAAAATTTTAGCTTTACACAAGGAACTGACGATGCAATTTACCTATGTTAACCCTACTGTTATTCACTTCGGCCAAGGCCAAATCAACGCTATCAGCCAAGCCGTTGATACTTCAAAGAAAGCGCTTGTCATCTACGGTGGCGGTTCAATCAAAAGCAACGGTGTTTACGACCAAGTAGTCGCAGCTCTTAAAGATCACGCTTGGATTGAGTTTTCTGGTGTTGAAGCAAACCCAACCAAAGAAACATTAGACAAAGCAGTCGCTATCGTTAAAGAAGAAAACGTAGAATTCATTATCGCTGTTGGCGGTGGTTCAGTAATCGATGGTTCGAAATACGTTGCAGCAGCAGCGAAATACGACGGTGACGGTTGGGACATCCTAACAGGCAAGCACCAAGTCACCGAAGCAACGCCAATCGGTGCGGTACTGACGCTTCCTGCCACAGGTTCTGAATCAAACATGGGCGCAGTAATCACTCGTAAAGCGACTCAAGAGAAGCTGGCTTTCCTTAACCCTGCGGTCCAACCTAAGTTTGCAGTTATGGACCCAGATGTCATGAAGTCTCTACCAGAGCGCCAATTGGTGAATGGTCTGGTTGATGCTTGGGTTCACGTGTGTGAGCAATACATCACTATGCCTGCTAACGCGATGGTTCAAGACGGATACGCAGAAACATTGCTGAAAAACCTTCTTGTACTGGGTAAACAATACGACGAGCGTGACAATGACACATGGCGTGCAAACCTAATGTGGACGGCTAACCAAGCGCTAAACGGTCTTATTGGTACTGGCGTTCCTCAAGATTGGGCAACGCACATGATTGGTCATGAGTTCACTGCATTGTGGCATGTCGACCACGCGCGTTCTCTAGCTATCGTTCAACCTTCACTGCTTCGTAACCAGATTGAAGCGAAACGCACTAAGCTAGAGCAGATGGGGCGTAACGTATTTGGCCTAGAAGCGGGCGCAGATTTAGCAGAGCGCACTATCGACGCTATCGAAGCCTTCTATCACAGCCTTGACGTAGCAACCATGTTTGATGGCTACGAGGCGAATAAAGAAACGGCTATCGACAATGTGATTGCACAGCTAGAATCACACGGCTACCTACAACTTGGTGAGAACCAAGCGATCACGCTAGAGAAAACTCGCGAGATTCTAGAGTCTGCAATCCATTAATGGTTAAAATTAAAGCAAAGAAATCAGGTTTTTAAATAAAATCGCGATAATTTAAAAATTTATGTAGCGAAACTGAACCAAATTCTTTGACCTTGCGTATACCCTCAAGCAGCGTCCTAATCCGGCGCTGCTTTTTATTTGCCCTACAAGATGCTATTAAATTCTCATAAGTTCCTAATTTTATGTGCAATCATATTTCTATATTGTTAAGGTAAACCTGTCTCTTTACTAGGTATGAACAACGATTTGAACAATCTTAAGGAAATGGTTAAGTTTAAGTCACTTAACAAGTGGTATGGTGATTTTCATGCCCTAAAGGATATCGATCTTAATATTGAACAGGGAGAGATTGTGGTGATTTGCGGACCATCTGGTTCTGGTAAATCCACTCTTATCCGCTGTATCAATCAGCTAGAACCGTTCGAAAGTGGCGAACTTTCCGTGTTAGAACAGTCACTTCCCTGCAAGTTCAACACACCAGGCCAAGTTGGAATGGTGTTTCAGCACTTCCATTTATTCCCTCATCTTACTGTGCTCGAAAACCTGACTCTGTCTCCTATTCGCACGCTCAAAAAAAGCAAAGAAGAAGCAGAGAAAACCGCCATGCATTATCTCGAGTGTGTACACATCGCAGAGCAAGCGAATAAGTACCCGGCTCAGCTTTCAGGTGGCCAACAACAACGTGTAGCAATTGCGCGCTCTCTTTGTATGAAGCCAGAACTACTACTATTTGATGAACCGACATCTGCCCTTGATCCGGAAATGATCAATGAAGTACTGGATGTAATGGTCGAACTGGCAAGTGAAGGCATTACCATGGTGTGCGTGACACACGAAATGGGCTTTGCAAAACGCGTTGCCGACCGAGTCATCTTTATGGACGAGGGACAGATCGTGGAATCAAATACACCACAAAGTCTGTTCGAAAATCCTCAACACGAACGTACTCAAGCGTTCCTAAATCAGATTCTGACTTACTGATGCTGCTGAAGATAGTGAAACCCGCCCTCTCTGCCTTGGTACAAATTGTGGTGCTTGCGGCAGCCGTTGTTTGGATCCTCGATTCTGGTGCTCAGGCGATGGGATACAGCTGGCAATGGGATCGAGTACCTGACTACATCGCTTTCTATGAAGATGGTGAATGGTGGCCTGCAGAATTGATGGAAGGACTACTCGTTACCATCAATATCTCTCTTATTTCTTTAGTTGCAACGCTGGTGATTGGCTTAACCACAGCCCTATTGCGAAACTCCAATTCAGTGGTTGGTCGCACCCTCGCTACCAGCTATGTGGAATTGATTCGTAATACACCATTGTTGGTACAAATTTACCTGCTCTATTTTGTATTCGGCCCTGTAATCGGTCTGGATCGCTTTAGCACAGCTGTTTTAGCTTTGGCACTTTTTCAAGGGGCATACACCGCTGAGATATTTCGTGCTGGGTTAAATAGTATTTCTAAAGGACAATTTGAAGCTGCTCAATCTTTGGGCTTATCAAAGACCTATACTTATTGGGATGTGATTCTTCCTCAAGTGGTGCAACGTACGCTGCCACCTCTTACCAACGAAGTGATCTCCCTTATCAAAAACTCTTCGATTGTGAGTGTCATGGCTATTTTCGACCTGACAACCGAGGCCAGAAACATTGTTTCTGAAACTGCGATGCCATTTGAGATCTGGTTCTCTGTGGCGATCATTTATCTTGCACTTACACTTTCACTTTCTGCCGTTGCAGCTTGGCTTGAGCATAAGCTCGGAGCCAACTGGCGAACACAATAAGGATTTATCAGCATGAAGCTATTTAAAACCGCTATCACTGCTTTACTTGCGCTTGCCGTAAGTTTGCCTGCACTTGCGTCTGAAACGCCTAACTTAGACAAAATCAACGATCGTGGTTCCCTACGTGTTGGCATGTCGACTTTTGTTCCTTGGGCAATGCGTAACAAACAAGGCGACCTTGTCGGCTTTGAAATCGATGTGGCAAAACGCCTTGCTGAAGATTCAGGCTGGAAAGTTGAATTTGTACCGACAGCATGGGATGGCATTATCCCTTCACTGTTATCGAATAAGTTTGACGTAATCATTGGCGGTATGTCGATCACTGAAGCGCGCGCTAAGAGTGTTCTTTTTACTGAACCATACTCTCACTCTGGTGTTCAACTGGCGGCTAACAAAGAGCTAGCAGAAGGCTTCAGCAAGATTTCTGATTTTGACTCTCGCCGAGTGAAAATTGCAGCTCGTCGTGGTGCCTTCACAGTTCAAGTGGCTCGTGAAACCTTCCCGAAAGCGAAAGTACTTCAGTTCGATGACGACGCTCAAGCTTTCCAAGAAGTACTAAACGGCAATGCACACGCGGTTATCGCTTCAAGCCCTAAGCCAGAGCACGAAGCGATCAAGAACGCTGACACGCTATTCATTCCATTTGATGAACGTCTATCAAAAGGTAACGAGGCATTTGCTGTTCGCCTAGGTGAAACGGACAAAGCTGAGTTCTTCAACGAGTGGATCAAAGCTCGTACTGAAGACGGTTGGTTGAAAGAGCGTTACGAGTACTGGTTCTCTACTCTAGATTGGCAAGACCAGATTGCTCAAGGTCAGTAATTGATAGCTAATTAGACGCTAAATAACCAATCAAGGCAGTACCTTGCTGGTACTGCCTTTTAAGAAACACCCGAGATAGCTATAAACTCATAGCCACTCTCACAGCATATTAATTATCATTGTTTAAACAGGAATGACGTGAGTAGTACTAGCGCATTATCAACGCCCAAGCCCAACCTTCACACCAAGCCTTGGTATCAACGCCTCAATCTATTAGATGGAGTGTTGTTTTCCATCATTTGTGCGTTCGCAGGTTGGCTTTATTATCGCTCTGCTGTCGGCATTAACTATCAGTGGCGATGGGAAGACGCGTTCACGTTAATCTTTATTCCACCTTCTCAAGGCAATATTCCATATTTCTTCCAAGGCTTGGTCGCAACATTGCGTTTGAGCTTATGGAGCATGGTGTTAGCGCTCTCTTTCGGCACACTGTTAGGAGTAGCAAGACACTCTAAGATCGCTTTATTCAAAACACCGGCGCTGCTTTTCATCCAATTGGTTCGAAATATTCCACCACTGGTTTTTGTGTTTATCTTTTACTTTTTTGTCTCTAACCAACTGATTCCTTTACTTGGTTTAGAAACCCTTTTGCGTGAACACAATGGCGACATCAACCAACTGCAAGCTTTTCTATTTGGCCCTGCCAACCTTTGGGAAAACTTAGCTTCTGGCGTTATCTGTATTGGTTTGCTCTCTTCGGCGTATATCGCTGAAGTGATTCGCGCTGGCTTGGAAAGCATTCCGAAAGGGCAATGGGAAGCTGCGGACTCACTTGGTTTGTCCGTCTTCTCAAAATATCGATATGTGGTTGGTCCGCAGGTATTAACCGCGATTACCCCACCTTTGGCTGGCCAAGCAATTTCGTTGGTAAAAGATACATCGATTGTCTCTCTGATTTCGATTCAAGAAATGACCTTCATTGGCACCGAGATGGCCAACTCATCCGGTTTGATCTTTGAGATCTGGCTGATTGTCGGCGCGGTTTACTTCGCGTTATGCTTCACTCTCTCGCGCATTTTCAGAACCATAGAGCACCGTTCAAGTGCTTATCTCAACCGCTAATTTGCACTAGTCATTCGGTTGCTTCTGTGGTACTTCAGTAACCTCTGCTTGCCCTTAGCCTATAATATTCATCAGCTTTTCCTGATTGGTTTAACTCATTGACCAATCAGGATTAATCGTTTCAAAACTCTCTTCTAAAGCACAGCAAACCCTTCATTTAAACACTATACTTTGAATACTAAATCCCATCGGATTCTCTCAAAGGTCAAACCAACATGGATAATCATAAAGAAAGAGCATTTTATGCCGTTGTCGGCGCATTAGTTGGGGACGCTGCCTCTATGGGGCTGCATTGGTTATATGATCAAGAGAGGATCATACAGGTAGCGGGTTTCGAGCCTGAGTTTCGTTCGCCAAACGAATCCGATTATCAAGATAAAGGTTATTTTGCTCACCAAGGAAAATCCGCAGGCGACCAATCGCAATACGGTGCTCAACTATTAGCAATGGTCGATAGCCTAGTCGACAATCAACACTACGATGAAGCAAGTTACATCAAACATTTCCGCTTCTGGTTTGATTTCGGCGGCAGTTGGCAAGGTTACATAGATAAAGCGACGCGCATGAGCTTGCTGAACATCCATCAATTAGAATTAGCAAACGCCCCTATTACTTCGTGTGGCGCTGACGACACGCAATTGCCTGCAATTTCAAAAATCATCCCTTTAGTGGCTTGTACCTATACGTCTCACACCTTACCAGCAATGGTTGAAAGCGCGGTTCGAGTCACTAATAACAACGATAAAGCAGTAGAATGGGCACAAGCCATCACCCTACTGATTCAAGCTGCGATACAAGGTAATTCGCCATTACAATCCGTAGAAATGGTAAGACAGACCTGCAGCAGGTTTATACACGATCAAATCGATGAAGCCCTCGCAGAGCCTGAGCTTTCAATAACTGACGCGGCAAAGAAATTTGGATTGCATTGTGAATTGAGTGCCGCATTCCCCTTGCTGATTCGCATCATTGCTGGCGCTCAGAGCTTTAAGCAAGGTATTCGAGATAACATTTTATGTGGCGGTGACAGCTGTGGGCGGGCAATAGTGATTGGCGCAGTATTAGCGGCTTGTTTCTACGAAGAAGACGGTGCGATTCCAAAAGAATGGCTTAAGCAAGTCGAGCTAAATGGTGGTGTGTTATCCCTGCCCATTGAGTAGTGTTTTGGAGCCTGAGTAACCGTTCTGGCAATCAAAAACTAAAGCGCCTCTCGATTCCTTGCTCGAGAGGCGCTTTAGTTTTCACTATTCACTTCAACGAATGGCTTAAACGGATAGCTTCAGCTTCAGATTATAAACTTCGCGGCTCCCTACGACCGCTGGTTTGTCACTCTGACTGAACCTATTTCGTTCCTCATTCCTAGAACTGATACGCGGCAGAAAGCTTGTAGTTACGACCAGGTTCATAGTCATCGAGGGTAAAGCCCCTCGCCGTACCTGAACGAGATGCGTGTGAGGTATATTGCTCGTCAAACACGTTGTCGATACCAAAGGTGACAGACAATCCGTCCACGGTAGATGGCACCCATTGTGCGTAAAGGTTATGCACGTCGTAACCTTCTTTGATTGGCTGACCATCAAATACGTTGTCTTCATCCTTAACAAACATCGAATTCCAACCAAAAATCGTTTCCAACGCTTCAGATTGATAGTCCAGTGTTAAAGTGATGCTATCGCCCATATCAATACTACGACCATTTCCACCTGCGACAGCGCCGCCTGTGTCTTTGTTTTTAGTATCTGAACGTGCATAAGAAAGTTTACTGTTAAACATCTCGTAGCCGTAAGACAAGCTTGCTTCAAAGCCTTTGATCTCCACGTCGCCTAAGTTGTAAATCAAGTAACTTTGGCTAGCACGCTGGTACTCTTCGGCAATGTAATCATCAATATTGGTTTGGAATACAGTTAGGTTCGCGCCAACAAAGTGATCATCAATACGCTTGTCGAAACGCACGCCACCTTGTGTGTTCTGCCCTGTTTCAGCTTTGATATCATCCGCTAAGTACGCAGCATCTTGATACGCAATAAAGGTCTCCATCAACTCTGGGCCTTTAAATAACGAACGTGTGCTCGCAAACAGCGTCCAATCTTGTGTAACGTCCCATTGCGTCGCTAGAGACCAAGTTACGTCATCGAAATCGTCATTTCCTGTCTCTGCTTTACGCTGATAATCATCAAAGCGAATACCCGCTGTGATCGAGAAGGCTTGAGTAAAGTAGAACTGGTCTTCAACAAAAAGCGCGGTAGAAATGGCCGACTCATCCATAAACTTACTGCTGCCGTAATAACTGCTTGATGACTTGTCCATGTAATCAAAACCGTAGGTCGCAACATTATCAAACGACATCAAGCGATAGTCCGATTGGAACTTAGCATTCAAGCCAAAGTTTTGGTTCTTCGCCGTGTTGTTAGACAAGCGATTCGACGGCCAGCGTGGTGCCATGACACTTTCATCGCGCTTAATTTCAGTTTGAGTGTTGTAAAGCGTCACGTCCCCTTGGTGAGTATCGCCACGAAGCTCATAGCTTGCAGTGACGGTGTCACGGTCGTAATCGGTTGGGATCAGAATATCGTTAGACAGGCCTTCATTCGCGCCACCCGACATATCCGGGCGCGGACTGTAATCGCCGCTATCGCGGTAGAGATCATAAGCGAGTTCAAAACGGTGCAAGTCGCTCGGTTCAAAACCAATCTTACCTAGAATATTGTATACATCCCCTTCTGAACCAAAGGTTTCATTGCCATCGCCATCCTTAAAATCGTCACGGCTCATGTAGTGGCTGTAGAGCATGGCATCAACGTTATCCGATAGTAAGCCATACACAGTTAAAGAGCCTTGCTGACTTGCGTTAGTGGCATAGCCTCCATAAACACGAGCTCCGAATCTCTCGTCGTAACGAAGCAGGTCTTTTGCATCTTTAGTTTCAAACAACACAGAACCACCGAGTCCATTTTGCGTGACTGAGTTGTTACCTACTTGAATATCGGCCGATTTCAAAATATCTGGGTTAAGCGTGAGGTTGCCAATGTGGTGAAACATGTTGGCGTGCTGAGATGCTCCATCAAGTCGAATATCGAGATCCGTTTCGCTCAAGCCACGAATCGTGATTCTTTGATTCACCGAGTGCGTTCCCCCAACATCAACTCCCGGAATCTCACGCAGTAGATCCGACATATGGTCAGCTTGTTTGAGTGACATATCATCGGCAATGATCGATTCTGTGTTACTAGATACCTTCGTTCCCCACACCACCACTTCGTCAAAGTGCGATGTGTTCTCTTCTGCTATCACAGGGCTACTAACCGCACTGGCTATTGCAATACAGAGGGCTGAAAGCTTGATTGTTGAGCTGACTGGGCTTTCCATAAATTCAATCCTAGATGTAAATGATAATAATTCGCAAACATGATAGAGTTGTAATTTATAAATGCACAGATGATTTGCTTATGCGAAAACGCACAGCTGTTATGAGGAAAGGTCAAATGGGTGAAGTAGCGTCAGAGCAAACTAAACTTGCCGAAACGGCTATGACTGGAAGAGTCGAGTTAAACAAGAAAGCTGTGTCAGCGAATAAACCAGTGTTAACGAAAAAAGTCGCTCTAACCAAAAAGCTAGAACAGACTGAAAAGCAGATCATTGTGACACAAGGTCAAACCAAGCAGACCTCGCTCGCTGAAGGTAAATTCCTTTCTTATCAATACAATGACCAAATTTTCGTGCATGGCGGCCGCTGTATTGAATTGGTCGACAGCAACATCGTCTCAACAGCCCACTCAGCGATCTTGATTACCATTATTCTCGAAGGAAAACTCACCTTTGGCTACGATGATCTTGAGTTCGATCTCGATGCCAGCAATGGACCACAAGGCGTGGTGGTAAACTTAGCTAAACCTGCCAACTTTAGGCGCTCGTTAATTCAAGATAACAAGATGAACAAGATCAACATCTTGGTTAAGCCACAATGGGTAAAACCACGTTTAAGTGACCACTGTTCAAGCAAATCATTCTTAGATTCACACAAGGCGTTTTACGATGTGCAGTTCAACGCTGACATCATTCAACTCGCCAATACACTCACTAGCCAAGCTACACCGACCAACTTTCAAGCCAAGCTTGTCGTAGAGACGTTAACCCAGCAGTTGCTTGCTCAAACCTTGTCTCAGATGCCGATTCAATGCTGCCAAGAGTGCACTTCTGAGGACATTAACGCGAGTCCAAATGGCACGGATATGAACGTTGGTTTGGACCAAAACGATAACCAAGTGTCGGCTGAAAAAGGGTTCGATGCCAAGATTGAAGACATCATCAGCTACATTGAAATCAACCTAGATAAGCCACTCAGCCTTGAAAGCATCGCAGGTCAATTCTCGATGAGTATCTCCAACTTACAACGTCGATTTAAGCAGTCTTACAACCTGACGATCAACGGCTATATCCGACACCGACGCTTAGATATCGCGCGACAACACTTAGAACGAGGCTTGGTATCAGTAACCGAAGCCGCCTATGAAGCGGGTTATCAGCACCCTTCAAACTTCACCAATGCTTTCAAGAAAGCGTTCGGTGTTCCGCCTCATGCGCTTGCGAAACACTCTGCATCAAGGGGGAATTAGCTTCTGACGTAAAGAATCTATTTGTTTTTAATAACTGGAACACACTGCGATAACTCGCTCTTCAACCAAGCTACGAATGAATTGCCTGACTCATCCTGATTGCTATCTTGCGTGAGCAATATGTACTGGTGACCAGAAGGTACGAAGCCAAACGGCGCGATCAAGTTACCTCTTTCAAGATCGTCGGCGACAAGTGGATAAGACCCAAGCGCTATGCCTAACCCATCGACAGCCGCCTGAAAGCAAAAGTAGAAGTGTGCAAATGTTTGGTTCGCTCGAGCATTAGACCACTCTCCACCATTAACTTTATCTTTAGTGATAGCACCCCAATGACTCCAAGCATCTGGCCGTGTACTGCTATGCAGTAATTTCACATCATCTAAGTTATCTTTTACCTGATGCCAATAACCCGGGGAACACACAGGGCCTACCCACTCTTCAACTAGCGGTATCTGTTCGTAACGCTCGGTTAATTTAAAGTCATCTCGGCGAATCGCCATATCGAGTCCTGTCGCATTCAAGTTCACAGGCCCACCAGCAGTCGACAAACGAACATCAATACCTGACTCAGCGTAAAAGTCGCCTAAACGAGGCATCAACCAACGCATGGTTAATGTTGGTTCACACGACACCTCGAGCGCATGGTTTTTCAGTTGGTTAAGCTTTGTTACGCCTGTATCCAAAGCCTGAAACGCTTGCTCTGTGTAGCCCTTGAGTAACTCACCCTCTTTGGTCAAACATACATTACGCCCCTGCTTATAAAACAGAGTATGAGCCAGGTGATTTTCCAGAACCTTGATCTGTTTGCTCACCGCACCATGGGTAATATTGAGCTTTTCTGCCGCTTCGCTGTAACTCATCGAATGCGCGGCGACATGAAAAACATGAAATGCTTTAAGATGCCTCATGTGTGATTATTTCTCACAGGTTAATGGAATTCATTTCGATTATAGGTAGCAAATAAAAACCATACAATGGCCGCTCATCAAATAAGAGAATTGGAGTATTTATGGAATGGTTGAGCTTAGCGGTGTTAGGGCTATTAATTGTTATAAGTCCTGGTGCTGATTTCGTTTTGGTTTTGAAGAACAGCGTCAACCAAGGAAGACAAGCCGGTATTTGGACAGCATTAGGGGTTAGCCTAGCAATTTGCGTTCACATTAGCTATTCGATGCTAGGTATTAGTTACTTAATCTCACAGAATGAACAGATTTTCGACATCATTCGATACGCAGGTGCCGCTTACCTTGTTTACTTAGGGATTAAAGGAATTATAAGCGCAGACAACAAACTTGCCCCTATGGAAGGAACGACGCAGAGCATCAGTGTTTGGCGTTATTTAGCCCAAGGCTTTTTGTGTAACGTACTCAACCCTAAAACCATGTTGTTCTTCTTGAGCATCTTCAGTCAGGTCATTTCACCTGACGCTGAAAACCAACATATCGCACTCGGTTACGGGCTTTACATGATTGTCCTTCACGGCTTGTGGTTTGGAATTGTTGCAGTGTTATTTACTTCAAATACGCTCCAAAAACACTTGTTGAAAGCCAAGAAAAGGCTCAATCAAGCGTGTGGATTTGGCCTTTTAACATTCGGGGCATTATTGGCGGCTAAGTCTTAAACCACATGCAAAACTGTGCCCCTAAGACCACAATCTAAAATTCAAAGCCACTTCATATCATTTGAAGTGGCTTTACCATTTCACTATCAGGGAAGATGGTGTTTAACTGCTTCGTATTTATAGATAGGTGCTCGCCAAGCACACCTTTAATTACGCCTCGCATGTCAGTCGTTGGTTTAAGAAATATCGGCACTACGAAGGACGGCAAATAGCCACTCTTTCGGAGGTCTAAATCGATTAGGATTAGGCTCACTCGCCTGCTCGCTGCTCAGTAACAAGCGGTAAACAGGCAGCAAGTCACCATTACCTTTTAAGTATGCAGCAACCATCTGTTTTGAGAGAGCTTTAGGTGTGTCACCAATAAAATGCAGGCAAAGCTTATCAACCAAATGTTTGGCTGTGTCTTGGTGGGTAGCTAGGGCTTGTAAACACGACTCCCCTTGCAAGACACCTGACTGGGAGTAGGATTTTCCAAGTAAGGTATGCGGCCTGGCTCATGCAGGTTATTGGCGAATCGAAAACCAGCATTTGGGGATTGGAATTTAATACCCCACCCCGAAATCGCTTTTGCCAAGGCAATCACATCCTGTTGGGTATAGGAGCCATCAACACCAAGAGTATGAAGCTCTAGAATTTCACGAGCGAGGTTTTCATTGAGCCCCTTATCAAGGCGCTTACCAACTTTTGAGTTAGGTCCAATGGAGAGTTAATTATCAAGATACAAAAGCATGGCTGGATGCTTTGAAGATGCCATCAACATGTCGCCAAAGTTGCCATTCCAATGCTTGCGAACCATATCGTTTTCAATGCTTGCGGCTAAGGGCATCAATTTTCGATTATCGACCGAAATGGCAAAGTGATTGCTCCAAAACTGAATGATGCGTTCTTGGAAACCATATGGCGTTTCAACGCTTTGCAGGTGGCGAGCTTGAGATTGTTGTCGATAATGAGTTCGAAGAAACGACTGTGCCTCTTTCTTCATTGCTTGCATCTTTTGCTCATCACCCTTGGCTTTCTTTCGCTGTTCACGATTTTCACCAATAGTTATGAGAATAGATTCGGTTGTGGGTAGAGCTTGAATAGACTGATGAATAAATGGCTTTTTATCCAACTGTTCTAAAGGTGAATAATAGGCTGTTTGACCTAATCTGGGCCCAAAACCAAACCTTTGCTCACCCACTATTTTTGAAGTTGGGTAATAATTCATTGCACACTCCCTTACGCTCGATCTGTTCTAAGTGTAATCGCTTAGTCATCAAGCATAGGGAGCTTTACAAGGTTTTACGTTAGATGGGTGTCAGGTGCCTATCAAGTTACAGACACAGTGTGATCATTTTGAATGGATGTCTATTTACGCCACATATATACAAACTGGTCGTTTTGCGTGGTGACTTCAAAACCAAATCGGAGATACAGCTCTCCAACTCGATTACCTTGCAGGTAACATAACTCAACTGGCTTACTGAGCTTATCTGCGTGAGCTAAGCAATCGGTTAGGACTTGGCTTCCAATCCCCTTACCATGATATTCAGGCAGCAAGAAAAACCGGCAAAAGTAGAAGTGATCACCTTTGTCTTGCAACAACACACTGCCAATCGCTTTGCCCTGATATTCAATGATTTCAGGTCTTTCTTCTTCCCACTCTTCGGCGTGTATGTCTCGTTGAACTTGCTCATCCCAGCCAAAAACAGCCTTGATTGGCTCAAATTCAGCCGCCTTTTTTAGCTCGAACAGGAATTCATAATCTGATGACTGAGCAGGCCTTGTTGAATGCTTCAAAATATCTCCATAAGTAACTAGGGCTTCTTACTTCAATAAGGTTCATTTAGGGTCTAATTGATATCGCAATACTTCGTGTCTGTCGTGCTCTGAATAAAATGTACTCAAGAACCGACCACCGCACTTCTCAATCACTTTCTTCGAAGCGATATTGCCACTTTCACAAGTAATGATAGCGCTTTCTGTTAACGCGTGATGTTGTATCCAAGACAACATATAGCTAGCAACACCTCGCCCTCTAGCTTGAGGTAAAGTTTCATAGCCGATGTGTCCGATGACATCATGGATGTACTCAGTCGTTCCATGACGAACTCGAATCACACCAAGGATCTCGCCACAATCGATACAGAAATAGGTAGAAGCTGGAGTCCAACCTTCTGGCAAACCTACACCTCTAGAATAAGCAATACGTCTTTTTAAATAAGCGTCACTGCTATCAGAAATACCAGTGTAGATATCAAGCCCATCTTCAGCACATTCATTCACATAATGATGAAAGGCTGTTGAATGCGATAAATCAGCTTTGACTATATCCATATCGTTTTGAGATCCCGATTACTGCTTTTTAACGTATTTCGCAGTCACCAACATTTCACCGCCACCATCAAGCTTACAATCTAGCTGGTGATCTTTTCCTTCATTGATGCGTCGAATCACAGCTTTGGTACCAATTTTTAGTACGCTAGAGCTGCCTTTTACTTTTAAATCTTTGATGAAGGTGACTTTGTCGCCAGTCTCTAGCACAACGCCATTAACGTCTTTCACTCGCGCAGCTTCTCTTTCCAAACGTTCTTCTTCTGGATTCCACTCATAAGCGCACTCAGGGCAGATTAAGTTGTTTTGGTCCGGGTAAACATATTCAGACTGACATTGCGGGCAAGGAGGTAAAGACATACGTTACTACTTCATTTAAATGGAATTTGTGTCATCTTAATGACTCTTGCCATGGTTAGCGAGCACAAATCGAATCAATTGCATCAAGATGAGTTGGTGATAAGAAAGAGCGGCTTCAAAACGAACAAACACAGCAGTGAGCTGTGTTTGTTTAGAAGGTTCCGATAAGTAAAACGGCTTAACGTTCAACTTTAGGCGAGTAAATGGAATACGCCGTAATTTGACCAGCGACGATCGCCGAGAACATAAACAGTGCCGATAAACCGATACTTGGGATCGGTAAGATAGACTGCTCAAATACCGATTGACTGGCACTTACTAGAACACGGCTACCCGGAACTAAGATAATGATTCCTTGAACAATATAGATAGAACCCGTTAGATCCATCTTCTTCGCAATCCAAGTTCCATAGAGCGTGATCAATACAGTCGTTACCCAAGTGCCAACTACCCAGCCACTATCAAAACCTAGATAGAATGGGCCCCACATACCTAGAACCGCAACTGGCAAGCCTAATAGAATATCGGTTGGGCGCGCATTAAACATCACACCGATAGAGACAGAAATCAGCACCAATCCGGAAATATGCATCCAAGTCGGCACGGCATTGGTGTAATCAATGGATACCGCTTGCCCCCATACTGCTTCACCAATGTTCAGCCCCATGATGATGCCAACGAACAGCTTTATCAGTGTTAAGGCACTCTGCCCTAGCAAGCTGGTACCAGAGACTAAATCGTTAAAGGCCAAACACTCTAGTGCGTTGGCTATGGATAACCCGGGGACAAACAAAACGATCGAGGCAATACACAGCGCCCAGACAGGGATCGGTAGCCCTGTGCTTGCCAAAAATGCCACAGCAATACCGGTTAATAGTGCAGAGATGAATTCAACTGCAATCGCGCGGCGTGAATGGAGAACTTGCTGACATACCCAAACCATCAAGCCAAGTAACGCAGAAAAGCCTACCGCTTCCAAAGTACTGCCGACCAACATCAGATAGGCAGGTGGGATCCCCATATTCGCCAGTGCAGTAATCCATTTAGAATAACCAACCGGCTCTGGGACCGGTTCACTGCTTGGTTGATTGATACGAATAATGGTATTTGCCAACAAACTCAGGTTGATTGAAGCTGGCTTTAGACGTTTGAGAATAACGGCATTGTTATCGTCTGGAAATTGATAATTAATCGCGGTCGGTGTTGCCTGAATCATGACGTCTACACCATGCTTTTTCGCATAATATTGTGTGTATTTTTCAAGCTTATAAGGAGCACAACCACTGCGGTGAAGTGTATCGCCAATTTCAACAATTTTGTTAATTCGGTACTGAGAAGGCATGGGTATTTTAGGGGAAACAAAATGTGCGGCAAATGTACCAGACGATAGACGGAATGACGAGGTTTTTGCGTAATTTATCAACTAGATTCGTCACTTTTTTCTCCGAACACTCAAAAGTACGAATGACTCTACTCATTTAGGATTAAACCTATGAATAATAAGAATTGTTCACAAGTTAAATATATGCATCCATATTGTTATAAACAGACCGTTAAGTCTGCTCAAAAAAACCGCTTGTGTTAACGAGATTATTCATAAAATTCAGGTCAAATACAGAACAAAGACCAAACAATGCGGCGGTTTATAAAGCAAGGTTAAAATTCATCCAAAGCTAGCGGTAGTCATAACATTTAAGCACAGAGCGCTTAACGAGAGTTTAGTCACACTTTATGCAACCACAAAACACCAGACGTGATTGAAAAACTAGCGGAGTGGTGGTTATGCGAGCACTTAGAATAAAAATGGAAGAAAAAGGTTTCGTTTTCAGTTAGATGTGGCATTATCAAACTCGTTAAGACGATGTGCGTGCATCGTATAATGGCTATTACCTCAGCCTTCCAAGCTGATGATGCGGGTTCGATTCCCGCTGCACGCTCCAAATCTTCTTAATGCTTCAGTCTTACTCTTAAGACAGTGTGCGTGCATCGTATAATGGCTATTACCTCAGCCTTCCAAGCTGATGATGCGGGTTCGATTCCCGCTGCACGCTCCAACTCAAGTTCATCGTTTATCCCCTTAGATCAAACTCAATCTTCAAAGATAATTTTCATACTTTGAAGTAGTACGCTAACTACTTAAATTATCTTTAGTTTCCCCTTTACTACTCTTACTGTCTCTCAGAATTGTTCTAGTTTTATAATCTCGGTCAATGTTCAAATCCTTCGTTGTGTTAATGTGCGCTCAACTGGAAACAACCATAAAATAATAAAAATGTTTAAAAGCAATGAGTTAACTATCAATATTGAGACAATCAATATCGCCCTGTCCAAAGTCGAAAACGCGAACAAAATTCAACTTAATACGTTGAAAGGTTATGTGAGCAGTGAGCCTGAGCAAGCTATTCTTGCGTTTCGTTCTTTGAGTGAAGTGGAGTCTATCGACGACAAGCTGAAAAGAATCATGTCAGAGCTCCCTCATCTAAGTGGCGAGGCGCAACACCTACTGGAAACATCGATTCTTTTACAGTGATGAGCAAGAAAGATAAGTCTTAGCTAACGAATGAGTATGAGTTAAGACTTATCTTTGATTTCTTAGCCCTGATTGAATTTCTAATTAAACAAAGAGCTAATGATTAACGTCTAAAGCGTTACACTTTTCACCATACCCGCTTCTGCATGCCCTGGAATATTACAGGCAAATTCTACGTGATTGTCTCCATGGAAATGCCAAAGCATCTGCTTCGCTTTGCCCGGTTTTACTGTCACTGTACTGCCAGAATCATGAGCATGATTACCCATATTTTTCATCATTTCACGATGCTCTAACTGCTCCTCGGAAGAACCAATCGAAAATTCGTGATCGACCTTTCCTGTGTTCATCACAACGAACTGCACCACGTCGTTCGGCTCAATGTTCACTTTGTTCTTAAAGGTGATTTTCATATCGTCACTCAGTAGCACATGAACCACTTTATCCGGCTTTGCGCCCGTCGCAGGCATGCCTACTTCAGACATACCGTCCATGTTCATCATGATTGAATGATCCATCTTTCCACCTTTCATCATGCTGTGATTCATCTTCGAGTGGTCCATGTCTCCGCTGTTCATCATTGAGTGATCCATACCTGAATGGTCCATATTTGAATGGTCACCAGCTGAATGATCCATTGCAGCAAACGCTGTTGAAGCGGTGATTGTTAGGGCGATAGTAATTAGTGTCTTTTTCATGGTCTTTCCTTAAATTGATTCTATTTTTTGTTGGTTTCACATGTTTATGTGGTGCGCCCTTACCTACTCCTATCTCGCAAGCAAGGGCTTTTATAATCAGTACGTTATTTACTTGTCTCGGCTTTGGATCTGAGTGATCTCACGCTGCTTCCACAGCTTGAAGATCGCAGGAAGCACCAATAGAGTGAGCAGTAGCGCAGACGCCATTCCCCCAATCATTGGCGCGGCGATTCGTTGCATCACTTCTGAGCCTGTACCTTCTCCGTACATAATTGGGATTAATCCAATGATTACGGTAAGCACTGTCATCATGACTGGACGCACACGAAGCCCTGCCCCTTCACGAATGGCATCAGTGAGATCGGTTTGTTGGAGTATTTGCTGGTTCTGTTCGGCATCAAGCTTTTTGAAGTGCCACGCTTGGTTGAGATACACCAACATGATTACCCCAATCTCTACCGCAACGCCCGCTAGCGCGATGAAGCCAACACCAACCGCAATGGAAAAGTTGTAATTGAGGTAATACATCAACCACAAACCACCAACCATGGCTAACGGCAATGTCAGCATGATCATCATCACTTCACCGACACGGCGGAAGCTCAGATACAGCAGCAACATAATGATGGCGATGGTGATAGGCACTACCACACTTAGTCGATCTTTGGCGCGTTCCATGTATTCGTATTGACCTGACCATGCGAGTGAATAACCCGCAGGTAATACGATTTGCTCAGCAACCACTTGTTGTGCTTCTGCCACATAAGAACCAAGGTCACGACCATCAATATCTACGAATACCCAACCGTTAGGACGTGCATTCTCTGTTTTGATCATCGGAGGACCATCTTCGTAACGAATATCCGCAACATCAGACAAAGCGATACGAGCACCGTTTGGTGTTACTAACGGTAGGTTCTGCAGCTTGACGACAGAATCACGGTAATCTTGCGGGTAGCGGACGTTGATTGGGTAACGTTCAAGCCCTTCAACAGTTTCACCAACATTCATTCCACCTACGGCCGTAGAGATCACCTGCTGCACTTCTTTGATACTTAACCCATAACGAGCAGCAGAGCGACGTTTGATGTCTATCGTGACATAACGACCACCAGCCACACGTTCGGCATACACAGAAGCGGTACCACTCACACCATTCAAGATAGGTTCCAGTTGAGATCCGATATCCTCAATAACACTCAAGTCCGGTCCTGCTATCTTGATTCCGATTGGCGTTTTAATGCCGGTCGCTAACATGTCGATACGTGTCTTGATTGGCATAACCCAAGCGTTTGTTAAACCGGGGAACTGAATCAGATCATCGAACTCTTTGCGTAACGACTCTGTAGTGACACCGTCACGCCATTCATCGCGAGGTTTCAACTGAATAACTGTTTCAATCATGGTGAGTGGTGCAGGATCGGTTGCCGTCTCTGCTCGCCCGATTTTGCCCCATGTAGTTTCAACTTCCGGGATGGTTTTGATTAACTTGTTGGTTTGCTGAAGCAGTTCACGCGCCTTACCTATCGAAATGCCTGGATAAGTGGTCGGCATGTACATCAAGTCACCTTCATCCAGAGGAGGAATGAACTCACTGCCAAGCTTACTGGTTGGGTAATACGCAGAAGCCATCAAACCCAGTGCAATCACAATCATCACTTTTGGATACTTTAGGCTTAAGTTGAGCAATGGTTTATACATCGCGACTAAGCTGCGGTTCACGGGGTTCTTGTGTTCAGGTAACACGTTGCCACGAATGAAGTAACCCATTAGCACTGGCACAAGCGTGATAGCCAAACCTGCAGCCGCCGCCATTGCATAGGTTTTAGTGAAAGCAAGTGGCGAGAACATCTTGCCTTCTTGGCCTTCTAATGCAAATACAGGAACAAAGCTCAAAGTAATTATGATCAGTGAGAAGAACAACGGTGCGCCAACTTCTTCTGCAGCCTTACCAATCACCTGCCAACGGTTTTTATCGGTCAGAGGCGTTCGTTCGATGTGTTTGTGGACGTTCTCTATCATTACGATAGCCCCATCCACCATAGCACCTATCGCAATAGCTATACCGCCAAGAGACATGATATTGGCGTTAATACCCTGCCAATGCATCACAATGAATGCGCCTAAGATACCAACAGGCAGACTTAGTGCGATAACCAATGACGAGCGGATATGGAACAAGAACAGCGCACACACCACGGCGACCACGATGAACTCTTCAGCCAGCTTCTTCCAAAGGTTTTCAACGGCTGAATCTATCAAAGTCGAGCGGTCATAAGTCGCGACAATCTCGACACCATCAGGTAAGCCAGCTTGTAGTTCTGCAAGTTTACTCTTAACAGAATCAATCACTTCACTGGCATTTTCACCAAAGCGCATCACGATAACGCCGCCAACCGCTTCACCTTCACCATTCAGCTCTGATATACCACGACGCATCTGCGGGCCAAGGTTGATGTCGGCAATATCACCCAATAGCAGCGGAGTGCCTTTGTCAGTTACTTTTAATGGTAGTGATTGAATGTCCTCAATACTCGTCAGGTAACCCGTGGTGCGAACCATGTGCTCCGCTTCAGCAATCTCAACCACTGAGGCACCTGTTTCTTGGTTACCATCTTGGATTGCCTTGTTAACTTGTTGAAGCGTCAGGTCATAAGCACGTAATTTGGCAGGATCAATCTGCACTTGATACTGCTTCACCATACCGCCTACCGTCGCGACTTCGGATACGCCCTCAACGGTTTGCAGTTCATACTTCAAAAACCAGTCTTGCAGGCTGCGTAGTTCGGCTAAGTCGTGCTTACCAGTTTTGTCTTGTAAAACATAGCTATAAACCCAGCCCACCCCCGTTGCATCAGGCCCGAGCGTTGGCTTCGCGCTTGGTGGCAAGTTAGGTGCTACTTGGCTAAGGTATTCCAACACGCGAGAGCGAGCCCAATACATATCGGTATCGTCATTGAAGATGATATACACATACGAATCACCAAAGAACGAGTAACCACGTACCGTTTCGGCTCCCGGCACAGCCAACATAGCGGTGGTGAGAGGATACGTTACTTGATCTTCAACGACCTGTGGCGCTTGACCCGGATAACTGGTTTTAGTGATTACCTGAACATCAGAGAGATCAGGAATAGCATCGACGGGCGTATTTTTAACGCTATATAGCCCACCAAACACGATTGCGACAGTCGCGACCAAAACCAAGAATCGGTTATTGATGGACCAACGAATGATTGCATTGATCATAATGTGCCCTCACCCGTGCTATTCGTCGGCTCGAGAGACTTGAGCGTGTAGTCTGAACCTTGCTTTGCCACTAGAAACCGAATGGTTTGCCCCTCAGCAAACTCCGATAAATCAAGGTCATCACTGGCTTGGAAATTCATTTCACCCGCTTTCCAGTCCCACTCTGGTACTGGTTTGTGGTTTACTGTGATCATTCCAAAATCTGCCATCAACATGGTGATGTCGCCCTGCATCCACACTTCACCAGCCATTTGATGTTCACTGACTTTGTAATCAACAACTTCGTATTGGCCTGATTCTGTTTTCATCATTTCAAAATCAACCACTTGCCCGCGCTTAAGTTGGCTAACGTCCAAGCCTTCTGCGAAGGTGAAGTTCATCACCATACCCGGCCAATCCCATTCGGGAACAGGTTGATGATTGATGGTCGCCATACGGCTGTCTTGCATTACATCTGCAATTTCACCTTTTGCCCAAGCCGTGTCTGCTTGCTCTTCCACACCATTAATGCGTGACAAATCCGCTGATTGGTTAGATTCGGAATCCAACATGAAGTGCGCTGAAGTGACAATCTGTTCACCTTGAGCCAGCCCTTGCAACACTTCGATCTTATCGCCCGCTTCACGTCCTACTTCAACGCGTGCCGAACGGTACTTACCTTCACCTTCAGACAACACAACACGAGTCATGCCACCGGAATGAATAACCGAAGATCTGGGAATGGTAAGAACTTGGTCGTCACTGATAGGCTTCAACGCAATATTGGCGAACATGTTTGGTTTGAGCTCACCGTTAGGGTTAGAGAACTTCAAACGAACGCGCAAGGTTCGAGTTTTTGGGTCAAGAATCGGGTACACGTAATCGACGGTCCCCTCCCACTCTTTACCGGGAATCGCATCAAGAGTCATCTCGGCATTACTGCCTGATGATATCCAGTGTGCTTGGCGTTCAAACACTTCTGCATCAACCCACACTTCGCCTAATGGCCCCGCACTGATCACCGCTTGGGCAGGTGAAAGATAGCCACCTTCACGAATGTTAAGGCTCGCGATAACACCGTCTGCAGGTGCTTTGATCTCTATCGTTTGTGAGGCCTTACCTTGGCGCGTAATAGCTCGGATTTGAGTCTTATCAACACCCAAGGTAATCAAGCGTTCAGTCGAGCCCTTGACCAATCCTTTACGACCCGTTTTATAAGCACTGATCAACTCTTCTTGCGCTTTAACAAGCTCTGGAGAATAGAGGGTGAAAAGTACATCGCCTTTATTTACCTTCTCGCCAACGGCATTGATATACAGTTTCTCTACCCAGCCTGCAGCGCGAACGTTGGTCTGCCATAACGTACTCTCGTCGAATGCCACATAACCAACGGTTTCAATACGTGGAGACAAAGACTCCAACTCAACCTTTGCTGTTTTAACGCCGAGATTATTCTCTACTGACGGATCAATAAATACAGTGCCAGCTTTGTCTGAACCACCACTTAAGTCATCGGCATAAACAGGAATCAAGTCCATACCCATCGGGGATTTACCCGGCTTGTCACGCTGATAATTTGGGTCCATCGGTGCAACCCAATACAAGGGTTCATCGCTCGCCTGTGAGGAGGAGTTTCCTTTAATCGCCCCCGCCATTGCTGACATATCGTGTGCCTGCTTAATTAGAAAATGATTCGCACTAAAACCTAATGCGCCACCGACCAACAAAGCGATTGTTGCTACTTTTACTGATTTCATTATTCGTTCCTTATTGATGGTTTGTCGCAGTTAGTTGCGGTTGCTCAACCTGATAATCAAAGCCGCTCAGGAGTGACGCGAGCTTGCTATTCACGATGTTGAGGTCAGTAATCAAGCGCTGTTGCTCTAGCTTCAAAGCCAGCTCATCTGTCGTTGCTGAAATCACATCGTTAAACTGTGCCGTGTTGTTTTGATAACCTCTTTCAACCGCACGGATTCGCGCCGATGTCTGAGGTAATAAGGAACTTTGGTAACGCTCTAGGCGCTGGGTGAGATTCGCCTTATCCACCAATAATGCATTCACTTGAGCATTCATTTGGGCAAGTAAGGTGTCTTTTTGAGATTTACTAGCGCCAACTTGGTGTTGAGCAGCAGACAAGTTTTTGTCTTGTCGATTACCCGTAAATAAAGGGATATCGACTGTTAGATATGCACTGACAAGATCAGAAGCAGGTTCACCTGCCATGTTATTCGCTTGTCGGTGGGCATACATGACTTCTACACCAAACTGAGGTGTGTAAGCTTGTTCTGCCAATTCAACTTGTGTCTGATTGGACGAGATAGTCGCGTCTGTTATCTTAACGAGCGGATGCTCCATCAACAGTTGATAGTGCTTAGTTGAATCAATATTGGTTGCTAATTTGCTTTCCAATAACGACCAATCAATTTGGTTAGTCGCATTGAGTACGCTTTGAGCATCAGGAGCCTGAGAACCAACAGCTTGAGTCCCTAGCCAATCCGAACCCAACCATTCAGAAAGCTGAGAGATTAAACGACGCTGAACTTGCTGGTTTGCCTGCAGTTTCTCATCAAGTTTGCTGACTTGAAGCTGGGCATTGAGCAGATCTTGCGCTTCGCTTTTGCCAATCGAGTAATTGGTTTGCACATAGTTCTCTAATTCAACCAAAAGGCGTCTGTTTTCACGCATCACACCTTCTGCGACTTGCTGGTACCCCAACTCAAGCCATAGCTGCGTCATGCTATTCGCAACCGTCAATTCACGAGCGTCAACTTGAAGAGCGAGTCCATCGGCTTGCTGACTTGCCTTTTTCTGCTGAAGATCAAGCGTATTGCCACGCTCGAATTGCTGCATCAAACCAACCGAAATATTGGTCATCGGGTCTTCGTCGAGTTGAAAACTATCGACTGGCAGGCCACCGAATCCGACTTTGAGTTTCGGATCCATCAGCGTGGCGCTCGCAATACCAGTTTCCCTCATCGCTTGCGACTGAGCAAAGTACTGCTTGCGATTACTGTCTTGGCTCAATGCTATTTCAATCAATGTATTGAGTTGCTGAGACGAGCTTTGTTTATAAACTTGTGTAGAAACAGGAGCCGCAGCTAAAACACTACCTGAAATAAAAGCAACAGCAACCACGACACTCGCGTTTATTTCAAACACGGAGTTTGTTGGTTTTATATTCACAATGAATGTCCATATCTAGCGTTAAATAACACATATAAAAGATTGGCGTATCAGGTTTATGAGTCTGATATCGCTATGTTTTTAGATACAGATTTATGCGGTAGGTGGGCGTAACAAAGATTGAGCGCGTGCGACTTTCTGTCCAATAGTGACAGATTGAAAACGAGCTAGTGAAGAGACAAATGGATTGGCGGCTTGAACAGCCTGAATCGGATAAGAAGTCGCAGAGCACACTGAGGCGCAGCAATCGGCACTCGAACAATGGTTACCCATCGTCTCACTACCGTCTTCGTTCATTGAAGACATATCGCATTGAGCCATCAAATCATGGGCACTCATATTAGAGTGTTCGGCGTGTACTTCTTGACTCATCACATGGCATCCCGCCATTGAGTCATTAGTTGACTTGTCGTTATGGTAACAAGCCGATTTACCCGAACTCATTTCCATCATCATAATGTCAGTCATCATTGCTGATGAGCTTGAAGCATAGCTAGACATCAACATCGCGATGATGCTGAAAACAGTAATCCAAGTTGTTCGGAGTGTGTTTGTCATAGCTAACCTTTAAATTTATAAGGCAACTATAAAGGTTACCCTTAGGGTAAGGTCAAGCTAGTTGAGCATTATCTTTAACTAATCGACGAAATTTTTAACTAATTGACCAAGGATTATTCAACACGCCTTACACTAAAGTGAGAGAGTCGTTTGATTTAAGGAAATTTTCTTTAAAAATTATCTGATTACCTCGCGAAACCTCGATCTGTGTATTTTACTTAAGAGAATGCAACCAAGATTCACGGATGAGAAAATGGCTAAAAACAACAACGTCGAAACACATAAGAAAAATACAAAAATAGAGAATAAAAAAAGCAGCGAGCTAAAGCCAAAAGAAACAACAAAAAAGAAAAAGCTCAGACTGCATTCACACCTTAGGGTTAACATCCCACTCTTCCAATCTCTCATGATGATCTTACCATCATTGGCAAAGCATGCTGAAGCTACCGAGGAGTCAGGTGATACTACCCATGACAACGATTTAACAACGACAAATAGTGTTGCAGATGAAACCATCGTCGATAAACACGCAGGTGCAAGTTCCTTCGAAGCTACTCATCCAAACACGCAAACAAATGAGAGCCAAGAAAGCCCTAATACCAATGAAAGTCAGATCCCTCACGGGGCAAACACGCATTTAGTTCCTTCTCATCACCTATCGACGCTTTCACACCCGCAGGTTCATTACATCCCTTCGGTCTCCATGCCAACCATTTCAGCAGTAGGTAACGGTCAGCCAACTCATTCAAACACGCCTCCTACACCAACTACACCCGTCACTTTTATTCCAGAAGTGATCAAGGGGACGTACGGAGAGCTTCATGTCGATGTAAACGGCCAATACACGTTCGTTCTAAACCCCAACTCACCTCAATACATCTTGCTGAATCAACACCAACAAGGTACTGATCACTTTGCGTTACACCTATCTAATGGTGCGAGCATCGTTGTTCAGATACCGGTAACGGGTAAACAAGATTTGCCAAGTATTTCTGGTGATTTAACTGGGGTCGTTACCGAAGATCACAATATCGATTCACAAGGTTTACTCCATGCGAATGGTAAAATTGACGTCGTTGACCCTGACCAAAATGAAAGTTCAGTAACACCAGAAGTTATCTCAGGTAAATATGGCTCATTAACCATAGACGCGAATGGACACTGGCAATATCAGGTAGACAACTCGCTTTCTAACGTTCAAGCGTTAACTGGGGCGACATCACTACATGAAAGCTTCACAATCCACACTAAAGATGGTACGCCACAAACCATTGATATGACCATTGGTGGTAACGATGACAATGCGGTTATCACCGGTATGGACGCAGGCTCGGTTATAGAAGATCTAACAACACAAGTACAGGGCCAGCTTTCAGTAACAGATCCAGATCTTGGAGAAGACCATTTTCAAGCGTCTCAAGTTAATGGTCATTTGGGGACATTAACCATCGACAAAGATGGTACGTGGATTTACGACCTCGATAATACCAATCCAACCGTACAAGCCTTGGGCAAAGGCGCTACTGCAACAGACATTATCACGGTTCATTCCGCTGACGGAACTGCACATCAAGTCACTATTACTATTAATGGTACCAATGATTCGGCTGTGATCACCAATAACACAGGAGGTTCACCAAATTCATTCTTCGTTGTTGGAAAAAGCCCCCACTTAGATCAAGTTATTGAAGATCATAAGCTCACGGTTTCAGGAAAATTAAGCATCAGTGATATCGATGCAAAAGAAGCGCATTTCTCCAATACCGATGTTGCAGGTACCCTAGGCACACTCCACCTCAAAGACAATGGTGCATGGACTTACGATCTGGATAACACCAATCCAGCAGTACAAGCCTTGGGCAAAGGCTCGTCAACAACAGACATCATGACCATCCACTCTGCCGACGGTACACCACATCAAATTACTATCATTATCAATGGCACCAACGACAGAGCCGTCATTGGTGGCACAAATTCCGGGGCAGTAACGGAAGAAACTCAACTTCAAACGTCCGGTGCATTGACGATTACTGATGTCGATACCGGTGAAGCACACTTCTCGAATACCGATATTGCTGGTGCTTTGGGCACGCTCCACCTCAAAGATAATGGAGCTTGGACTTATGATCTCGATAACACCAACCCAAAAGTGCAAGCGTTAGGGCAAGGATCTACTGCCACCGATACGGTTACCGTTCATTCGGCAGATGGAACACCGCATCAAGTTACCGTCACAATTAACGGTACCAATGATCGCCCTACTATCTCAGGTACCTCAAGTGGCGCAGTGATCGAACAGGGTTTGAACACGGCAGGAAACCCCGATGCGACAGGAAGTTTAATAGCAAATGATATAGATAAGTCCGACACCGTCACGTGGGCAATCACTCAACCCCAAGGTCAATGGGGAACGCTGTCGATTGATCAGCATGGTCATTGGCACTATCAGCTAGACAATTCAACCGGCGGCGCGGCAGATAAACTAGCGGCTGGTGAACATCAGTCTGAATCATTCTGGATCACCGCTACCGATTCAGCTGGAGCAACAGTCCCTCATAAAATTGTTATCGATGTGCAAGGCAGCAACGACAAACCAATTGTCAGTGCGTGGACTCAGCTTCCTGCGGGAAAAGAGGATCAACCCGTAACCATCAAGGCTTCTGACTTACTAACGCACGCAAGCGATGTTGATAGTAGCGATGTATTGCACGTGACAAAGCTGCAAGCCACACACGGTAGCCTGACTGATAATAAAGACGGCACTTATACCTTCACGCCAGACAAAGATTTCAATGGTGAGATTCGACTCACCTATGATGTCGTTGACGGCCATGGCGGTAGCGTCAGCACTCAAGCTAAGTTTGATCTTACCGCAACTCCAGATAACGCGATTATTACCGACGCACAAACCAATGCAGACTTACGGGGAGTGACTGAAGATCGCGGTTATATAGACACCCACTATCAATTGCATTACGACGGCAAATTAAACATCCAAGACCCTGATGCGGGAGAGGCTCAGTTTGATCCGAATATTGGTCCGCAAACCTATCAAGGTATTGGCTACGACACCAAGCTCGGTGGGCACATACTGCTCATGCGTGACGGTCACTACACTTATACGCTCGACAACCGCAATATACAGAACTTAGCGCAAGGTGAAGTGAAACACGATTCAGCCGTTATACGCTCAGCAGATGGTACAACACATACAATAGAGCTCACGGTTCATGGTACCAACGATGCCCCAACCATCAATGCACAGTCTCACTCAGTGACTGAAGGTGGAAGCGTTCTAAATGGACAAATGGTTGGCCACGATATTGATACCGGTGCGGCCTTGACTTACAGCGCACCGCAGATTGATGGCTTGGTGGTTAATCCGGATGGCAGTTATAGCTTCAACCCCGCTCACTCTAGCTATCAATCGTTAGCATCAGGTGTCACGAAAACGCTGACTGTTCCCGTAACAGTCACAGACGAACATAATGCGAGCAGCACTCAAAACCTCTCAATAACGATTACAGGGGTTAATAACTCCGCCGTTATTGGCGGTGTCGACACGGGTGACGTAACCGAAGGTACTGCTGGGCAGAACATGTCCCCAGATTATGCTCAACCAGGCATGGCTCACTTAGTACGAAGTACCATTAGAGCCAGTGGCAAGCTTTCCATTTCAGACACAGATACAGGAGAGGCGGAGTTTGATACACACGGACTTGGCTTTAATTACTCAGGTCAATATGGAGACCTACTTCTCCGCAAAGACGGAACTTGGTTTTATCACGCTGATACGGGGCAGATTCGTAGCACTGGTGGTCTCACAAGCACCCGAGGAACAGCCATCGACCAGCTTGGTGAAAATCAAACTCTGACTGACACGATTACCGTGTATTCAAAAGATGGTACATCGCACGATATTGTCATTACGATTCACGGTAGCAACGACCGACCTTACTGCGCTTCTGAAGTACAGCTCAATTCAGGTAAAGAAGACCTAGCTCAAACCATTACAGCAACCGAGTTGTTGGCAAATACAGTTGACGTTGATGCGAATGACGCAGGTAAACTCACCATTGCTAATCTGTTGGTCGATCACGGTTCTGTTGTTGATAACAAAGATGGTACATATACATTCACGCCAACCAAAGACTATAACGGCCAAGTTCACTTCACTTACGATGTGAAAGACGCTCATGGGGGTACCACCCACACTGGCGCAAATACGACCCTCGTAGCGACACCAGACAAAGCGATTATCTCTGAGGTGACCACCGGAAGTGTTATTGAGGATGGGCAACATGCAACGCACAACAACGGCACGACAACTGAACTGGCCAACGGACAACTTCAAGTCATCGACCCAGACAGCGGCGAAGATAAGTTCCAATACAGCCAATTTGGTGAGACTCGTCTTCACGATCCATTTGGTGGCATGCTTCGAATTGATAGCGCGGGTAATTGGGGATATAGCGTCGACAACGCGGCGCTTCAACATCTAGCGCAAGGGCAAGTTGAAACGGTTACCTATCGAGTACACAGCTTCGATGGTACTGCCTACGACTTAAATATTGATGTCGTAGGAACCAACGACGCACCGACAGTTACCAAGGTAGTTCTCAGCAACGGCACAGAAGATATAAACTATCAAATGCAAGCGAGTCAGTTCGGTTTCACTGATGTCGACACTGGCGATACGCTGCACTCCATCGCGATCACTGACCTGCCATCTGCAGCTCAAGGTAAGTTTGTACTCGATGGACACGACATCACCGCAGGTCAGAGCATTGCAGTCTCTGATATCGCTAAGCTTCAGTTTATTCCAGCCACTGACTTTAACGGCGATGTTCAGTTTAAATTTACCGTCAATGACGGACATGCTAGCTCTGCGGAAGCAACCAACACATTACATATCGATGCGGTTGGAGATGCTGCAATAATCACAGGAATATCAACAGGTGATGTTGATGAAGGTCACGGTACCTATCATGACCGCTCACCAAACTACGCACAGCCTGGGATGGCTAAGTTAACCAATGACCCGTTATACGCGGATGGTAAGTTAGAGATTATTGACCCAGATACTGGCGAAGCACAATTTGACACAAAAGGCGGGGTCTACTCCTACCATGGTACCTATGGCAATTTATTATTAAACGCCGACGGTAATTGGCATTACATGGTTACCGTTGGTAGCAACCAACATAATACAGCAACAAAGATAGACCAATTAGGTGATGGTCAAGAATTAACGGATACAATTACCGTCTACTCTAAAGATGGTACAGCTAAGAACATCGTTATTACCATCCATGGTGATAACGACAGACCCTACATCAGTTCAGAAGTTACGCTGAATTCTGGCACTGAAGATAAAGCACTTACCTTCACCAAAGCCGATTTACTTGCTAACACGGTTGATGTTGATACCAATGATGCAGGTAAACTTTCCATTGCGAATCTATTAGTCGATCATGGCTCTGTTATCGATAACAAAGACGGCACATACACTTTTACTCCAACCAAAGACTATAACGGCCAAGTGCATTTCACTTATGACGTCAAAGATGCTCATGGTGGCGTTACTCATACTGGCGCGTCTACCACTCTATTACCGAGCAATGATGCTGCCACACTGCAACCGACACTCGCCTCCAACTTTGTAACTGAAGATCATCTCAAATCGGGAACAAGCACCAATGAGTTATGGTCAGGTTGGAAAAACCTCGAGATTCAGGATATTGACTCGCCATCAGAAGCGAAAGTTACGCAAATAGAGGTCAACGGCGTCAAGCACACAGTACCAGTAAACTTCGCGATGAACCTTGCAGGCGCACACGGAACCTTCAACTTCACTCATTCAACCGATGGCCACGACAAATGGAGCTACAGTGCGGATAATAGTCACACTGAAGTTCAATCACTGAGTCATGGCGATTCACTGACTGATACGATCACTCTGATCACCGCAGATGGAACACGAATCCCGCTGACAGCCAAAATCTTAGGCACCGATGATCATGTGATTATTGATACGCCTGACGCATTAACGGCCGCATTGGGAACGGCTGTTGAGGATAAGGTTACCTCTATTTCAGGCACTCTACTCGCGCACGATTCCGACAGTAAAGATTCCGTCACCTTTACTGCAGGTAACTCTGTTGGATCTTACGGTACACTTCATGTGGATAGCAATGGGCAATGGCATTATGACCTAGACCACTCCAAGGCCAATGCGCTACAACAAGGTGAGACCAAGGCAGAAGGCTTTGATATCACAGCGATATCTACTGACGGCTCAACCGCAACCAAACATATTGAAGTGTTGGTACAAGGAAATGATGATAGGGCGATCATTTCAGGCCAAGACTCGGGACAGGTAACTGAAGACAAGCATTTACAAACATCGGGAAACCTCACCGTTACTGATCCGGATAGTGGAGAGGGTCATTTTACTGCGACATCAGGTTCAACCCAACTTGGTACCTATACCATAGATGCATCTGGTCATTGGACGTATTCACTTGATCCTCGTGTTCAATCTCTGCATCAGGGAGAAACAACACCCGATGTATTTACTGTGCATAGTGCTGACGGTACAGCACATGTGATAAAAGTGACCATTACTGGAACCCAGGATGCCCCAATAATCACGGGGCAAAGTTCAGGGTCTGTTTACGAAGACTCTCAAACCTCTGTCTCTGGAACACTAAATGCTGATGATAAAGACTATGGACAGAGTGGGTTTTGGGCACAGAGTCATATCGCGAGTACACATAATTTGGGCGAGCTCTCAATTAACCAAAATGGCTACTGGACGTTTCATCTTGATTCTACAAATCCGACCGTAAACTCTCTAGGAGAGCATGACACACTTCAAGAGACGGTGACGGTGAATACTATTGATGGTACCTCGAAAGTGATTCAGATAACCATTCATGGTACAAACGATGACCCCGTTTTATCGGTAACCCAAACAACTCCAACAACAGGCACACTGACCGAAACCGATGTTGACGTGAACGACACTCATACCTTCTCTGTCGTCAATTCAACAGGTCAATTCGGTTCGCTATCGGTCGACCCAGATTCGGGCGCGTATGTATACACAGCCAATGGGTCCGTTGCTGGAATGAGTTATAACGCGGCGACACACACATACCACGGCACCGATGTGTTTGAAGTAAAAGTATCTGACAATCACGGTGGGGAGTCGTCGAAGTTCATCACTTTTGCTCCCAACGGTCATGTTTCAGTTGTGCCAGGACAGTCACCGACGATTTCAACCTCTGTGCCTTCCAATCCACTGGTAACAACCACGCAACCAAGTTTACCAACCGGGACAAACATTCCGCCAAATAATGCAGTAACTGTCGATTTAGCAACAACTAGCGATACCGGTACATCAGATACCGATAATCTAACCAAAGACAGTACACCTACAATCACTGGGCACACGGATATCCCATACTCGCAAGTCACTATTTATGATGGCTCTGCGCCGATTGGCCATGCTATGTCTGATGGCTCGGGGCAGTATAGTGTGGCGGTAAACAGCTTATCGAATGGCGATCATAATCTTTCTGCCAAAGCGTTAGCTCCTTCTTCAGTTTTGCCAGCAACATCATCCATTCTTTCTCTGCATGTTGATACTGTAGTCGCGCCGCTCCAAATATCATTAACTCACGATACAGGGAGCAATTCGTCTGATTTGATTACTAGCGATGGTTCATTAACTATCAATGGGCAAGAGGCAGGCGCAACCGTTGAATACTCGACCGACAACGGACATACATGGACATCGAGTTTCACCCCGCAACAAGGCTCAAATACGGTCAGCGTGAGACAAACTGACGCCGCAGGAAATGTATCCCCTGATACTTCGGTGACTTTCACACTCGATAATACGATTGCTGCACCAGCGGTCTCTCTGCGCGACGACACTGGGCGACACTCGGTTAACACCCCAGACTTAATCACTAAAGACTCTCAACTTACAATTCAAACGGAAGCAGGAGCAGAAGTAGAATACTTGAATGACGGCGGACACACTTGGACAACTGTGTTCAATCCAGTTGAAGGGGTTAATGACTTACAGGTAAGACAGACTGATATCGCTGGCAACGTATCCCCAGTGACGCACTTTAGCTTCACCTTGGACACCACTCCCGGCACAATCACAGTAAACCCGATATCGCAGGACAACGCGTTAAATGCCGCAGAGAACAACCAACCATTAGTGATCACCGGCACGACATCCAACATAGCACCAGGGGATGTCGTCTATGTCGTCATCGGCAATAAACACTTTTATGATGCAACGGTAAAACCAGATGGCACGTGGTCATTAACTCTAGGTACTTCTATACATCAAAACATAATGGCGACCGATCGGGACTACTCAATACAAGTCGGTACCGTTGATACGGCAGGTAATTCGACGCCTCGCATTTCGACCCATCTACTAGTTGATACGCAGAGTCCGATTCCACATATTGCAGTTGACTCAGTGACACAAGATAACGTGCTCAATGCTCTTGAGTCTGGTCAAACTATCGCGATAACCGGAACAGTAACTGGCGATTACCACACAGGTGATATTGTCAGCTTAAAGATAAACGGTGCAACCATTTCATCACTCACAGGCTCGGTTGATTCGAGTGGACATTTTTCTATTCCAGTGGCTGGTAATATATTGGAACATGCCAATATTCATACTAGCTATGCAAATGGCCAGTCTGGCTCGATACACTCAATAGAAGCCACCATAATAACCACCGATGCGGTAGGAAATGTTGGCAGTGCGACGACAGGTTCACAGGTATTCAGCGTTGACAATCATGTTAGCCTGCCGACAATTACCTTTGAAAACCCCGGACCTGATGGGCTTTACAGCAAAGCAGAAATAGCCCACGGGCACCCCAATACAGTCACTGCGACAATTACCCCACCGGGTGACGCTAAGGTTGGCGAACATCTCGTTGTTAATGGACAAGATCACGTTCTGGATGCCCATACACTCCAGCATGGATTACAAATTGAAGTAAACCCAGGCTCTCAAGTACAAGTCACCATGACAGACGAACACGGAAATACAGCGGGTAGCCAAGGTGTTGCCGCCAGTGCAATCCCAGAGCCGATTGTTGTTAAACCGCCATCTGGAAGCCATCAAGTGTCCGGTACACTTGGTGTTCCGCCTCTTGTCCCATCTCAAACGCCTGTCCCATCGGCGCAAAACGGTTGGCGTATACACCTACCTAATGGTCAGTATGTAACAAGCCATCATGGGCAATATGGAACGTTAACCATTGATCCTCAAACCGGTCATTTACATTACCAAGAGCAAGCACAAGTCCACACTGGACCACATGGCAGTGCTTCAGGTATTGGTCAGCATGAAGATAAGTTCGAAATCGCGCTGCAAGGGACAAATCAGGATGAGGTGGTTGCCCACGTGAACGTTCAGATACTCAGTCATGGACCAGGGCATAGTGGCAAACTTACGGTTGGGACAGAGGTCGTTGATATGACGATAACACCAATTGTCCACGCATCTCACCCAGCTCCCCCACCACCTCCTCCTGTACAACATGACGAGCCAGACATGGCTTCGCAAGCGGACTTTACCGTCACTCTAAGCGATGATAGTAATCTGGATTTAACCCAGCAGGCCCATCAAGAACCAGAGCAGAAAACCAGCCACCATGGTGCAGCCGCTTATCTGGATGCATTGGGCATTAAACCCGATGCGACATCGACAACGGTTCATGATCAACCTGCAGATATGGATATCGTACTTGCACAAGTCGACCAACCAGATGCAGTAACACATGACCAAGCGCACTTGGATATGTCAGACGCGCTGGAACACCATGATGCAAACTTCAACCATAACCAAGATGATGAACACCATCATCACAACGACGTAGACGGGCTACCGGACATTGATCCAAATAGTTAACCGATAACGAGACTAAACAGAAGGGAGCACATAATGTGCTCCCTTTTTATTATTTGCTGTGGTTATTTGTTTACTCTCAGCGACTTTATATAACGATTACCTTTCACCAAATGCGACACTCACATTGGTGTAGATCGGTTTCCATAAATACTGGAATACTGATTTCTCACCTGTTGTAATGTCTACCTCTCCCGTCATGCCTGGCAAAATAGAAAAGCTCTCTGGGTTATCGCGGAAGTATGGCGTATCAACCGATACCACAACCTCATAGTAAATCTCGCCTCGCTCGCTTTGACTGGTGGTCGGTGAAATACTTTCTACTTCCCCTTTCAACGCCCCAAACCGACTGTAATCAAACGCATCAATCTTAATTCGAGTAGGCTGCCCTACACTCACAAAACCAATATCTCTTGGCGACAAACGAGCTTTAAAGTCGGCTTTCCCACCAACAGGAACGATTTCAACCACAGAACCACCTGGCTGAATAACACCACCGTTTTGCGTGCTTGGTAGGCTTTGCACCAAGCCTTGTAGCGGTGACACTAACATAGTGTTCGTCAATTTAGCTTGGCTTGAACGAACTCTGGCATTCAGTGCTGATAAGTCAGATACGGCTTTAGAACGATCGTCGCTGACCTTCGCCTTCGCCTCTGCTAAAAGCTGTTCAATTTTTTGCTCTGTGCTGTCTGCTTGCTTGATTAACACAGCTTTCTTACCACGAGCTTCTTCGATTTTCTGTTCTATACTCGCCAGTTTTTGTCGCATTTCAAGCACACGTAAGCGTGAAATGTTACCCGCTTTATAACCCTTTTCCAGTATATTCAACTCTTGCTTGGTCGCATTCAGCTCTTTCTCATAGCTAGGCAATGACTTGTCTACACTACGAAGCTGCTCCGCAATTTGTTCGCTCTCTTTCTCAAGTACCACACGCTTCTGGAAATAGAGGGCTTTTTGTGCGTTCAGCTGCGCTTTTTGCTGGCTAACGATCTCTGGATAATCGACCTCGAACTCCGCTAGATTTGGCTCACGTTGTTCAAGCAGTGCATTCATTCGCTCAACACTGGCTAGAAGCGTCACTTGTTGGGATTTCAATTCTTCAAGAGCGGTTCGTTGGAAGGTCGCATCAAACTCAACAAGCGGCTGACCTTTCTCGACCAGTTGACCTTCTTTAACGAGAATTTGCTTTAACTTACCGCCAATCGCGCTTTGTAATACTTGCTTCTCGCCTTCTGGAATGACTGCGCCTTTGGCTTTAGCAATTTCATCAACTTGGGTGACGACAGACCAAGTGGCAAAAGCGATAACACACAAAGCAACTGACCATGTCGCCAATGCCAATGTTCGAGCCGTATTTTGTGATTCAACAAGTTCACCGTAGCGCTTGCCCTTCTCGATAGGTTGTTTAGCCATTAGCGACTCCTTGCTTAGACTCTGATTGTTCTTGTGGGGCTACATCTTGCTGAGCAGACAGTTCTTGTTCTTGTTCTTGGGAAGCTTGAGGCTCTGAAGGCTGTTCCTGCTTCGAAGACTGCTCCGGCTCTAATGGACCGGCATAAACCACTGCACCTTCATTTAATACCACCACTTTATCGGCAAGCTTGATTAAATCCGGATCGTGGGACGTGTAGATCACCGTTGCTTTTCCTTTTTTCGACTGCACAAACTCACCAAATATACGTTTAGCATTTGGGTGAGCATCAGGCACAGGATTATCCATTAAGAACATTGGGTAGTCATAAACCAGCGCTTTTGCATCAATAAGGATCTGCGCGACGCTACCAGACAACATGTCAAAAAGGCTATCCGGCTGAATACTACTGATGGAGGTGTCTAGCCCACCTGACAATGTCTCGAACCAACGCTTTCCGCCGACCATTTCAATCGCAGAGATCATTTTCGGATCTTCGACTTTATGACCGTCGTTTAGCCACTCTCGAATACTCAGCGTAAGCAAATCAGGATAAGCTGCTCGAATGAAACACCAGTGACGATAGAGCTGCGGGTCGTATTGAACGAGGTTAACGCCTTCAAGCTCGACCATGCCATTTTGGATAGGTTGTAAACCAGACAATACTTCGATCAAGGTTGATTTACCGCTTCCTGAAGGGCCAGTAATCGCAACAATTTCACCCGCTTCAATATCAAAGCTCACACCATTCAAAGCGGGGCGACTCTGTTTAGGATAACGCAGTGTCACTTGGTCTAATTTCAAGTTAGGCGCTACCACAGGTAACGGGTGATGCTGGTAACTGAATTCACGCTCGGACGGCTGAGACAAGATACGGTTCACTTGCAATTTGGATTGATTAAAGCTGTTAAAACGCATCGCACTGTTTGCCAACACCTGAGCGGGACCCGTCACTTTAGATATCAACATCATTGAAGCAATCAAACCACCGGGGGTCATCACTTGTTCAAAAATAAGTCCAATGCCTAACCCCATCACCGCGAGTGTCGAACCAACCCCAATGAAATAGTAAATCGAGGTATACCGACTCTGGAGAACCGATTGATTAAAAGTCACTGTAGACGCAAGAAGATTGGCCTTTTTGAAGCGTTGAATCCAATGCTTTGAGAATCCAGCACTACGAATAAAGGCGAGTTTGGATGAAAGCTCATTGGTCATGTTTTGACGATTAGTACCTGCCACTGTCGACTGCATCGAGCGCTTGCTGCTAGAGCGTATCGAACGTTTTGCTAGCAAGTAATAAAGGATTAAAGAGACGACTGGAACCAGTACCAACCATCCGCCTAAAACACCTATCGCAAGTACAAAAATAAGAATGAATGGTAGGTCAAATAACGCATTTCCTAGTGGCCCCGATAGCACACCTGAAATACGCTCTGACAGCATCACTTGGTTTTGCTGACTAGAAGAAGCTGTTTGCTGATTTTGAGCATAGCTATTACGAAGCAGACGCTGCACGAGGGATTGAGATATCTCTCGGCTGACTCGGTTGGACACAGAAGCAAACACTCGACTACGTAATGTTCTTAACCAGCCCATCATCACAAACAACAAAGCAGCCCCAATGGCGATTCCTTGCAGTTCATGCCCAGCATCGCCACCGATTACATGGTCATAGATCGACATGGTGATGAATGGCACAGCGAGAGCAAATAAATTGGTGATAAAGCTGACCAAGAGTAATTTGGGAATGATAGGACGAAAAGCATGTAACCGTTCACCAACCCAATCCGGAGAAGCCTTCTCCAATGGTGCCCCTTCTATCACAATACAAAATTGAGGAATGTCAGAAACGTCTTCATTGCCATCAACGGCAACAAACTGTTTTGACTCCAAGTGACCAGCAACCAACTCACTTTCACCAAGAATCAGCAGAACTAATTTGTGATCGCCTACCTCGTCCAGATTGGCCACCAAGCGATAGGGCAATGCAAGCCTGTCGAACAGGGCAAACATATCGTCGATTGATTCAATCCCATTTTCATCGACCCATTGATGTGCGAACAACTGGATATTCGCATTCACTTCCAACTGTTTAAGAACAGAAAGGCTCTCGGTTTCTAAGTGATTCATACGACGGCCTCCTGATTGCGCTCACTTTCTTCAAAATTAGCTCTGCTTTCTACTGTAATGATTCGATTAGCTAGTTCGCGAAGTTTAGAGTGGTAGCTCACCATCAGTATCGTGCGTCCTGCCGTCACTTCTTCTTCCAGAACCTTAGCTAGGTTTCCAAGGGCATCTAAATCAAGCGAGGAATCTGGCCTTTCTAACATGATAATGGGTTTATCACTTGCCAGTTGAGTCGCGATATTGAGCATTTTCACGTTGCCCATACTCAGCAGAGACGCACTCGTATGGCCAATTTGTGTCTCTAGTCCATCGGGTAATCGAGTGATTTCCTTGGTTAAACCCAAACGCTTAGCATAGTCACTGGCGCTATGTGTTCTCTCAGGATCAAACCCGCACAAGTTGTCGAGAATAGTACCCGACACCAACTGCCCTTTAACGCCGCAGTAGGCAGTAATGTTGGTTACGGATGCGATTGAAACGTTAGCTCCGTTAATGAAGCACTCACCCGCTTTCAGATCATCAATACCTGCAATCGACGACAATAAATGACTGTTGGTGTGGCGGTCTTCACTCTCTAACAATACCAGTTCGCCTTTATTTAGCTTCACATTCGTACTAGCGAGTTCACCATATCTTTCAACAGTGGCTTGCTTAATTTCTAAAGTCTCAAAGTCAGATAAGTTAAGCTCAGCAACTGCAGACTCAGACAGTGATAAATCTCCTAACTTTTCTATTGCCTTATTCGCACTGTGTATTGAATTAAGTTTGATTCGAACCCCAACCAGAGCACTCAAAGGCGCAACCGCTCTGCCAGATAAGATAGAACATGCTGCCAACCCACCTGTAGTTAACTGTCCATCCAGCACCCACAAGCTGCCAGTAATCACAAGTAAAACTGACGTCGCTAATGCGGCAAGCTGAATACACTCTTGAGCGAAGGCATTCTGTTCCTCTTCTCTCGCTTTAGACTGAGAACGAACATTATTGAGGGATTTAAACTGATTGAAGATTCGAGACTCAACGGCCTGACGCTTGATTCCCTGAATAGTTTGACTCAGCAAAATCAAAAACGCTTTTCGCTCCTGCTCATCTTTAGAAGCTTCTTCACTTAGGCTTTTAACGCGAATAGAAGATAACCAAACAATTCCGAGGGTAATCAGCCAAACTGCCAAAGGTATTGCCACCAGCTCACCGCCGATGTAAGCCACCAAACCCAAGAAGATCAATGCGAAAGGCAAATCAATAAAGCCTGCAATCACCCCACCGGAATACCAGTCTTTAACTTTCGATACTGAGCCGAGCCCTTCTTCTACACCGCCAACACCTAAGTGACGAAGATGACTTGATGAAGCATTAGTCACCCTTTCAACCATAGTTTGATAGGTCGCTTTCTCGGTGTTACTGGCCGCGGCAGACAAAAGCCAAGTTCGCACAAACCGGATTAGCGCTTCCATAGCGACAGCCAACGTCGCACCCGCTAATAACAGAGTGGCTGTCCCATAACTCTGGTTAGGCAAGATACGATCGTAAATTTGCAAAACCGTTAGCGGAACGGCGAGAGAAAGAAGATTTATGAGCAAAGAAGGCAGTAGGACTTTCCCCACTACCCCTTTGTTTTTCATTGAACTTGCGGGCATACACAATCCTTATCCATGCTTATGAAATAAGATTGGTACACCATATTGGGTATTGCAAGGTAACGAACTGATTTAACGTGTTTTTCAAGATAAATATGACACAGGTCTTTTTACACAAACCTGTGGCTATATCTGTACCTTATAAAAGCTCCTTACAAACGCTCCTTACAAACCATTGTCGTAATCCGTTATCGCCTGCTTTAACTTTGAAAAGTCTGAGTTACATAAATACGGTTTCAGTGCTTCAAACTTCTCTGTCGGCCAATCGTATATCTTGATTGAGATTAGCTCTTCGATAACTGACTTATCAAAGCGATGTTTAACTAACTTCGCGGGAGAACCACCAACAATACTGTACGGTTCCACATCTTTGGTTACTACGCTGTTCGCAGCGACAACCGCCCCTTCTCCGATGGTCACGCCCGGCATGATCATGGCACGCATCCCTAGCCAAACCCCGTCTTTGATATGAGTATCACCTTTGCCGATGTAGGCTTCGTCGATCACATCCATAAATGGATACAAAGAGAACCAATCAATTCGGTGGGTGTGATTGCCGCCCATAAGGATCACAACCTCGGCTCCTATGCAGACGTAATCCCCGATGTAGAGCTCATCGATTTCCCAACGCGGCTCCCACTGGCGGCTGACCTCGTCACCGTGCAGATAACGGACGACTGAGCGCTCAAATCCGTTATCCCAACAATCACTGTAATAGCTGTGTTGACCCTTGATATGAATATTAGGATTGGTGACGACCTCATGCAGCAATTCGAATTTAGACCAATGCTTATTTTGCATTTCTACCTCTAATTAACTTATTAGTTTTATTCGTTTAAATATCAAAAGATTCGACGTTGAGGATCTAAACATGCACAAACAAGCGCCCCATAGGCACAAGAAAGGCTGGGGTGAACAGTGAGTGCCATACTTAAATCATAGCAATGCCGCTAAAACTAAGAAGCGTCAGTGGATTCGAGGTTGCTTTAGAAGAGGAAGTAATTTCACAGTATGCTCAGGCTAAGAGGAAAGTTCTGTTGAAAAATTAATAGAGCCATTGTACCCATTAACTCCAACTTATTTGACAGAGAAATGTGATTAATAAGGTTTCAAATATCAGTTCATGTAGATTCGGAAAAACAAGAGCCTGCGGTATTACACAGGCTCATGTTTAGATTCATGCTTAGCGTTATGGTTCACGCTTAGCTATGGGTTAAGTAACTACATTTTAGCTAGCTGCACTTTTCTATCTTTGTTTACCACACAGAAGTTGCCGCGCTTAGTACGACACTTAGAGCACCTCTCACACTCTACTGGGCTTCGATCGCCCTCTTTCCAGCGTTTGATTAGATGAGGCTCAGATAACAGAGGTCGAGAAAGTGCAAAGTACTCGATACCCGTATTATTGGCGATTTCTTCAATGGCATCAAAATCCGTTAAGCCGCCCACCGTGATAACAGGAATATCGACGTCTTGGCTGATTGCGTGGCCATATTCATGGAAGTAACCTTCAGCTTGGATAGTAAACCCGTCGTGTGACTCGCCAATCATGGTGTCGGCTTTACCATGAATGTTGCCAGAAACGACAATGCCATCAACGCCTACTTCTTCTAGCTTTTTACACACCAAACGCGTTTCATCGAAGGTCACACCGCCCTCGAAAAACTCAGAAGCCGTAAGCTTAACCAAGATAGGGAAATCATCACCAACCAACTTGCGTGTCGCCGTATAGATCTCAAGTAAGAATCGCATGCGATTTTCCAAGCTACCACCGTATTCGTCTTCGCGTTGGTTGTAGTAAGGGCTTAAGAACTGGTTAATTAGGTAAGTGTGAGCGGCATGAATTTCAACGCCATCAAAGCCTGACTTTTGTGCTCTCAAAGACGCTTGAGCAAACGCATCAACAATGTAGTCGATCTCGTCTTTGGTCATTGCTTTACCGAGTGTTTGAGTCCCTTTTTCAGGAACCTCACTCGGTGCGAAGATCACTCGCTCCCCAAGGTCATACGTGGTTTTCGTACCGCCATAAGCCAATTGCATTACGATTTTAGAATCGTTGTCATGTACCAACTGAGTTAGCTTTTTATACTCCTCGATAAACGAGTCGTTATACATACCCATCATGCCAGCATTCGGTTTTTCTTCTTCAACGATGTTCGCGTAACCCGTCACGATCAAGCCAACCTCACCTTGAGCTAGCTCTTCATAGATAGCGTAAAGTTTATCTGTCATATGACCATCTTCAGTCGCCATATTTTCCCACGTTGCACTTCTCATAAAACGGTTCTTCAGTGTCATGGTGCCAATGCGGGTTTCTGCAAACAAAGTACTCAAATCTAATCCTCATTTAATCGTGTTACGCCATTGCCCCATCTAGTGTGAGGCTGATTGCGCGGATACTACAGAGAATAAGACAGGCAAAACTTAATCTAGATTAAGAGAGAGGCACTCTCATATAAGAAACAGGCAACATTTGCTTAGAATGGAAGTCGTTGAGGACAGAAAACAAAAAAAGCCGTTCAGTGAGACTAAACGGCCTTAAAACTTTTCACTAGATAGGAATGCCTTCAGAAAGCAATGCCGGGCTTTTATCCATACTTAACCGTAGGATCAATACATTGATACACTTGCCCGATACTCGCGTCGTTTGCCAGTAAGGTTTCGATAAGACGAGCCACTTCTTGTCGGTAAATCACACCATGCACTTCCACTTGTTGAGAAAGCTCACCGTTACCCGTCGCTTCACCGTCTAACAAGCCACCGGGACGTAAAATCGTGTAATCCAGCGAGCTCGACATTAACCACGCTTCCGCCAACGATTTTTCACGAACGGCGGCGCCGAACCCTTTTCTAGAGCGTTCTGATAGGTACTGCCATGAATCACCACAACCTAAAGACGTCACCAGCACAAAGCGTTTGATTTCATTGGTTTCCAGAGCATCAATCACATGTCGGTGACCAATGTAGTCAACCGGAACATCCGCTCTAAAACTGCCCATACTTGAAACCACCAAGGCCGATTTTGGTAACTCAGCCACCGTCTTTTTCACTTGTTGCTTGTCGGTCGCATCGCAGCTCAGTGTTGTTACGCCAAGAATAGCCAAGCGAGGGTTCTTTTCTGGATTTCTAGCAATCGCAATCACTTCAAAATCTTGCTGATGAAAGTGCTCAACCATTGCTGCGCCCAAGCCACTCCCCGCTCCCCATATAACGACTGTACTCATAAATACCTCAAAAAAATCATGTTGTTCCTAATACTAACGACACAATCTAATCGGTTCTTTCGCTCAGATCAATTAATGCGAATAATTCTCAATATTAAATATATAGTTCGTAGTCAGTATATGGTTGTGCCAAAAGCACGCCTACTTATCACTATTGAACATTGGTTCATTGAATTGCCCATACTTGTCTACTAAAGTAATTTTAATACAAAGACTTAGTATCGGTACTTATGAAAAAAGAGCGCATCCAATATTCTTTCGACGTGTGGCTGTTTATCCCAGATGAAGACAAGCTCATCATGGATAATGAAGACGTGATTATCGATAATCGTTTGTCTAAGTTGTTAGACTTCTTCTGTCAGAACCCCAACATTGTGTTCTCACGCGATGAACTCATTAATGAGGTTTGGAACGGCTCGATCTTGACGGATCAAGTGATCACTCAAGCGATTTTTGAGCTTCGAAAAACCTTAAAGTCGGCTGAGCGACATTCGATGGGCTACATCATTACCGTCCCTAAACGAGGTTACAAGCTTGATGTCGAGGTGCAAAAAAATGTCCTAATTACCCCATCATTGCAGGTCAATACCGTTTCAATCGATGAAGTTAGTATCATTGATACAGATAATCACCCACCACAAACTAACTCTGCTCAGAGTGAACCTTCTACCGAACAAAGTGATGATGACGCCCTGAGTGATAGTGGAAAAGTCAGCGCTAATGTCACGCTCCAAGACACTAATATTCAAGGTAATCAAACCAATACGACACCTAGTGTGGCAGCGTCAAAAAGTAATAATTCTGGCACTTCAACCAGTTCATCAACACAATTTGAAGAGCCCAATTCAAGCCATCAAACACAAAACTCATCATCAGTTCAACCTAAAGAAAAACCAACAAAACCCTCGCCATTAGTGGTTGCTGTCGGTGCTTTGGCTGCAAGCGCTATCGTTATCGCCATTGGCGTGTTTTGGTGGTGGCAACAATCACCGAACGAGTCCTACAACAGTATTGATAGCTCAACCCTTGTGACCACAGAACGAGCGTATTCCAGAAATCATGCTTCAGATTCTGACACTAAGTCGAATACCGTAACCAATCACCAAGTGATTGAAGAGCATAAAGCACACGCTACGGTTCATTACTTATCACTCGAACCCCGTTACATCTACGTTAGAGTGGACGAGAATTTAAAGAACAATGCCTTTATGAGGGGCATTGTTCATAAGCTGATGAGCTATGTTACGACCTACCGCAACTTTCGCATCATAGTGGACGAAACCTTAGTTCCAAACTCCGCCAACGTCGTCAGTTTTAAAAGCAAAACAGAGGGCGACAGAGAGTATCTCGATATCACTTATTTCAATCGCATCTCTAACTTCAAACATTTAGGGCGAGACTATCTGATTGATGCTTCTTCTCTACACAGCACGATGCGAACTATGCTCGATGACTTATTAGACTCATTTAATATCGATATTCAGAAAACCATCTTAAAGCAGCAAATCTCTGAGCTTCCAAAACAAGAAGTACCGTTGAGGCTAGCACTTGAGTCTCTGGGCCTCACCTTTATGACTCTAGATAGAACGGACACCTTAAAGAAAATCGTCGAAGCCAACGAACTCGAGCCTGATAACCACTTTTTAATGTCGAGTCGTTATTTGTATGAACTTGCCGATATCTTTTTATTGAAGTCTTCTCAAAAAGAGCAGCTCGTCAAAAAGTTGAATAATCGGTTTGGGGAAAAACTACTTTCAGCGGGAATCAATCCAACATCTTATCGAGTCTACGATGCACTGGCCGCCTATTCCCTTACTCAAGATAACCCAAATGAAGCTGAGCGTTATATGACGTTAATACCGAGAAACGATTACAACGTTATGTCCACCATAATATTGGCCAAGCTAGAGGAATCAAAAGGCAACCCAGCGGCTGCAGAAGAGTATTACTACGAAACCATTTTGGAGTCCGGTTACCCGGTAGTTCTAAAGGTTGCACAAACCTTATTCTTCAATAGCAATATCTCTGAGATTGAATCTAAGCTAGAAGTCGCCAAGTAATGTAAACACCGCCTTTATCGTCGGTGTTTCTCTCTGCAACACAATTCAAAATATCGCTCTATAAAGCATTAGTGAGAAGAACACCGACACCAATCCGCTCGCTGTTATAATCATAATCAATCAAGCTCTCACCATACCCCTTGTAATACTGCACATAACCTTTTAGTCGCCCAAACAGAGGAAAACTGAGCGAGGTTTGAACGCCACCATAACCAGTTTGAAAGTTATAGCGGCCTAGTGCTGAGAGCTCAAACTCCTCCCATTTATAAGCCCCCGACAGCTCATAGTGTCCTAAATAATCTTCAATGTCTGGATTGTCGTCACTGCTGCTAGATTCCGGAATACGATACCAAGGCTGTATATAAACTAAGAAGTCATCTTCTATGTATCCGAGCCCCGTATAGACTCGGTTCCAGCTTCGACTTAACTCCTCTGTTCTACCGTTCGATTCATGTTCTAGACCGAATCGAGAGAACCAAACACCATCAGCCGACTCGATATTCAAAGGCGTTTCATAAAACAATTCAGGACGATAGTTTGTCTCTCTGAACGGCGCCGAAATGTCGGACGAATACGCCTGCCAAAATGATTTGAGCGTAAAACCAAAATAGATTTTATCCTCTTGGTTAAACACACCATCATCGACCACTGGGATTTTTAAACTTAACTGTAGTTTGATCTCTTCATCGCTAAGGTCATCCGCTTTACCTCCGAATCGATCATCACCATATGGCTGTGTGTTCACGTTAGTCATATGTGTGACTGGCAAAATATAATTCAAACGATATGGCGTTATTACAAATGGGTTGTCTTCTGTTGTGTATTCCATCTTCAAGCGTGAGATCTTTTGCTCTGGTGACCTTTCTGGAAAATCTGCATTCGCTTTGCTCTCTTTAGTCTTTTCCTCAACATCAGCCTCCAAAGAAGCGCACTGTTCTTTAAGCCATTCAATATTTTGTTGGCTTTCCGCTTCAGATAAAGCGCTCAGAATACACTGCTCATAATTTTCGTCGCTCGCGAATACCGAGCTACTCAAACCGATAGCAAGCAGCATTGACGCCATTTGACTACAGAGTTTATTTCTATGCTTCATTGCCTTAGCCTTGCTTTGTGTTTAAGTAAGTCACCTCAAAAGCAAAGTCGACCGCTTGTTGGGAAATTTGCTCAAGGTTTTTATCGAGCATATCTATGGTGATTTCTGATTTGTCGTTCTCTAGTACGCCATTATCGTTCACGACAAAAATACGGCGACCAATTAGCTGAGATGTATCATGATCTTTCAGATCCACGCTTGCCAAAATACGAATCGAACGATCACGAGTACCTGCTGCATATTTAATGGCACCAATCACGGAACCAACAGGGATAAATTCCGTCACACGCATGTCTTCAGGAATATCATTGATGTCATAGAGCATCACGCTTATATCGAGTTCCTTGTTCTCCAAAACTACGTTCTTGTAGCCCTGTAATTTCGTCGCCAGCTTCTCGTCCATTTTCTTATGAACCTGAGTCTTGAATTCAGACTGAACCTGCTTTGATACACGCTGGTCAACCCCCGAACTTTTTATACCAACGGTGGTAAATTCAAACTGATTGAAGTGAAGTGAGCCACTGTCCTTCGCTATCCACGATACCCCTTTCATGTCGTGATCAAACTGACTATCAACGAAATAGTGGTTTGAATCGACACTCTGAATTTCTTCTCTACTTGGCATGTTGCTTGAACAGCCAGCAGTGAATAAAACGATCAACGGGAATAAATAATGTAGTTTCATGTGAACCTCTAACTTTCTAAATTTTGAGTGCACGAATCCCTAAGCGATAAAGCTCATCAATTGGGATTCGTGTTGATTAAATTTTCTTGTTTATGACTGGTTTATTTGAGCAGGCTTGCAACTCTCTTCGCGCGAATCATCATCCCGTTCCTTTGCGGTGTGGTCCGCCGCCAAATAGGTGTAGATCGTAGGGACAACAAACAAGGTAAACAGCGTGCCTACCGACATACCCACCGTAATCACCAAGCCAATTGAGAATCGACTTTGAGCTCCAGCACCACTTGCAATCAGTAATGGCACAACACCTACAACCATGGCAGCAGTTGTCATCAATACCGGGCGCATTCGTACGGTCGCCGAACGAATAGCGGCTTCACGACGGCTGCATTTCAACTCTTGTTGCATCTGGTTCGCAAACTCCACAATCAATATACCGTGCTTACTGATTAAGCCTATCAAGGTCACCAGCCCCACTTCGGTGTAAATGTTGAGCGTATCAATGCCCAAATAGAGCGGCATCAAAGCACCAAAAATCGACAATGGAACACTGGTTAATACCACCAATGGGTCACGCAAGCTTTCGAACTGCGCAGCCAGTACCAAGTAGATGATCACCAAAGCTAGGAAGAACGTTGTTACCAACGAAGAGCCTTCTTGCAAGAACTGACGAAGCTGACCAGATGTATCTGTGCTGTACGACGTAGGCAGAATCTTCGCGGCTCCCTCTTCCATTACTTTGTACGCTTCACCAATACTGACACCCGGCATCATTTTCGCTTCAATCATTGCGCTGTTTAGCTGCTGGAATTGATCCACTTTTGATGGCTGAACAGATTCGTTAATTTCAATTAACGAAGCCAGCGGTACCATCTCTCCTGTGTTCGAACGTACGTGATAATTCTTCAGGTCATCCCAAGAGTTACGGTTCTCGTTTGGTACCTGTGTAATCACCTGATAACTGCGCTGATCCATCGAGAAGTAGTTCACGAACCCTTCACTGATAAAGCGAGACAGCACCGTACCAACGTCCTGAGCGCTTACATTCATCTGAGCCGCTTTATCACGGTCAATATGAATCTCAACCTGTGGTTTGTTGAAGTTAAGATCGTTCTGCACGTAGATAAACTTACCGCTTTTCTGTGCGTACTCTTTCAGTTTTTCAGCGTACTGATAAAGGTCTTGATACGAGCCAGTTGGCGTCTTCAATACCATTTGGAATGGCAAGCCTTGCGGAGTGCCTGGCAGATCCGGTGGGGAGAAGGTATACACCTGCAAACCTGGTAATATCGAGCTCTCTTTTTCAAAGCGTTGCATCACCTCTTTTGCCGTTGCTTCGCGAGAATCCCAATCCTTCAATACACCTAAACCAAAGAACGCATTGTTGTTCATGTAACCGTTGTCTAGCATGGTCATTTCGACTTCATCGTTCTTGCTGATAGAGTTAATCAGAGCCGGAGTAAAGTGACGAATATAATCCGTATTGGCTTGGGCAGGCCCTTGCCCCATCACAATCATTACGCCTTGATCTTCCTCGGGTGCCAGTTCAGAAGCGGTATTCATAAACATGAACACCAAGCTAATAAGCAAAGTCCCGACTACTGGCCAGATATAAACTCTGTTATTTAGTACATGTTCAAGCACCTTGCGGTAGCGTTCAGTGACACCCGCAATAACCACATCAATCTTCTTAACCAGTTTTCCATCCAATACCGACTTGTTAAGCAGTTTTGAACACATCATCGGCGTCAACGTCAGTGCGATAAAACCTGAAATCAGAACAGAACCCGCCAAGGTGAAAGCAAACTCAGTAAACAACTTGCCGGTCAAACCACCCATGAAACCGATCGGTGCATAAACTGCGGCCAAGGTAATGGTCATCGCAATCACAGAGCCTGCAATCTCTCGCGCACTGTTAATCGCTGCTTTAATTGGGCTTGTACCATCCTCTAGGTGTCGGAAAGTGTTTTCCACCACCACGATCGCATCGTCCACCACCAAAGAGATCGCCAGCACCATAGCTAGTAACGTCAGCAAGTTAATGCTGAAACCCATGCTCAACATGAAGAACATCGAGCCAATCAACGACAATGGAATCGTCACCAATGGAATTAACATCGCACGCATAGAGCCGAGGAACGCAAAGATAACAATCACCACAATCATTGCCGCTTCCATCAGTGTTTTGGCTACTTCATCAATCGATGTCTCAATGAACTTGGTTGAGTCGTACACCACATCCGCTTTAATACCGTCAGGTAAGCCCGCTTTTATCTGAGGCAACAAGTCGTAAATCCCTTCAACCACGGTTAACGGGTTCGATGTCGCGGTATTGCTGATCGCCGTTGAAACAGTCGTTACGCCATTAAACTCAACGTCTGAATCATAAGTCGCTGCGCCTAGCTCTACTGTGGCAACGTCTTTCAAATGCACCAGTTGCCCGTTATGGGCCTTAAGCGACATGTTTTTAAAGTCTTCTACAGAGCTAGAATCGGTATGAGCATTGATATCGACTTCGATATATGGGTTTTGTAACTTACCCGCCGCGCTCACGATGTTGTTTGCTCGCAGTGCATTTTGTACATCGGTCGCGGTTAAACCATAAGACGCCAGTTTTTGAGGCTTCAGCCAGATACGCATCGCGAAATCTTGTTGGCCTAACATATCGACTTTGGACACACCCTCTACCGTTGAGAATGTAGGCTTCACCACTCGGCTCACATAATCCGACACCTGCTCTGTTTTCAGCGTATCGCTTGAGAAAGAGACATATAAGATCGGCGATTGCGACGTCGATTTAAGAATACTCGGGTCCAACACCCCAGAAGGCAGTTTGTATTTCACTTGTTGCACCAGAGAAAGAATCTCCGTCAGTGCGCCATCAGATGGGTATCCCAGCTTCAAATACACCGTAATCACAGATTTACCCAAGGCACTGTCTGATGTCATGTAGTCAATGCCCGCGGTTTGGGCGATTTCAGCCTGTAGAGGTTGGGTAACGTAACCTTGTACGCTCGACGCACTGGCACCGGGATAACTGGTGGTAATGGTGATCACACCTGTTTCAATTTCTGGGTATTGGCGCACCTGCAATGAGGTAAAAGCTTTAAGCCCCAACACCAACAACACGAGACTTAATACCGTCGCCAACACCGGGCGTTTGATGAATACATCAGTAAATGTCATGGGAGAATCCTATTTACTTGGCTGAGTATGAGTAACAAGCGGTCGTTGATTGTTCACCAAAACCAAACCACCATTTTTAAGCTGATGCTGATTCGACGTCACCACCACATCCCCTTCTTTCAAGCCTGAAAGGACACCGACATAACCACCTTGTTTCGGGCCAATTTCCACAATGCGTTGCACCACTTTGTATTCGTAAAACGGTGTCTCTTCTTTCTCTGAATCTTGTTTGTTTGAACTTGTGCTCGCTGAACTTACACTTCCTGAATTCGTGCTCACTTGTTTCGTTGAAGTATCTAGAACAAACACAGTATCGCCAGATAAGGTGTAGCTGATCGCCACTGACGGCACGCTGATCACCGCGTTTGAATCGGAAGTGGTTAGTGTTGCATCCACATACATACCAGATTCCAGAGGCACAGATTCAGTCGTCACTGCTCGCAGTTCGATATTGTGTGTGTTCGCGTCTGAGCTAGGTTCAATCGCAGTAATCGTGGCGTGATACTCAGCATCGTTCGCTGCGTCAGATTTAAACTGAAGGTCCTGCCCTACTTGCACACTGTGAAGATAAAGCTCCGAAATAGAGAAATCGACATACTGTTGAGAGCTATCTTCAAGGTCAACAATCGCTGTGCTTGAATTGATAAAATCACCGACATCCACTTTTCTAATTCCAACATGGCCAGAGAAAGGCGCTTTAACTTTCATGTAATCAACCTGAGTAGAGATGTATTCTAGCTTGGCGGATTCAGCATTAAATTGAGCAGCAAGTTTATCTACCGAATTCTGAGAGACACTATGATTTTTCAATAGCTTTTTATTTCTTTTTAATTCCGTTCTTGCTAACTCAACCTTTGCTAACTGGCTTTTATAGTTCGCTTTTAATAGTGCATCATCCAACTGGATAAGAATGTCGCCTTTATTAACAAATTGACCTGACTTAAAAAGCACTTCTTTTATTTGCCCTGAAATTGGGCTTGTTACATTAACCGATTGGTTAGCATGAATATTACCAATAACATTCAAATGTTCGTTCCAAACCTTTTGACTTACTACTTCAGTCGTTACAGGTATAGATGGAAATTTAAAACTTGCTACTTTCTCTTTTATTATTTCGCTTTTTACATATTGAAAGCCAAATACAAAAGACAATAATATAAATAAAGCAGACCCAACAATTACGCCTTTATACTTACTCATGTGTTCACCTTGTTTTTGAAGTCCGGTTATTCTATCCACCTAAGCACTCAATAAATCAAACTGATATAACATCGAAGCCCATCTATATAAAATAAAAATAAAACCAACAAATACAGTGACTTGATAAAAATTTATCAAGCAAAAATCATTTCTTGGCTTTATGTCGATTTTATTTGAACATGATTTATATCCTTCACCGATAGATATAATTCTCATCGTTCCTTAAACAACTAACTGAGATTAATATGTCTAATCAAACACACCATACGAAAGTCGCTATTAAAGAAAAAATGAAACGTGTATATGGAGAGGAAGTCGAACATAAACACAACAAGGACCATTTAGAATATAGAGCACATCAGCCCTCTCATTCTGGTCTGCCACACGGTGGTGAACCAGAAGGCCATAAGCATTTAGTGAATCATCACCCAGATGGTCATCATAATAAGCATCACAAAGATAAAACTCATGCTCATAAAAAATCGTCTCGATTACACCATAAGACAAGTAATTCTTAATTTCGCATAACCACAGATAGACAGAACATTCTGTCATTCAACATCAATATATTATTAGTTATGAAATATCAGTGGTATTTCATTAAAGGTTTATCATGTCATTTATTATTGAACAATTAAGAGACTATCCATTTATAGCTCTATTCCTATCACTAGGACTCGGTTACTTAATCGGTAAAATTAAAATCGGTAAGTTTGAATTAGGCGGGATCGCAGGCTCACTTTTGGTTGCCGTTGGGCTTGGCCAAATCGGCGGAATTGCAATTTCCAATGAAGTGAAAAGCATCTTCTTTGCTTTATTTATTTTCATGGTGGGTTACAACGGCGGACCGCAGTTCTTCTCGTCATTTCGCCTTTCATCACTAACACGTCTATTCGCCTCATTCGTAATGACGTTCGTTGGGCTTGTAACCGTTGTGCTACTCGCAAAATGGGCCGGCCTAGATAAAGGTTTAGCCGCAGGCCTTGCAGCCGGTGGTTTAACACAATCAGCCATCATTGGTACTGCTGGTAACGCGATTGATCAACTCAACCTTGCACCCGATGTGACCTCAACACTGAAAACCAATGTGGCGGTGGGTTACTCGATCACATACATCTTCGGCTCTCTTGGCCCTATCTTGATGATGTCCCTAATCCCAATGGTAATGGGTTGGAACATCACCAAAGAAGCGAAAAAGCTCGCAGAACAGATGGGCTCTGGCAGCAAGCAACTTAATGAAGGTGAGTTCTCAGCATTAAACCGAGTCTCTTCTCGCGCTTACCAAGTCACCGCTAACTCTATGTTTGTAGGCAAAAGTGTCGCTGAGCTAGAAGAAGCATTCGATTCTGACCTGACAATAGAAGCTATTTATCGTCCAGGTGAAGAGTCAGACACAACGTTAGACATTGCAAAAAACCCTATCCTAGCCGCGAATGACAAAGTCTATCTGGCAGGCCTCACGCAAGCCTTTCCGAAAGTAACCTCTCTTGGTGTTGAGCTTGGCGAGTTTAGCGACGAAACCAACGTTATTCATACGCAGAAAAAAATCGTACTCACCAACAAAAAGTTAGCGGGCGTAACTCTGCGCAAGCTTCACGATGAAACCAACGCACGTATTCGTCGTGGTGTTTACATCACTCAGTTGTCTCGCATGGGTCATGACATTTCGACACTACCAGAGACAGAACTGCACCTAGGCGACGAAATCACGCTCGTAGGCCAGAAAGACGACCTCGCCAAAGTCGAGAAGAAAATCGGCTACAACAGCCCACTTCCAAGTGTGACGGACTTTGTGACAATGTCATTTGGCATGGTGCTTGGTTATTTGATCGGTGAGATTGGCTTCTCGATCGGCGGTTCTCATATCGCCTTGGGTTCTGGCTTAGGTTGTTTGGTTTCTGGCTTGCTTGTTGGTTACCTGAGAATGCGCACTCCACGCTTAGGAAGCATTAACCATGGTGCTGCCAACTTTATGCAGACGTTTGGCCTTGCTGTGTTCGTTGCGGTGGTTGGTATCAATGCTGGTGCTCCTGCCCTTACGGCAATCAAACAAAACGGCGTGACGCTATTACTGCTTGGCGTGTTGGTGACCATGATTCCACAAATACTGACGTTCCTATTCAACTACTACGTGTTGAAAATCAAAAACCCGGTAGAAGCCCTAGCCGTTGTCGCAGGTAGCCGTAGTGCTAACCCAGCCTTCGCATCGCTACTAGAAAAAACTCAGAACAGCACACCCGTACCAAGTTTCACAATGACTTACGCGGTTGCCAATATCTTCCTCACCTTGTGGGGGCCAATCATCGTCAACCTAATTACCAAGATTTCCTAGAACAACCGCTCGTTGAAGAGAACTCCCGCTTGTTCAAGAGCACGCCTCTTGAACAAGCACTAAATACCTAATTAACGCATTTACGAATTAAAAATTTAAAGAGAAAAGACCATGAAACGCACTGATGAACAACGCCTAGAAACACTGAGCCCATTTGAAGTAAAAAACACACTGATCGACCTAGCTCAACATTCACATGAAAAAACGATGATCAACGCGGGTCGCGGCAATCCAAACTGGGTAGCAACAGCGCCACGTGAAGCCTTCTTCCAACTCGGTATGTTTGCGCTGGAAGAGTCAAAAGCAACGTTTTCTGGCTACCAAGGCTTTGGCGGCATGGGCGAAAAGGAAGACATTAGCCTACGTTTCCTCCAATTTTGTGAGAAACACGAAGAGCAAGAAGGCGTTCAATTCCTTATCGAAGCCTTCCAATTCATTACCGATCAATATCAGGTAGACAGCGATGAGCTGATTTATGAGTGGGTTGGCGGCATTCTAGGTAATAACTACCCAGTTCCCGACCGCATGCTGAAGTATTCAGAGCTCATTGCTCGCAAATACATTGAGCAAGAAATGGCGGGCTCTCAACCCGTTCCTGCTGGCAAATTTGACTTGTTTGCCGTTGAAGGTGGCACCGCAGCCATGGTGTATATCTTCAATACCTTGAAGAGTAACCGTCTGTTAAACAAAGGCGATACGATTGCGATTGGCGCGCCGATTTTCACGCCTTATATCGAGATGCCAGAGCTTGAAGACTATTCGCTCAACAAAGTAGAAATCATGGCAACAGAAGAGTCAGCGTGGCAAATCCCTGATTCTGAATTAGAGAAGTTAAATGATCCAAGTGTTAAAGCGTTCTTCCTAGTTAACCCTAGTAACCCAGCATCGGTAAGACTGAGTGATGAGACACTGTACAAAATTGCAGAAATTGCTAAACGTCGTCCTGACCTCATCCTTCTTACTGATGATGTGTATGGCACTTTCGCTGATAACTTCACATCACTAGCAATGCTGGCTCCGAAGAACACGATTTTGGTGTACTCGTACTCTAAATATTTTGGCGCAACAGGTTGGCGTTTAGGGGTGATTGGCGTACATGAAGACAATAACTTCGACCGTATGATCGGTGACCTACCAGAAGATACTCGCAATGCACTTTCAACACGATACCAAGGCATCACTCTTGAACCAAGCAAACTTAAATTCATTGACCGATTGGTAGCAGACAGTCGTGCTGTGGCATTAAACCACACAGCTGGGCTTTCTAGTCCACAACAAATCCAGATGACGATGTTCTCGTTGTTGTCTTTGATGCAAGGCGGTGAAGAGTATAAGCGCTTGGCTAAACAGATTGTGCGTCGTCGTTACCATACATTGATGGAGAAGAACTTAGCCGCTCCGATCATCGCAGAGGGCGATCAAACAGGGGCATTTTACTATGTAGAGATTGATCTCAAAGAAATCGCTCAAACCGTTCATAGCGAAGGCTTCTTTACCTGGTTGGAGGAAATGTATGAGCCTTTAGATTTCTTGGTTCGCCTTGCCGAAGAGCATGGCGTGATTGTGATGCCAGGTGCGGGATTTGATGCGCCAACGTGGTCCCTGCGCGTCTCTCTCGCGAATCTAGAGGAAGCACAATACGCCAATATCACCAAAGCGATGAACGCGGTAATGCAAAGCTATGTTGAACGTTACCAAGCGGCTTGCTAGGCACGGCTTCAAACTAAAAAGATCTTAGAAAAGCGATAAGTTCTGAGTGTAGATTCACTAAATCAGTGGGCCTACACTCAGTTCTTTTATCTAAGATGATATGTGAGAATAACTATTTGAATTCATAGGTGTAAGAAGCGCCAACACTGTTATTTTCACCGAAGTCATCCTCAGCAAAGATAGTGAAAAAGTTGAAGGATTGAGCATCACTCAACTTGTAGCTAGCGCCGACGCCAGTCCAGTAACCTGAATAATCATCAGAACCCAATGAACCACCACCAAAGGCCATAATCGACCACTCATCCGTAATCGTTTTTAAGCCAAACGCGCCAATGTAACCACCGTGTGTTGCACTCGGCATCAATACATAGTCAGAGCCAACGTTATCATCATCGAAAACCGCCACTTCGCCATCATTATAACTGTAGCCAGCCATAGGGAAGATTTGCCAACCGAACGGCTCAATGTCGAAATAGCTCAGTGGTATAAACGTACCAATACTGTAGTTGTTCTTGTAAGCATCGTTATCATACTCAGAGCGACTAAAGTTGAAATTGACAATCCCCATAGGCAACAGCCATGAGCCGCCTATTCGCCACTCTTCGCCATCTGCGTTAACACGAGCATTGATCATTCGCGCTTCATCAAGCCCAATAGACCCAGAGAACTGCAGATCTTCGTTATAAGCAACGCCAGCTTTGGTTACGATCTTAGTCGGGTCATCTGGGTGCTTCTCTTCAGCCAAAGTCCCCGTTGAGCCCAGTATTACCGAAGTAACAATTAATAGATTACGTAGTGTCATTAGAAGGTCGCGCTAACACCAACAAAGTGGATGCGGCCATCGAATGAGCCGTTTAGCAAAGTACTACCTTTTGGTCCACTTCGGTTCATATCAACTGAACCCAAATCTGCGTACTCATAGAACACGTCGATCAAGATATCATCCCAATAGGTTGAAGCACCTACCGAGTAGCGATACTGTTCACCTACAGGCAGGTCAACCCATTGCATTGACGGATCATCTTGTGGCGAGGTCTCGTAAGAAAAGCCCGCTTTTAAACGCCAGTCTGAATTCAATTGATAGTCTGCACCAACCGCAAACTTCCACACGTCGTCCCAATCGCGTTCAAGTGGAACACCACTAATTGGGCTTCCAACAACACCAAAATCAAGAACTGTTGTATCCCACTCACTCCAACGATGTAATTGCACACTAGCCAACAAATCGAGTCGTGAGTTAAACGCGTAACTTGCACTAACATCAACAATCTCTGGCAAAGCAAGATCCATAGCTAGAGAGTTAGAAAAATCTTCGACCCCTCTTAACTCATTATTAAACTCGTGCTCGAGTTTAGAACGATAACTCGCTCCAAGCTTTAGCTTATCCGTCGGTGTGTACATGACACCTAAGTTATAACCGTATGCCCAGTCAGTATCTTGTTTTGCTGTAAATCCAGCAACCCCAGAGGTCGACTGCTGAAATGCAGCCCAACTGAATTGCACACCTGCGCCTACTGACCACTGGTCATTCAGCTTATAACTTAGTGATGGGTTCACTTGCATTGCAGTGAGAGTGATATCTTCTAAAAGTGCAGCACCCGCCCATTCACTGCCGTAATCAAGGCTAGAACCGCCAACAGCACCAAGCGCGATACCAAGGTGTAATTTGTCTGTGACTTGATGAGCATGGAACGCACCAAATGAAGGCATGACTGAATGAGCTTTACCATCTGGGTTACCATCGTTGTCTTGATATTTCATCTCAAGATCGAAAGCCATGGTGTTGATGGTCGTCTTACTTTCGCCCATGTGAGACATAGTGGAAGGGTTTGTCCACATCGCTGCTGCAGATCGAGTGTAAACACCGTCGCCAGCACCAGTAGTACCAGCGTTGGCAACGACAGCTTCTTGCAAAAACAGGCCACTTGCGAATGCATTTAAGCTCGTAAAAATTGCAGTGGCAGCTAGAGAGTAAGTAAAAGTTTTGTTCATCAGAGCGCTCATTTAGCCTTAGACATTAAATTGCTCTAAGGTTACCGCAAAGCCCCATAAACAAAGGGAATATCGATTATTCCTGTACAAGCGTTATTTGAACTTTCTTGCTAAGTAAGAGCGTGGCTTATCGGGATGAATTTCACGCTGTGCTGCTATCGCTCGGTTCTTACCTAGCCCAACCTTTATCTGATACCAGGTCTCGTAGAATACAGCCATACCCGGGCTTGACCACCAAGTCTTGTTGTAGAGTTTCTTATTAGCAGCGACAACATCTGGTGACCGATTCGCGCACTCAAGTGCCAAGGCATAGGCTTCAGAGTAGGGGTCTTCAGCAATCTTGGTCACCAACCCATATTCTTTCGCGGTTTCACAGTCGATCACTTTGGCCGTCATCGCCATTTCTAGGGTGTGATCTTTACGCATCAGCTCTCTAAAGGCTATGGCGCCTCCCATGTCTGGAATTAGCCCCCACTTTGCTTCCAGTATCGAGAAGTTCGCATCAGGGCTAGCAATTCTAAAGTCACCGCCACTGACCAATTGCAGACCGCCTCCCCAACACCGACCATGAATCGCAAAAATGACAGGGCATGGAATGTCTCGCCAACCCAATGAAAAGCGTTGAGCGGCGTTTGGTAATGTTGGGAGCCATTTAAAAAGAAGCTTCATCGCACCAGATTTACTGGTCAGCAAAGACTTCACATCAAGCCCTGAACAAAAATCAGGTCCCTCGCCCTTCACTATTACAGCTCGAATCTCGGTGTTCTTTTTCAACTTATTGACCATGTTGTTCACGCCTTGGAACATTGCCATATCAATAGCATTCAGCTTATCGGGTCGATTCAACACAACCGTCGCAATTTGGTTTTCATCGATAGAACAAGTAATACGATCGAGGTTTGGCATGGTGGCTACCTTATGAGTGGTCAGACCTTTAGGTTGTACATTTTATTAACATATGCCAAACTTGCACATTAAGAAGCGAGACCTGTGTTGCTTAACTCCTCCCCCCTTTACACAAACGACACAAACAAAAAAGCAGTGATGGATCGCCCCACTCACTGCTTTTTTATTCATAGCTTTGATTGCCAGTAGCTTTAAATACCAGTGGCTTTAGGTCATGGGCAAAAGCTATGTTGTTCGAGATTTCAGTAACAAGAAAATGAAATAACTGCCACCAATAATGGAAACCAACGTCCCTGCCGCAAGTTGCGCTGGGAACACCACCACTTGCCCTAACCAATCAGCAAATAACATCAATGCCGCACCAATCAAAAACGATAAGATGATCTGTTCACGAACCAAGTGAGCACCCACCATCGCCGCAATATGTGGAGCCAGTAGACCAACAAAAGCGACCGGCCCCATGGTGGTTGTGACCATCGAACATAAAATCGCGACAATACACAATAGAGCCACATAGGCGATATTGATGTTCAGCCCTCTTGCACTTGCAAACTGACGACCAGTCGCAATTAATGTCACCCAACGACTCAACAGTAAAGCTACGCCAATACAAACGGTGATCACGATAGCCATTATCATTGCAGCTTCAGGTTCAACACGATACGTAGATCCTGCCAACCAAGCCAATAAGGTGTATTTTCCCTCCCCCACTCGCGTTAAAGAGAATTGCACCAAAGCTTCCAATACCGCGGTCAGAGAAATACCAGTAAGGATCAATATCGAAGGGGCGAACTGATGCTTCTTGCCAAGAAATAGCAATATACAGAGTGCAATCGCGCTGCCTAAGAAAGCAACCCAAGGGCTTAGCGAATGAATCGAGTATCCCATAAACAGGCTACTGAATATCAACGCCAGAACCGCCCCCGCCGACACACCAAGAATGTCTGGGCTCGCGAGGGGGTTGTAGACGAGTCTTTGCAAAATCACACCCGCCACCGCTAAGCCGCCACCAGCGAATATTGCGGTTAATATTCTCGGCCAGCGAATCGACCATTCAAATGCGTCTGGGATAACAAAATAGCCCAAATCAGAAGATGGCTGTAACAGCGTGCTTAACGCCAACAAACCAAAGATCATCGCGCCCAACAAGAAATAAGCCAAATGTGAAATAGACCTCGGCCCTTTAGGCATCGAGAAAAACATTTGATCTTGAGCAGACATTTGCTTGCGAGCAATAATGATCAAAGCTGGAGCACCAACCACCGCGGTTGCCGTTCCTGTTGGAATCATATCCAAAGACCATTGCGCCAAGAAAATCGCCAAGCTGTCGGTCACACAAAGCAACAGTGCACCTAACACGCAGCTTGCGATGAGTTCAGATTTCGCCTTTAAAAAGCCCAAATGTCTCGCGATGTTTGGCGCAATCAATCCAATAAAACTGATCACACCCACCGAGGTAATCGACACGGAAACCAGCCAAACGCCGATTGCCATTAACACAAAGAAGGTCGTGCCAATATCAAGCCCGCGTGCTGCTGCCCCTTCATTGCCAATAGAAAGCAGAGTCAAAACTCTTGGAGCCAACAGGAAAATAGCAAAGATTGGCAGTAACTTAGGCATAAGCCAAAGCACTTGTTCCCAACCGTTCTGTCCGAGATCACCAGCTCCCCATACAAACAGGTTCTGCGCGTACTGGTCGTTAAGCAAAATAATCGCAGTCGCGAATGCGCCCAGCAGTAAGTTAACCGCCATGCCCGCCAAAACAATCGGTAAACCGCTCATGTTTTTGATGCCAACAATCGAAACAATCAGACCCATTGCAAGCAGCGCGCCTATCAGCGCAAACCAAACCGAATATTGAGCAACCAACATCGGCGCGACCACATTCAGAATGACCAGACCAAGCCATGCCCCTGATGATGTACCGAGTGTAAGCGGAGACATCATGCGGTTTTGCGTTAACTGTTGGAACAAACTACCTATGGTGCCGAGTGTTCCACCAACCAGAATCGCCATCACTAAACGAGGTAAGTTGACATAGATTAATGCCATCAACTCGAATGAATCATCAACCATTGAGTTGAATGTAGCGATGTCACTGATCTGTGAGGCTTGTTGAAGCAACTCACCAATAGGGCCAAATTCCGACTGCCCTAACCATAAATGAATAAGGGCGGCGATAAATAACGCCGCTCCCATCATCAAACCACTGGATTTCATTACTGCTCCGCTAGCGTCAACAACGATTGCGCCATAGCTTCTGCGTTATACAAAATAGACATAGCACCGCCGTAGCTCCAACTTGCTGCTACAGGGCTAAATTGACCATCGCGAACAAAGGGCATGCTCTTCCAAACCGGAGAGCGATCTAACTTGTCTTGATATGGGAAAGGTTCAAAGTACAGCGCAATGCCACCCTTAACGTTCTTAAGCTCAGTCATACGCTTTTGACTGATGCCCCACTGACTCACAGGAAGATCCATCGCATTTTCGAAGCCTAGCTGCTCAAGCGCATATTGAGGAATCGAGTTATCACCGTAAATGTAAACCGAATTAGTACTCGCAAACCGGAAAGATGTCACTTTCGGCTTGTCTCCCGGATACGCTTTATCTAGTGCAGCCTTAAGAACATCAAGACGCTCATCCATCGCAGCGAGTTTCTTGTTCGCTTGTTCTTCTTTACCAAGCAATTGGCCTATCTTCTTGAAGTTCTCAATAGCAGCTTCAGCATTACTGTGCTGTTCGCTGTATGTTTGGTAGTAAAGCACGGGGGCGATTTCAGAAAGTCGTTCATGAAGATCTTTCTGGGGTGAAGCGATAAGAATCACATCAGGGTTGAGCTTCTTAAGTGCAGAAAAGTTAGGTTCAGTTCGAGTACCAATATCCGCCACGCCTTCTGGTATCGCAGGTTGCACAACCCAATCGCTATACCCTGCAATATCAGGCGCTGCGACGGGGGTTATACCGAGTTCAATCACTTGTTCAGCAATGTCCCAGTTCAGTGCTGCCACTCTAACGGGTTGCGCTTCAAGGGTTTTAACCCCCTCGCTGTCTTCAACTTGGTAATTAGCCATTGCATTAAACGATAAAGCACTCGCTAACATCGTTAGAACGAGTTTTGTATTCATATTTTTTACTTTAGAAAAATGAGAAGCTATTGATTTTAAGCTCATATATTTGCCTACTTAATCTAAATTCTATATTTCTTCAAACGACAAAAGCAGCCTTGTGAGGCTGCTTTATTAAGACTCTAACTTAGTTAGAACTCGTAGTTCACGCTTAGCTCTACAGACTGCTCAGCACCGAACCAACAGTTCGATTGGTCGTAACACGCGTAATATTCTTCGTTGAAAATATTGTTCACCGCTAGGTTAGCAGTTGCACCAGATAGTGTGTCGCTGGCTGCGCCTAAATCATAACCCACCGACAAATCAACAACCGTGTAAGACGGTACTTTGCCTTGCGTGTTGCTTGCATCCATTTGCATTTCGCCTACGTAACGAGCGCCTGCACTGAATCGAGAACCCGCTAGCATGCCGTTAAATACGTTGTAGTTAGCCCACACATTAGCCGTATGTTCCGGTACATAGATCGGTGTCGTACCCTCTAAACCGTTACTAGAGTCTTCAGTGATTTCCATGTCAACATACGTGTATGCAGCCGCAATATCGAAGCTTTCTGTCGCGAACCAACGTCCTGATAGTTCCGCACCTTGCGATACCACTTCACCCACTTGGATTCTTGGGCCATAAACGTTAGTCGGGTCTGTCATCAACATGTCTTGCTTAACGATATGGAATAAAGAAACCGTTGCTTCTTTCGACATATCGTCAGACAGGTATTTCACACCAATCTCTGCTTGTTGTGCGTTCTCTGGATCAAACTCATTGCCTGATTTATCAACACCCGGAGCTGGTTCAAAGCTCGTCGCATAGCTTGCAAACGGTGCTAAACCATTATCAAACTGGTACAAACCACCTAAACGGTAAGTGAACTGCTTGTGATCAGATTCATGGGCGTAGTAATCACTCTCAGATTTGTAGTGATCAAATCGCGCACCGGCAATCAGTACTAATGCATCCAGACGAACTTGGTCTTGAACGTAGAACCCCAGCTGGCTTGACGTCGTGTCATCTAGATATTCACCCGTCTTAGTCACATCACTGCGGTCTAGTAGATCATTGTTCGGATTCAATGGATCAAAGCTATTAAACCCGCTGCCATTCGCACTGTACGATGAGTAGTTAACATTACCGTCTAGATCTTGGTAATCGATACCAAGCAACAAGTTATGCTCTACTGAGCCAACATCCACAATACCGCTCAATTGGTTATCAATAACAAACCCTTTAAAGCTCTCATCGGTAGAGTACAAGTAACGATCCAGCTGATTAGGTGTGCTTGGGTCGTAACTCACATGATAAGTGTTCTCTTGGTATAAGGAAGCATCGGTATAGCGAGCGTTCTGTAGGAATGTCCAATTGCTATTAAACTCATGGTTGATTTTATAGCCGACCATAAGAACTTCACGCTCAAATTTGCTCCAGTTCTTGTCACCCATAGAAACCGATGGATCGCTTGCTTTCAACACGTCTAGTGGCATTGACGAGTTGATACCCATTGAAGGATCATTTTGGTAGTACAGGTTGAAGTTAATCAACGTACTGTCTGTTGCTTGCCAGTCCACAGAAGGAGCAATTAGGTAACGCTCTTCTTCTGCATTATCAACTTGACTGTCCTGCTTACGAGCAAGTGCGATCAAACGGTAAGAAAAATCGCTATCACCAAACTGACCAGTAGTATCGATCGAAGCTTCTTGTAAATTACGTGAGCCTGTCGCAACGCCAACTTTAGTCGACGGTTCCGTTTGTGGCGCTTTAGCGATCATATTCACCATACCACCCGGTGGCATCGCGCCATAAAGTACAGAAGTAGGCCCTTTGAAGATCTCGACTTGCTGCATTGCAATCGGATCTATCTGTGGTTGTAGGTTCCAACCATTTAAGAATTGAAGCGAAAGACCATCGTAGTAGTTAACGTTATTCGTGCTAAAACCACGAATGGAATAAGAGTCAAACATTGCTACCGAGCTACCACGGTTTTCAGTTACAACACCCGGTGCATAACGAAGGGCTTGATTCAGAGATTGAACACCACGTTGCTCTAACTGTTCTTCACCAATAACGGTAATACCTTGAGGCGTTTCTTCTGGCTCAAGTGCCGACTTAGTCGCGGTATTACGATACGCTTTGCCCATAATTGTGACAGTTTCTACATTCGAATCTGCCGCTGTAACGGTTTCTTCCGCCAACGCTTGCGCTGAAAATGCAGTGAGCAATGCAACTGCAAGTGATGAATACTTAAAACGAGTGTGAGTGGTCATGATTCCCTCGGTACCAATGCTTATTGTAAATAGTAATAAATCTCATTTGCATTGTATGTATCTATAAAAGGGATAATTAACAATTTGGTGCAAGTTCACAAAGAACTTGGCCGATTTATAACGAAAAAAGGTCAATTGATGATTAAAAACACAATTGACCTTATTGAGTAAGAGGCTTTACAAAGAATACGTAAAACACAGATATGACTACGATTTAATAATGGGAACCCAGTATTCCATAACTGCATCTGTGGCATGAGCTTGATAGGCTAATGGGTATACTTCGAGCTCATAACCATCGACACCTCGATAGCCAGAACTCGGTAGCCAGTTAAGTACAAACCAACTCAGAGTGTGTCTAAGGTTCTCAATCGGACCACAGTGTTTGACCACGGCATAGGTTTGCTTTGGAATGGTTAATACGTCTAACTTATCAGAGATAATGCTCGGCAATTGAGGAATTGAAATCTCATCATTAAGCTCTACTCCCGCCCAATAGTGAATATTGGTACCATCAAAGCAAGACTGAGTAAGGTCAATAACACCAATAAACTGAAGTGCGTTATCGTCTGGCTGGCTCACTTCGTCTTCCAAGCGCGACCACAATTGAGGGACTTTCTCTGCAAAATCTTGTGTCAGTGAAAACAAGCCACTTATTTCTGAGGTAATACCTTTAACAAGGAATGACTCTCTCTCATCAATGCGTACCTCAACAAAACTGAGTGGGCCGTTATCAGCAGCGCTTACCGTTTCAGATACTTGTATCGGTTTTCTAAGCCCTGCTCTTTTGCCCGCTTTTCTATACTGACTGGGGCTGGAGCCAAACATCTGCTTAAAAGAACGACTAAAGCTAATTTCTGAATTGAATCCGAGTTCAAGTGCGATATCGATCACTCGCTTTTTGCTGTCCAACAGTTCTTCAGCCGCTTGGCTTAGCTTTAGCTCCCTCACGTAGTTTGCCACGGTCAGTCCCGTTTCAGCTTGAAACACTCTTTGCAGCTGCCAGCGAGACCAACAGCTCTGTTTCGCAATATCTTCTAGCGATAGTGCCGAGCTAAGGTTCGCATGGATATAAGCCAATACGCGGCTGATACGGTCAAATGCAGGAGTGTTCATAGTCACGCTTTTATAATCTCGATAGTGGTAACAATTAAGTCTATACAGGAATACTTTTTAACATTTAAAGTGACTTTTATCACTCAATAATGGCCAAGGCGTATTCAATTTATAAATTTTTCAAGCCAAGAGTTCTCTGAAGAGATGCACCATTTTGTATGGTTATCGTCAATGAGGTTCGCTATGATAACGCAACTGATTATCATTTAATGGTTTAAAATGCTTTCCCAGCTGCACAATATTGCCACTCGTCGCAGAGCCCCCTCCCTGCACCAGAAAATCTTCGCTTACTCAAAACAAATAACGCCTTATCTAAGCGGAAGTTATGGCTCTCTGAGCAGCAAAAGCATCGCAATGACAAACGATAAGAGCCATATCGAGATCAAACGTGTTTACGATGGATTAGCGGAAGATCACACAGAAGCAGGCAAAGCTTATTGGTTAACCCGAACTTGGGATCTAGTCTGCTGGCAACCCATCTATGTGACCTTCATTTCTATCTACGGCCTTCACTCGCTGCCTGATATTAAGAATATCGGTCAGTTTAGGTACAAAGAGTTCGTCGCAGGATACCGATTCTTTAATGGTGATCATCAACACGGCTCACCTGAGGAATTGATACCTAAAGCGGGCGAAGCCATACTTGCACTTACTGAGTTTTATCGCAGCCAAATAAGTGAATGGACACGCATCCGCCCTGGCTTTACTAACCATTTGTTGGCGGATCTACTGTTAGGCAGTCTGATCAAATTACAGCAACATGAGCCCAGCCTGACCAACGAATACATCACTACACAAGCTAAGCTTTGGTTAGAAGCATGCCAATTACCTGAGAGTCACTTAGACAGCCTAGAGGTCGATTCCGATTCTGGAATGCTTAAACTGATTAGAGTCAGCTGCTGCCTAGTCTACAAATGCGACTCCGGTAAATATTGTGACGATTGTCCTAGACACCCAAACAACAAGAAAACCGTTTAATTTCACCATCTATTTTTAAAGACCAGTAAAGCTGCTTTTAGAGACTAATAAGGCTGCTATTATTGAGCAGCTTTATTGGTCTAGAGACAGGACTTACATGTTTCAGCTTTCAAACATCAAAATCGTTCGTGATGATCGAACCATTCTCTCAATTGACGAGCTTTCCATCCCGACCAATGAGCTTACGGTAGTTCTTGGTCACAATGGCTCTGGTAAATCGACATTGGTTAACTTGCTTTCAGGACAGATGTCACCAGACTACGGCACTGTTGAATTAAACAACGCATCTCTTTCTTCATTAAAAAGCAAAGACTTAGCAAAGAGGATTGCGTATTTGCCGCAAAAGCTCCCAGCTTCTGCAGGCTTAACAGTGGAAGAACTGGTTCGTTTAGGGCGATTCCCTTGGCGAGGCGCGTTAGGTCGTTGGAACTCTGAAGACAAATCCATCATCCAACAAGCGATGGAGAGAACAGGCGTTGCTCAGTTTTCACAGGCGTTAGCGGACGATTTATCCGGCGGTGAACGCCAACGTGCATGGGTTTCTATGTTGCTTGCTCAACAATCACCGGTATTGATCCTCGATGAGCCAACATCAGCACTGGATGTTCATCACCAATTCCAACTGATGGGTTTACTGTCTGAGCTGAACAAAAAGGAAGACGTTGGTGTTATCGTGATTCTTCACGACTTGAACCTTGCACTGCGCTACGCAACACACATCGTTGCTCTGAAGAAAGGTCAGATTGCCTTTGAAGGCAGCGCCGATAAGTTACTTGATGAACAAGCACTGTCTGCACTGTATGAGTCCCCGATCAGACTGATCGACCACCCGGTTCCAGCCAAAACAGCCGCAAGCGAGAAAGTCGCCGTGGTCTGCGAATAGCCAATATTCTGGCAATTTAAACCAAAACGCTGAACATTAAAAAGGCCATTGAAATTCATCACTTCAATGGCCTTTTTAATTTGAGTTCGCTAGCTAATTTGACTAGCTAAGCTGTGCGTCTCTGGCTTCTTGGCTACTAAAACCTCGAAGGATATTAAACAACGTAATCACAGTGAATAACGCAATGACCAGTGATAAATGCCATGCCTCTCCTAGGCCAAGCTTAACCAGCCCCATACTGACAATCGAAGACACAACCATTTGACCACCGCCCGACATCGCAGCCGCCGCGCCTGCATTCTTCTTGTAAGGCAGCATCACCAAAGCTTGAGCACAAGGCAGCGCAATACCATTACCGAGTATCATTAAAAACTGACCAATCATTAGATATAAAGGCTCAAGTGGGCAAAAGAAAAGCCACAACGCAGCTGAGATGTGTAGCACAGGCGTGCATAACAGTGTTTTCTTATTGCCTAATATTGGGCGGATACGGTTACACAAGCTGGTACCACCTAGCATACCCAATGCAGGTATCACCGCCCACATCGCGTACTCGTCAGACGTCATGCCGATCTGGTTCTGCATGATAAACGGCATCACCGACACAGTGGTGATCATCAAACTAAAATTAAGCCAGCCAATGCTTGCAAAGCTCATAAAGTAGCGAGAAGTGAGTAGCTCTTTGTATTGCAACGCCATTTTCTTCGGTGAGGGAATCGCTGAGAACTGAGTGACGGTTTCTTTGAATTTGAACGCCAATACCCCCCAAGCCAATGAGACATACCCAAGTAACGAGATGAATACCATACTCCAGCCAAAGTGGAAGTTGATAAACCCACCGATAACAGGCGCAATCAGGGGAGTAATAGACGCTACCATGGCGATATAAGACATCGCCAATGGTAAGTCAGATCCGCTGAATCTATCTCTTGTGGAAGCGCGAGCAAGCACCGCACAACAACCTGTTCCTAAACCTTGCAGGAATCGACCCAGTACCATACTGGTAAATGAATGGCTGAAGAAGATGATCATCAACAGGCCAAGCATGGCGAGCAACAAACCACTCAGCAGCACTTTTTTACGCCCTAGAGCGTCTGAAATAGGTCCATAAATAAACTGAGATGGACCAAACCCCAACAAATACACACTCACCAGAAGCTGAGCTTGCTCTAGCGAGACATCAAAATCCTTCGCGATCCAAGGTAAAGACGGAAACACCAAACCCATACTGAGTTGGCCGATACTGATGACCAAACACGCCAGTAAGATCGACTTAAAATCAAATCGACGGCTCATGATGTGGTACACGTAGTTAAAAGGCTTGGAATATCAACCAAACAACATTGAGGTGTAAAAAATAGAGAGAATGTTGCAGGTGTGGTATTCATGGTGCTCCGAAAGGATCAATTAGAGTATGGCAGGGTAAACATACGTGAGCTTGTATAATCATACAATACTGACTGAACTAAATATGTGAATAGTCACTTTTCACACTCCTTAACTTTCCGCCTGTCGCTGACACACGCTAGACTAACACTAGATCGTAATACTGAAGGGACTTCAATGAACACTTATCACCGCATTCTCTCCTCTGCTTTGGCACTTATTGTGTCTGGTCCCCTTGCCTCAACAACGGCTTTTGCTTGGCAAGCTGAGAAGATCACAGACGGTCTCGTAATCCCATGGGGTCTAGCTTATGTCAATGACGATTCTATGCTTCTCACAGAAAAAGCAGGCGTTATTAAACACATTGATTTAAAAACGGGTGACCAGAGCACGCTGTTCAGGCTCCCTAATATATGGGCAAAAGGACAAGGTGGTCTGTTGGATATCACGCTATCACCTTTCGAAGAAGATAAGTTCTATGTTACCTACAGTAAAGACGTCGATGGCGAAGGCGTAACGACACTCGCTTCTGCTACATACACAGGCAATGAAGTGTCCAATTGGCAAGATGTGTTTGTTTCCAAGTCGAGAACTGACACAGGTCGTCACTTTGGGAGCCGCATTACCTTTGACGATAGTCACCTGTACTTTTCCATTGGCGACCGTGGTGACCGAGACAACGGTCAAAACACCCTAACTCATGCTGGTTCGATATTGCGCCTGAATGCTGACGGGAGCACACCAAGCGATAACCCATTTGTAAATAACGACAAGGTTCTCGACGAGATTTGGAGTTTCGGTCACCGCAACCCACAAGGACTTTTCTATGATTTCCCAAGTCAAAAGCTTTGGTCTATTGAGCACGGCCCTCGTGGCGGTGATGAAATTAACCTAATAAAAGCAGGAGCCAACTACGGGTGGCCTGTCACATCACATGGTAAAGAGTATTGGGGCCCTATCAGCGTTGGTGATTCGGAAACCAAAGAAGGCATCGAAGCGCCTAAAAAGGTCTACATCCCCTCAATTGCACCTGGCAGCTTAGTGGTTTATCAAGGGAATAAGTTTCCTGAACTCAAAGGGAAACTGTTAGCGGGGGCACTTAAGCTTACTCATATCAATGTGGTGACGGTCAATGAACAAGGTGAGGCAATAAAAGAAGAGCGCCTACTAGAAGAGTTAGGTGAACGAATAAGAGACATAGAAACTTCACCAAACGGGGACATTTATTTTAGCACTGACAACGGCAACCTTTATCGACTGAAAAAGTAAGAATAGCTCCTATACGAGAAGACAATATTCGACAATGATTTTATAAATGAAGCCGTTAAATACTGGGGTTCAAAGCAGTTTAACGGCTTTCTTGTCTCAAAGCAGAACGTACCAAAACCGTGCAACGACTCTAATTTTGTCATCAAACATACCTATGTTTTTCACAAAAACGACAAGAAATCACCATACAACTGTAACTACATGATATTTAAGGAATGCAAAGTTTGACTACCTCCAAGTTTCTGCAACCTTTCCCTATGTATTCGATTGACTATCCCCTGATTTGATTTAGACTCGATTCCGGCTAGAAAGAAAGTTCTTTGTATATAAACATTTCGTTGGATTACTAGTAACCCCGTTGTGTTGTACGCAATAGCAATAAACTTTTCCACGCTATCAGTGCCACAATTGGCTCACTATAAAAATTAATTTTAGGGATAACATCATGTCTAACACAGTTACTGGTACAGTAAAATGGTTCAACGAAACTAAAGGCTTCGGTTTCATTCAACAAGAAAACGGTCCAGACGTATTCGCACACTTCTCTGCAATCACTGGCGAAGGTTTCAAAACTCTTGCTGAAGGCCAAAAAGTTGAGTTCGTAGTATCTCAAGGTCAAAAAGGCCCACAAGCTGACAGCATCAAAGTACTTTAATTTAGTATTTTAAAGCTTTCTAAAGATAGCCAGCCTCTGCTGGCTATTTTTTTACCCGGCCAATCGTTTGAGTGACAATTAAGACAAGGCATTATGCGCTGAGACCAAACCATAGCCCGGAGAACAAAAAACCAAACGAAAACCTCTGGTCAAAGCCGTCTATCAACCATATCAATCGCAGTCAAAGCCGCTACTAGGTCGAAGCTCCTTTATCTAACATCTAAAGTTCACCTCAATATTCATCACTTAACCACCACGTAAAACTAAGCCTAGTTCATTACATTTGGTCGCCAGCACAGTAAAAATATTCGACCACCCTCACAACTCACTCAAAGGTAGGAAATCAGCATATGGGCGGCTGTTTGTTTGTACTTGCGCTCACTTTAATCCCTGCCTGTTATTCCTAGAAAACCTAGAAAATTGTACTGAGGATACGAATATACAACGAACGTTATACATGTATGTTAAAAATTAAGCATTAAGCATTCATTTTATAAATTCATCTTCAATCAACACATTAATCTTGATATGCTACCAGGAGAATATCTGAATAAAAACATCAATAAAATGAGTGCATTAGTATGAAAAAAACAATATTTACCCTTTCTATTACCGCTTTATTTTCAGTCGCCTCTGTTGCTGCAGACTCTATGTTAGGTGAACCTAGAGAACTTTTGCCAAATGAAGATATCAAGAGTTTTTCAATGGTAGATCTTAACGGTGACAACATTGAGGAACTGGTTTTCGTTACTGAAAGTGGTCAACTAAAATATTCGCCGCTGACTGGCCTTGGACAGGGTTTGGTTGATTCTAGTGCTTATCAGCGCTTTAGAGACCGCCGTGGGTCGTATACCATGAATATCTCGCTGAAAGGAGGTAGAAGCTCAAATCCGAAGCTCGGCGTATTAAGAAATAGTATACTGGGCATATCTTTCAATTCAGGCTACATGTGCGAGGCTAGAATGTCTTTAAAAAATAATAAAATCGTCGCTAAAGACAGTTCATTCTATGATGCAGCCTATGAAATAACATATATTTCTGATGATTACATAGCAGGAAAAGTGAGATGCTCAGGTCCCAATGGTTTAGAGCAAAATGAATTCGTACCATTTACAGCGACACGTAATTAATATTAGTTAACAATAATTTAGACGAAATATGAGTCTATAAACACTGACATATAGTGTTTATAGACTGACCAAGAAGTGTCAATACCTTAAATGTTGACACTTCGTGTTTACTTATACTTCAGCAATTCTTTTGTATGACTCAGGGGCGAACACTTCTCAGCCACATAATCGTTAAACGCTCACGTCATAACCACCTAAGTTGACCCCGTGTTCTTCATTGTTAGTTCACCACAAGTGCTTAAAATAATTATGGTGTAACGAAAGCCTCATCTTGCTAGCCAACTGCTCTACTTCGTTTATACTAGGCGCAACTTACCTATAGGCTGTGATTTCAAAAAACGCATTGGTACAGCTATAGTACACCTAATCCGATTGGAACCCTTACATCATATGGCCCTCAAACCGACAATCTACAAGTTTCGTATCTCTTTAACTGATATGAACCGCGACTATTACGACTCTTTTAATCTAACGATTGCACAGCATCCTTCTGAAACAGAACAGCGTATGATGGCTCGCATCATGGCTTTTTGTATCAATGCTTCACCGGAGCTTCAATTTACTAAAGGGTTGTCGACTATCGAAGAACCTGATTTGTGGCAGAAGTCTTTAGATGACCAGATCCTAGAATGGATCGATGTGGGCGAACCTGACGCAGAACGTGTAAAGAAAGCCACTCGCCTGTCAAAATCTGTTCGTGTGTTCAGCTTCAACACTAAATCAAACGTATGGTGGGAGCAGAACAAAGGTAAATTCGGTTACCTAAAAGCTCAAATCGTTCGCCTAGATAATGATGGCATCGAGCAGTTGGCCGCAATGACACAACGTACGATGGATCTTTCAGTTATGCTGACAGGTAACTCTGCATTCGTGAATAGCGACACACAATCAGCAGAAGTTACGTGGGAAGAGCTACAGAGTAATGACTGAGCTTCCAACCATTAATCAGCAAAAGCTTGAAGCCAACCAACAAGCTAAAACCAGACTTCACGTTTGTTTGAAGGAGTCTGGCTTAGATTCGGTAACGGCGATTGCGACAGGTTTCCAGAAAGAGCTCTCGTCTTTTATTGACGAAAACCACGCTCTGTTTAAACACGCTTGTGAGAATAAGCCTGATAATTCAGCCCGTCAGACACTGCTTGGCCTACTGACCAAAGAACATATCGATGCCAGCTATCGTTTTGAGAGCAATAAAGACGCTAGCGAAGCGATGCAAAATGTCTTCGACAATACGGTAGGCAGTGAACATGGCGAAAAGTTTCAAAACTCTAGCTCTCAGCAGTTAAAGCTAGTGACACATTTATGGTTGTTTATTCAAGGTCGACTAGGTATGGATTACAGCCTAGCCAATGATCACGCGGCAGCGACCGCCAAACTGCTGTCTCGCTTATCAAGAAGCACAGATGATGAAATCCGTGTTGACTTCATGGCAAGTTTTTACGATGGCTTGAACATCTACCAAGCAGAGAATAAGCCGTCTGGTTTCATTCATAGTTTAAAGCGTTTGTTTAACCTGTCATAAGCACTCCACCAGCTAAAATCAAATTTGCGCTTTGCACTGTGTAGAGCGCATCTCTTTCCAACCATTTTTCCCACTATGACCTCTGAGCATGAGATTCCCTACTACGCTCGTTCCTCGTTATAGGGAATGACGGGGTTATGTGCTCAAACGTATTGAGTGCGTTTCACACAGACACTTTCACCACTGTTCTCAAGATTTATCTGAATAAACTCGCCGAAATTCTCCGTCACCCTCAACATACTCTTGAGTCAAATCCCTTAATATCCTCTGTCATCCCCGAGAAGGAGGGACGACTGAGTCGGGGATCTCATACCGAACCATAGATACAAAAATAGATTCCCTACTACGCTCGTTTCTCGCTTTAGGGAATGACGGAGGTGCGTGCCAAAACTTATTGAGTGCGTTTCACACAGACACTTTCACCACTGTTCTCAAGATTTATCTGAATAAACTCGTCGAAATTCGACGTCACTCTCAACATACACTTGAGTCAAATCCCTTAATATTCTCCGTCATCCCCGAGAAGGAGGAACGACTGAGTCGGGGATCTCATACAAAGTAGAAAACTACGCAGACAAACATATTCCCTACTCACTCATTCTGCACTCTCGATAATGACCACATTCGTAGTCATTGCCATTAACTTTTCTACAAGCACAAAAAAGCCCCGCTGATTGCGAGGCTTAGAATCTTGTTTGCCGACTTACAGAGGCTAAATCGTGTTTATCACATCACCAGAGATTAACGTAGACCGTGCAAGAACTCGTGACGTGTCGCTGGGTTAGATTTGAAGATACCGCCCAGTGCTGTAGTGGTGGTTTCACTGGTTGCGTCCATTACACCGCGTGATTTCACACAGTAGTGAACCGCATCCATGGTTACAGCAACATCTTCTGTTTCAAGCAAGGTTTGCAAAGCGACAAGGATCTGCTGAGTCATACGTTCTTGAACTTGTGGACGCTGTGCAAAGAAGCGCACGATACGGTTGATCTTAGACAGACCAATGATTTTACCACGAGGGATGTAAGCGACAGCTGTCTTACCATCAATCGTCACCAAGTGGTGCTCACAAGTACTGGTCACGGTAATGTCTTTTACACGTACCATCTCACGAACGCCCATCTTATTTTCAATTACGGTAATTTTAGGGAAATTTGCGTAATCTAAACCAGAGAAAATCTCATCCACATACATTTTAGCAATGCGGTGTGGCGTTTCTTCCAGACTATCATCCGTAAGATCAAGTTCGAGTAGAGTGAGAATCTCACGCATATGGTGCTCGATTCGTTCCTTTTTCTCTTCTCGGCTAACCTGGTTAGGACTCATTGGCGTCTCTAAACCGCGGCTTGCTAGCGCATCTTTAACCAACTTCGCTGATTCGCTAAGACCTGACATTGAACTTCCTCTTTTGTTACCCCTTCTGGATGGCAAACAAGGATACTCGGAATTTTGAATAAATACACCCATATTTTAAGGGAGGTCATTATTTACGGGGGCTAAACTGTGCTAAAGTGGCTTCAATTTCGTTGACGAAAAGCGTGTTTTAATCATTATTGAACCACCATTGCCAACCACAAAAATCAAAACAATAACGATCAAAGGATTTCAATTATGGGCTGTTGCGACGCTCCGGGCTTAATGCCAATTGAAGAAGCACTAGATAAGCTGCTGTCACCAATCAAACCTATTCAAACGACTCTAACTCTGCCATTGGCAGATGCTTTGGGCTACGTTCTTGCTGAAGACATACTCTCCCCTATTTTTGTACCTCCTTTTGATAACTCAGCAATGGATGGTTACGCACTGCGTTTAGCAGACCTAGAGAATGGTAAAGTACTGCCATTGGCGGGTAAGTCTTTTGCGGGTCAGCCGTTTGAAGGCGAATGGCCAGCAAACACCTGCGTGCGCATTATGACTGGCGCTAAAATCCCGGAAGGTTGTGATGCAGTCATCATGCAAGAAAATACTCGTGAAACCGATGCAGGTATTGAAATTCAGCAAGACGACATCAAACTGAATAATAACATTCGCCCTACGGGTGACGACATCAAGCAAGGTGACATCGTTCTTAGCCGCGGTGAACGTTTAACGCCTCGTGACATTCCAATGATCGCTTCACTTGGTGTGAGCCATGTGATTGTTGCACACAAACCGAAAGTCGCTTTCTTCTCTACTGGCGATGAGCTAAAACCGCTAGGTCAGCCTCTTGAAAATGGTCAGATCTACGACAGCAACCGCTACGGTATCAAACCACTGATTGAAGCGTTTGGTTGCGAAGCCATTGACCTAGGTATTATCCCTGATTGCCCTGCAACACTTAAAGAAACCTTTGTAAAAGCGCAAGAATTGGCAGACGTAGTTGTCACTTCTGGTGGCGTAAGTGTCGGCGAAGCGGATTACACCAAAGACATTCTCGAAGAGCTTGGCGAAATCGGCTTTTGGAAATTAGCAATCAAACCAGGTAAACCATTCGCATTTGGTGAGCTAGACAACGCTTGGTTCTGTGGCCTACCGGGTAACCCAGTGTCTGCAATGATGACGATGTACGTGTTAGTTCAACCTCTGCTGGCTAAACTTGCCGGTCATACTGCGTGGACAGCGCCAGAATCTATTCCTGCAACGACTAAGTCTGCATTCAAAAAAGGCCCTGGCCGTACTGATTACCAACGTGGTATCTACTCGATTGAAAACGGTCAATTTGTCGTAGAAACAACAGGTAACCAAAGCTCTGGCGCTTTCCGCTCAATGAGCTTAGCAAACTGCTTTGTGGTACTAGAGCGCGAACGTGGTCGTGTTGAAGTTGGTGAAACGGTTCAGATTCAACTGTTTAACTCGACGCTTTACTAACGAGGCTTGCTCATGGAAATTTTGTCTGATGCGGAAATGCTTCGCTATAACCGCCAGATCATTCTCAAGCAGTTTGATTTTGAGGGTCAAGAAGCGCTGAAACAGAGCTCGATTTTGGTGTTAGGTGCAGGTGGCTTAGGCTGCGCCTCTGCTCAATACCTTGCGACTGCAGGCATTGGTAAGCTGACATTGATCGACGATGATATTGTTGAGCTTTCAAACTTGCAACGACAAGTGCTTCACACCGATGCTGATATTGGTAAGAAGAAAGTCGTTTCAGCCGCTGAATCATTACAGGTGTTAAACCCACACCTTAGAGTTGAAACGGTCGACCACAGACTTGATGACGAGGCACTAGCAAAGCTCATTGAAGCGCATTCGTTAGTACTTGATGCCAGCGACAACGTTGAAACGCGCAATCAATTGAACCGCTTATGTTACGCATCTAAAACGCCTTTAGTTTCTGGTGCTGCGATTCGCATGGAAGGTCAGATTAGCGTATTCACTTATCAAGATGACAATGCACCTTGTTACCAGTGTTTGAGCGCTCTGTTCGGCAACGCAGCACTAAGCTGTGTTGAAGCTGGTGTGATGGCGCCTGTTGTTGGCATGGTGGGCGCGGCTCAGGCTTTGGAAGCGATCAAAGTTATCGCTAAATTTGGACAACCAAAACAAGGCAAACTTTTGATTCTCGATGCCATGTCTCACAGCTGGCGTGAGATGAACTTAATGAAGATGCCTAACTGTTCGGTGTGTGGATAGACTAAACCATATCCCCCTATCGAGAACCTAAGCCTTGACGATAAGTCAGGGCTTTTTTATGTCTGAAGTTTAGCTTCTACTCAAGGTTATCAAATTGAAATAGTTATTAAGAGATTAGTTTCATTTGAATTCTCATTTTGAGAAAACAACAAAAACTTGAATCATCAAAAATAAAAAGCATTAAAATCAACAGCTTAAAAATGGCACATTACTTGATTAAGTATCTAGACCTTCCATCACAAGGATGTAGATATGAGAATTACAACGTTAAGTTTGCTATTAAGCGCGCCACTGGTCGCCAACGCAGCGCCATTCGATACTTGCCCGAGTAAGGCATACCTCTTTCAATCCACCCCCGTTGAAGTTTGGGGCGTTAACCTAGTGACTGGTTCAACGACCCTTCTCGAAGACGACACGGGGATGAACGCTAACATTAACGGTGTCGGTTTTGATTTCGAAGACAGATACATATACGGTTATGACACCACCAACAAACGTTTGGTGCGCCTAGGCAAGGATTTCCAAGCAGAAGTCATCAACACCAGTGGACTGCCAACCGACCATACCTTCTATGTAGGTGATGTCTACGACCACGTTTACTACCTCTACCGCACAGGTAAGGGGTTGTTCACTGTTGATCTATCCCCTCTCGATTCCGATCCTAATGCAACCGTTACGGTCAACAAAATCGCAGGCAGCCCTGCAACTGTAAAACTGACTGATTTTGCTTTCCATCCAAGTGATGGCTCTTTATATGGTATCGACAATAACTCGGGTGGCTTGTACAGCTTCAACCCAACTACAGGTGCAGAAACCTATATTGGTGATACCGGAGAAACAGGGACGTTTGGCGCAGGTTATTTTGATGTAAACGGCTACTATTACGTATCTCGAAATCAAGACGGTAAAATTTACCGAATCAACCTATCTCCCGACAACGCTGCCAATATCGCAGCAGGTATTGTTCCAGCCGATGAATTTGTACCGAATGGCCCAATTTCTGGTCAAAACGATGGTGCTCGTTGTGCTAATGCACCTGTTGTTGATGAAGACTCAAACATCGACTTCGGTGACGCGCCAGACAGCTACCTAACTCTTCTCGCTAGCAACGGTCCTCGACATGAGCTTGATGGCATCACATGGTTAGGTACAACGCCTCCAGATGCGGATTTGGATGGTTATGTCACACCTCAATCAGATGAAACCGTTGGAGTGGATGATGAGTGGGCGAACGGTGGTATCGGTTTTGTAACCGCACTTGAAGCTGGCCTCGATTCGAAGGTAATTATTGAAGCTTCAACAACGGGCTATCTTTCAGCTTGGATAGATTGGAACCAAGACGGTAGTTTCGACGGCGCCAACGAACAAGTCTTTACCGACTACTTATTGGCGGCCGGTGAGAACGACTTATTCTTAAATGTCGATATTAATGCCTTAACAGGTACCACTTGGGCTCGATTCAGATTCAGCCAACAAACTAACCTGAGCTACTTTGGCGGTTCTACCTCTGGTGAGGTGGTCGATATTCAAGTCGATGTTCTTAATGATGGTGCAACGGCTCGTTACTTCCCAAGTGCTTCTGGCTACGCCACCCTAGCATATGAAGACAATTGGCCTTATAAAGCCGACTATGACATGAATGATGCCGTTATCATGTATCGCATCACTGAGATCTTAAAAGACGGTAAGGTTGTTAAGTCTACCATCGATGGTCGCCTAGCGGCTGTAGGGGCAACCTACAAAAATGGCTTTGCGATTCGCCTACCAAACCTTGCACCAAGCTCGGTAGATACCGTTAACTCATACATGAAACACAATGGCGTATTCACCGATTTAGGTATGGAAGACGGTCGTAGTGAAGCTATCTTTATCGCCGCTGAAGACTTGTCTGAAAAAGCGAATACTTCATGCGCCTTCTACCGTACAAGCAACGCTTGTAAAGAAGATGAACAGTTCGCATTCCAAATCGGTATCAACTTATCAGGCGACGGTGTGAGTACTGCGTCGTGGACAGACATGCCTTACGACCCCTTCATTTTTGCAACACCGGGCTACTATCACGGCGACAACCTACCGATGCACCCAGGACGTAGTTGGGAAGTTCACTTGCCAGACCAAGCACCAACCGAGGCCTTTGACACAGTGAACCTATTTGATTCTGGAATCGGTGTTGACGATAGCGACCCAGCAACAGGTAAATATTTCAAAACAGCAGAAAACCACCCTTGGGCACTGATTATCACGTCAACAGAAGAGTGGGAATGGCCACAAGAATACGTGGATATCGTAACTGCTTACCCAGAGTTTAAGCAGTGGGCAGAGTCAGGTGGTGACAATAACCAAACTTGGTACACATCACCAGCAGACAACCAATGTTACGAGCCATAAGGAGAGACGTCATGAGTATCAAAGATAAACATAATCGCGAACATCATAACGTTGAGTTGAGAAGCAACCTCTCTAAGGAAAATAATATGTCTGCACAAAGCTCTTGGAACATGAAGAAAACAATGACCGTAGTTTTAGCTACAGCCCCACTCCTACTTGCAGGTTGTGGTGGGGGCGGAGGTGGCGGTGGTGGCAGCACGGCTTCTCCTTCACCATCATCACCGGCGACACCTGCAACGCCAGTAACTGCAACGCCATCACCGTCTCCAGTAGCCAGTGCAGCAGCGGAACCAACTTACACTATGAGTGATTTAGTGGTACCCGATGGTTTTGATTACAGCTCTGTCGAGCAGTTTGATATCGACATCGACATCAGTAGTATTTCAACAGACCGTTCATTTGTTACCGTGTATAGCCGTTTTAGTGCTCGTGACGACTCGACATTGAAACCAGACTACTCAAGCAAAGTGATTGCAGGATCATTAAACAATGGTGTGTTCGCCTCTAACTTCGCGAGCCCAGTCAACCACGATTCACTTCTCGTTGAGATTTGGTTTTACGATGGGCAGCCACCTCTACAAAAAGTAGTATCGAGCAGCAACTCTCAGATCGTGTGGTAATGAAAGTTTAGTTTCGAATATCAGCAACTAAAAGTGAGCAGCAATGCTCACTTTTTTGATCGTTTCAAACCAATAACACTGAAAATTATCTGATAGGCGTTCATTCACTTTATTTCGAATCTAACTTATATTTTCAAGATAACCTTCAAAGACTTACTCTCATGAAACAGTTAAAAATAGGTCTACTTATTTTAATGTGTGGTGTCGGCGTATTAATTGCCCTTACCCATTTCCCGTTAACGTCAAAGACGGGGCAACGTATTGAAGCCAAAGTGATTTCGAATACACTCACTCAGTCATTAGATGGCCACAGGCGCTATCTTACGGTTCAAACTCAAGACAACAGTGTATTTCGCGTATCCATTGCACCGACCACAGACTGCCCTATTGATTCTGTAGTCTCACTTGATACATTAAGTAACCAAATCACCGGACAAAGCAGCTATCAGTTCATCCACTGTAGAGCTGCACCTTAGCCGTCGATATAACAACAGCTATAACTACAACAAGAATGGATACAATAAGAATGAATCAGCCACTCATTTCACCAGAACAACTTCAACAACGTTTGTTAGAGCAAGACAACATCATCCTCCTAGACGCCAGTATCGAATTTCAAATTCCAAGTGAGTCTGAAAAGATCAAAGGGCAAATGATTCCCGGAGCAATTCGTTTCGACTACGACAAAGACTTCAGCAACAAACACACCCTACTTCCTCACATGTTCCCTTCCGAAAAACACTTCAACACTCGTGCACGTGAAATTGGTATCAACCAAGACAGCACCATTGTGGTTTACGATAACTCGGGTACTTTCGCTTCGCCTCGCGCTTGGTGGATGTTTATGGCAATGGGACATCAGGATGTTTACATCTTAGATGGTGGCTTACCTGCATGGATTGAAGCGGGTTACGCAACAGACACATCGTACAGAGCAGAAGTCACGCCAGGTAATTTCGAAGGCAACATTCAAGACAACTACTTCGTGGATGCAAAGCAAGTCCTAAGCTATTCAGAGGAGAAAAGTGCCAATATTCTAGATGCGCGGTCTCAAGCTCGTTTCGATTCAGAAGTTCCTGAGCCAAGAGCAGGATTACGCAGTGGACATATTCCAAACTCAGTTTGTCTACCATTCGCACAAGTGCTGAATAACGGTAAGTTGAAACCTCAGAGCGAGCTTGTGGAGGTCTTTTCTACGTTGGACTTAACACCAACTCAACCGATGTTCTTTAGCTGTGGTTCAGGTGTGACTGCCTGCATCATTTTGTTAGCCGCTAAATTGGCGGGATACTCGGGCGAAATGGGAGTTTACGATGGCTCATGGACAGAATGGGGCGCTAACGAAAACCTGCCTATCGCCGTAACTAACCAGTAATTCAACTTCGCTTACTGCCACTATTAGAATATACTTCGCATGCATAATGAGCTTACTCCAAACATGGGTAAGCTCTTTGTTATTATATCGTAACGGCTCTCGGCTAAACTCCCAGTAATGCACCAACAATAAACTTCGATTAATCAAACACTAACCATTATTGTTGATATGAATGTTAATTTTTTACTCAAGAATCCCGATATCTAGTCGTTACACTATTTAATCATTAGTCATTATCGATGTGTCTTACAAACTTAATACATCATATTGGCGCCCAATAGTTTGTCTCGTGCACTCTGTTCAAAGTCGTAACCAAAAAAGGCATTCCATGGCTCTATTTAAGAAAAATATCTGGTCGCTGTACGCTCTAGTCGTACTGCTCACCTTGATACTTTTCACTGTGCTAGGTGTAACAAAGTGGCAAGCCAATAGAGAAGACTTCATTGAGCAGCAGCATATCCAAGTAGAGCTGTTTTCTAGCTCTGTCAGTTCACTGCTCACAAGCCAAGAGGCACTCCTAGAAGTCGTTGGACACCAATTGGCCCAACAGTCTGACTTCACTCGTACCGCCGCTATTCAGATTCGTCCAATATTGGATAAGTTGCTTGAGACTCATCCAGCGATTGCTGCATTTGGCCTGCTTAACACACAGGGCGATTACTTATCTGTTAGCTCAAACCTCAAACTGGCAGACCAAGACAACTTACTTGAGCTTCCACAAACTCGAGACTCCTTTCTAGAAGCGCTTTCAAGTGACAGGATGGTTTTAGGGCGAACCTATTTTCAAAAGTCCCTAGATAGCCTAGTGATTCCGTTAAGAAAATCGATTTCAGTGGATGGTAATAGCATTGATGCCGTGATGACCGCGGGATTACGTTTAGATAGCACCATAGTATTTGAAAACAACGCGCATGCTGGCAGTTACAACACACTGACCTTGTTACGACAAGATAAGTACCGTCAGTTCTTTTCTAGTGACATCGAGTCTCTTGATGCTTACCTAAAACCAGTAGACAGCGACCTGCTTCAGCGCGTGAGCGTTAACTTTTCAGAGCAAGTCAGCGCTACTGTACAAGAAGCGAAAACGGGAAAAGAGACCTACTCATTTGTTGTTAGTGATAATAAATTCCACTCTCTACTGAGCGCTAAGTACCTGCCGGATTATAAACTTTGGGTCGTTGGTCGCACCGACCTCGCACACGTCGATACCGTCTTTATCGAAGAATTTGGCATTCTTTTCATTATTTTTATTTTGATCCAGTGTGGCTTCTACATTTTGGTTAAGTCTATTGCGAAGAATGAGCAGCGCACTCGCAGCCAACTTATCTATCAAGCGAACCACGACCCTCTCACTACGCTGCCAAACCGTTTATACATGCGTAAGAACATCGATAAATGGGTGGCAAGTGAGTCAGAGCAATTCTCACTGCTGTTCATCGATATCGATAACTTTAAATGCGTCAACGATACGCACGGGCATGATTTTGGTGACAAGGTTCTTAAACAAATAGCGTTACGTTTAATGCGATTCCGCTCTCGATTGAGCCTATTGGTACGTGAATCGAGCGACGAGTTTCTGTTTTTAACTCCAATAACCAGCGAGTCTGAAATTAAACGACTCGCAGAGCGTATCATCGAGGTACTTTCTCAACCCTATGAAGTGCAAAACTCTCAATTCCTATTGGGCTGTAGCATCGGAATTGCACGTTTCCCTGAGCATGGTAAAGATCTCGATAGTCTGCTTCGCTCTGCCGACATCTCAATGTACAAAGCCAAACAGCAGCAAAACTCATACAGCATTTTCACTACGGCAATGCAAGATGCCCACCTCTACAAGATGAAAGTTGAACAGAGGCTGCGTATTGCGATTGAGAAACAGACACTGTTTATGGCTTTCCAACCTCTAGTGAGAGCAGATGAAAGCATTGATGGTGTGGAAGCTCTTGTGCGCTGGGTTGATGACGAGCTAGGTTTTGTTCCACCCGATGTGTTTATCCCCGTCGCGGAGAGCACTGGCTTAATGCATAAACTTGGCACGTTTATAATCGAGTCAAGTATTATGCAAATCGCTCATTTACATAGAACGACCGATCAAGAGATCGGGTTATCGATCAACATCTCGGTTAGGCAGTTCTCGCATAAATCGTTCTCTGAACACCTGTTATCCACGCTTGAGAAATACCAGTTCTCACCAAGCTGTTTAACGCTAGAAATCACAGAGAGCTTGTTCATCGAAGATGTTAATTTGGTTAAACCAATTTTCGAAGGCCTCAAAAAGAACCACATTAAGATCTCTCTGGATGATTTTGGTACCGGCTATTCATCATTGAGTATGTTGAAAGCACTGCCTATCGACGAGCTTAAAATCGATAAAAGCTTCATAGAGAATATTGCGATAGACCAGCAATCATTGACTATGGTGCAGAACATTATTGCTATCGGTAAGAACTTCGGAATGGTGGTATTAGCAGAAGGTGTAGAATCGAGCGAACACTTCGCGATCCTTAAAGACTGCGGTTGTGATTTGATGCAAGGCTACTACTTCTCACGCCCTATCCCATACGAAGAGTTGTGCCAATATCTTGCTCCCTCAGAGTCAATTCAAGAGCAAGCAGAGCCTATGGTTTAGTAGCTTAGCGGTGTAGTAATTCACAGATATAATAAGACTAAAAAGGGAGCCTATATTGGCTCCCTTTGGGTAGAGTCGAGTATCGTTATACACCACTCAAGACCGCAGCCCAGAGAATAAAAACACAGACAATGAAAACAAAACCCATTACGACTTAACTGTTATCACAACTCGTCGATTGCAACCTGTTGCCTTGTTGTCCGCAACCTTACAAATGGGTGCGCTTTCGCCATACGCATATTCAACGATGCGAGTTCCTTGGCGAAGATCTTCCTTTAAGTAGCTAGCGACCTGCCCCGCACGACGTGACGAAAGGGCTTTGTTGTAGCTTTCACTACCAAGACTGTCAGCGTGCCCTTCAATAAAAATCTTTGACTTATCGCCGACTAAACTTAGGTATTGTTCTAGTACTTGTTTATGACTTTCATCCAACTGATACACGTTGATTGGATAATTAAGTACTAGAGATTGTGTCGCTTTATCATAGAAACACACATCGTCTTGAGCCGCGACTTGGATCACCTCGATCTCTTTATTGAGCAGCTCATTCTTCGGTCTTTCATCACGCTCTAACAATTTACCCGTTACTTGAGTTGTCACAACATGAGAAGAGACTAACGTGGTCGATGTTATGTACTCATCGACATTGCCCAAGCAATTCGCATAGCCCATTGGAGAGAGCAACATCATAGAAATCATCACTAGGTATCTCATGTTAATCCTTAAGTTTTCCTGTTTCTTCATTAATCAAATTCAAAATATACTTGTACACATCTTCACCATCTTTGGCGTGATAAATGTTTTTCTTGCCGAAGCAGTCTCCAAAACCATCACTTGCTTGGACGCGGTAGTTAATACCAATAACACCCATTGTTACTTTTGTTTTCTCAGCTTCAGTTGGTGCATTGCTTTGGAAACGATTCCGTTTCGCTGAAATGGTTGAGCGCAGCTTTTTACATAACCCCTGATCCACTAACTTCTGTAAATAGGTCTCGTCGCTGTCACTACCATCGGATAACACAATGAACACCTGTTCAGGGTTAAGGTTGGTCGCTTTATTGGCTTCTTGTGCCGCAGCAATGATTCCATTCCAAGAAGAGGTGCCTCCACCAGCTTTCAACTGAGTGCTCATTAACTGAGCTCGAAAATTGTCATAATCCTCAGTCAGTGGAATATCGTAAAACTTGTAGTAATCATCAAAATCATTGTTTCGCTTATAAAGTCGCTCTACTTCATATCGACTCATTCCATACGATGGTTCGATGATCTCGTCATACAAGATTGGTTTATCAAACATTCGTCTCACTGTTGTCCCGGGAGAGTTTCGAGCGTAGTCATAAGCGTATTTCTTTCTCCAGGTGCTCCGATAGCCATAAGCGTTAAGCCTCACTATCTCATCGTCTTGTTTCACATGAAGAGGGTTGTACCCAAGCAAGGCGACTCTGCTTTTTTCTTCGGTATTAAACTCTTCAATGTCATCAACGACTCGCTTAATGGTTTCTTTCACGACATCTAACTTCATTTTGCCGTTCTTCCACGAGTTGCCCATAGATCCACTAAAGTCACCAATAAAGTAGACGTCTACTGGCTGAGGAAGATATTTGCGCGTCACAGCTCGGCCACTGACTGAAAATTCAGGCTTTAAATTTACGTCTTCGTATGCAATCCAAGACGTGTATTTGGCCGTCGCACTCACCACAAAGTCGCTGAACGGTGCAAGCTCACCACTTGCTTGTACACAACCATCTTTGTACTCACATTTACTGGTATACACCGCTACATCGACATCATCTGTATTATCGACAACATAACGATCAACTAAGTAGCGTGCATACTTAACGTTGTTCTCTTCATCCTCTCTAGGGCTTGCGATAAGAGCAAGGCTCGCTACCTCTGCCGCTTCCAGTAACCTGGTATGCGCAAGCATCTGTTGCGACATCTGCATCGAAAACGCCATAAAAATAACCATCATTGGTAACAGGCCGACGAACAGAATACCCGCTACTCCCTTATTTCTTTTTATTGAACGCACCTTAAACCCTCGCAAATGAATAAGAAGAGCTCACAAGACGGAAGACCTCACCGTTCGCGATACCAATCAGGTTTGTTGGGATCTCATAGCACAATGAAACCTGATACATGGGTAATCTGCGCCCTCTGGAAGTGACGGGAAGCATTTCAATCGCTTTTTCTTTGGTGATATCGCTCATATCAGGAAAATCACAACCCTGTATGTTTCCTTTGCTTAGTGTCTTTTGAACCCTTCGGTAGTTCACTTTACTTCCAGAAACAGCAGTCTCTTCGAGCCTTATCTCATCAATGCGCATTCCGAATTTGGTTTTGTCAAAGTTCGGAATCATCCGCTTCATCGAAGCCGACGCAATTGCAAAGGCGTTGTGTTCTGTTTTCCTGCAATCACCTGCGCAAATGTCCATGTTGGCGTTAAATAACTGCTTCCGCTCTGCGAAAATCGTGGTCATTGAATATGTGGCTCTGTCCAATTGGCCTTTCTTGTTAATCGCTAGCATGTGGTTCACTACAACTAAGAAAATGCCAGAAGCAAAGACAAGCACCATCGCCAGTTCAACCGCAAACGATCCTTTTTGTTTAACTTGCACAGCCTGCCCCCTGACCAATTTTGAAAGAGCACCTTTCATACTCTTGGATCGTAATAACTTCACGCTTTATCGGCATATCAGGGAACCAAATAGACACAATGGGATCGTAAGTGTATTCCAAAGCGTAAACTGCAAGTGCCATGTCTTCTGGTTCATCTTTCTTATCCGGGCACTTGTCTGCAGAGGCATAGGTGTCAGTGCATTTCAGAAAACCTTCGTAGTCTCGGAAATAGTTCACATGAATGATGACGCTACCCTCTTTAACGACGTTACTCCATAATGCTCCACCGGCTTTGTTCAACTCATCTTTGATCATTTGCCCGTAGTTAATGGATTGACTACTACTCGAGTCACCCGCTTTTTTGGTTCGCATCACTGCCGTCGTTAATGCATGGTCAGTCATACTCATAGAAAACGTCAAAATGCAGATCTCAACCCATCCGAAGACAATCGCGAGGAAAATCGGAATACCCATAGCGACTTCAACCGTCAATGCACCCTTTTGCTTTCGTTTAAACGATCTCATAAACGGACATACCTTTTCTTGGTGTAATCAACAACAAATGCTCCTTTGATATCAATGCTATTGAGAAACGCCTTGGCTTCATCCAGGTCATTGAAATCACCTATGCAGTAACGCTTCCACAGCCCATGTGTATAGGAATAGACGGAGCCATAGTTTGTTTTCAAATAATTCAAAAAGTCTGAAGGAATCGCAGTGTACGTTGCCAAAACTTGTACGCGATAAATAGGCTTTGCGTTTGGTTTAAGTTTTCTAGGATCAAGTACCGAACCGTCCACACTGTGTTTAGACGCTTGAAAGTCTTTGGTAGCATCAAGCTTGCTCACACGTGATGTTGGGGCAACAAAGCCACCTGAATTAGCTTGAGAGCCAATAAGCTGTTGTTCCATCTCTATTGTTGACTGTGTCACGGTCTTGTTCCCTCCGCTTTTAGATATTGACCTCATTAGCGCCTTGAGTTGCTTACGCGCTTGTTCATCACTATTTGAATGTTTCAAAACCTCGAGTGCGATATCTGGCCTTTGAGATTTAACTGAAGAAAGAATCAAGTTAGAACTCACTCTTTGATCATTCGGATTCGAAAGATATAAGTCATATAAAATGTCCGTCGCACCTAAATAATCAGCCTGCATTATTTTCACCACGGCAATGTTATTACCGGCCTCTCTATCAGATGCACCTTGTTTACGACTCTCTTCAAAGTGTTCGATGGCTTGGACAAACTGCTTCTGCTGAGCCAGAATTTTTCCGGTTAAAAGTTGATACTCATATTCGGTACCACCTTCGTCGCGGTATTTATTTAGCTCTTCTAGCGCGCGTTCAAAGTTCTTTTTCTGATAGTAAATACGAGCATTAGTTAGTATGTATTCCGGGTCATCAAGGTTGCTCTCGCTATAGGTATTGCGATATAGCTCCGCCGACTTGATATCCTTTAGGTCTAAATACAGGTTAACGAGTTTTACTTTATATATAGGGTCAGACTGTATGTTTGCTTTGTAGAACTCGATAAGTTTCTGCGAATCGCCGGCCCCTATGAGTAGTTGTTCTTTGGTCTCAAGTTGATTATTCACGGTTGTACAACCAGAGAGTAAAGCGAAGAGCACAGTGATAAATAAATACTTTTTAATCACATCAACATCCTTAAAATACCTGGGGCAGCAATGAGAACAACAATAGGAACCATGATAAAAGCGATCAGAGGGATGGACATTTTTGCCCCCATCTTCCCAATTCTTTCTTCCAGATCCATCATGTTCAATTCTCTAATATCGGTCGCTAGCGTTGCCAATACAGGGCCTACAGATGAACCAAACTGCAAGCTCTGCACCATGGTCATCACAAAGCTTTGCGATTCACTGGTTGGTACAAGGTCGTAAAACTCCTCTAGCGCCTTTTCCAAGCCAACAAGACGTGAGCGTTCCACCGTAACTCGAACGACGTGCGCAAGGTTGCTATCGACCGAATGAAGTTCCTTAGCTAAGTATTCCAGGCTCGATTCGATAGTCATCCCGGTATGAACACACACATTCATCAGGTCGAGTAAAAAAGGTAATCTCGAACTAATGTGTTTGATATTGGCTTTACCCCGAGCAGACACATAAGTATCGGGCGCAATAACAAACGCTAATAACGCGCCCAATAAATACAACAAAGAAAACAGTACTTCGGTTTCTCCGCTATAAAAATCAAAGCCAATAAGAATCAAGCAGATACTAAAAGGAACAATTTTAAGTAGGTAATAAGCATCAGCGAGAAAGTCACTATAAAAACCCGCGGCCACTAACTTGCGTTTAGTTTCATCTTTATTAAAACTGATTCGAGATAATATCGATTTAAATAAGTCGGTTCGTTTCTTCTCTTCGCGTGTCGAACCAATGATCTTTCGGGTTTCAATATTTGCTCTGGTGTTGTCCCAAAATCGCAAGCAGTACGTGGCAAGCACCATTGAAACTATAAATATCGCCCCCCAAATGCCCAGGGTTTTCATGTCCATTAGTTAACACCTCGCAATATCAGCCAAATGCAAAAGAACCCGAGCAACTCACTTACTAGAACGTAATAAAAAATCGGCTGACCAGCTTCTTCGAACATAACGAAGCTGTAGTTCTCTGGGCTAGTGAACTTTAAAATGATCAGGAATATTACCGGTAAGCAGGCAATAATTTTTGCCGATGCGCGCGCTTCAGAGGTCAACGCATTCTTTTTCTTCTCTACCGCCCTCGAATCAAACATGAGTCGGTTAATTTTGTTGATCACATCTTTTAGCTGACCACCTCGTGCTAGGTTGATACGGATTGTTGAAGCGAAGAAAAAATATTCTAAATAAGGGAATGTATTGCTGCTTCGTTCCAGTACGTCATCAGGGTCCTCGCCTATCAGTAAGCGTTCGGCCATAAACTTAAACTCTTTCCCTACCTCGTTATCAAGCTGCTTACCAACATATTCAAATGCATGGATAATACTTTGCCCAGAAGATATCGCCCCACTCAAAATGTTTAAGGCATCAGGAAAGTTGGTTTTAAACCGGTCCATCTGTCTCTGCTTGAGCTTGTTATAAAAAACGAAGAACAAAACGGGCTCAGCGATCATCAGGCAAACAAGGTAATCCTGTCTTAAGAAGAACTCATTGATGGCATACACCGCTGACGCAGAAACACAGACAAACAGAATAAGCTTCAGCGACATATTAGGCTGAAATACCTTGACTATCTTCTTGTAGCTTTTCCGGAATCTGGCTTTGTAGCTCTCTTCAAACTGCTGAGAATCAATAACAGATCGAACGCCCTTTACCCCTTCGAATTCAGCCTCCATCTCGATCAAGCTACTCAACTTTTTGTTTTGACGAGAGCGATGAATAAGAAAGTAGATCAGCAACGCGCTCCATGACGCAATCAGAATGAATGTCATGAGAAGATCTCCCTGACCGCTTGCTCTAGCCCGAAAAACTTAGCACGTTCATAAATGACAGAGCGGGTAGATAAGCCAGGCGTTCTAAACTCACCGACCATTTTCCCATCTTTAAAATCGGAGCTCGCCTCGTAACGAAAAATATCTTCCATCACTACGCTATCCCCTTCCATGCCGATAATTTCCGAAATATACATCACCTTACGGCTGCCATCATGAAGACGCTTTACCTGAACAATCAGGTCTACTGCACTCACGATGGTTCTGCGTATTGCAGATATCGGCAGGCTCGCGGTTGCCATCATCACCATGCTTTCAGTACGAGCAATCGCGTCGCGTGGCGTATTGGCGTGCAATGTCGACATAGACCCATCATGGCCAGTATTCATTGCTTGAAGCATCTCGAACGCTTCTCCGCCACGACACTCACCCACAATGATTCTGTCTGGGCGCATACGAAGAGCGTTGATCACGAGATCGCGCGCAGTAATTTCTCCCGTACCTTCAACACTGGCTTGTCGAGTTTCAAGCCTAACGATATGCGGTTTTTGAAGCTGCAATTCGGCAGCATCTTCTATGGTAACGATACGTTCGCCTTCACCGATGAAACCAGATAACGCATTGAGTAGCGTTGTTTTACCTGAACCTGTACCACCAGAGATCAATATGTTGCATTTACAGTGGCTAGCAATCGACAATAGCTTTGCCATCTCAACAGACATAGCACCAAACTCTGCAAGATTCTCGAGCTTAATTTTCTGCTCTTTGAACTTACGAATAGAAATGGAAGTACCATCAATCGCCAGCGGAGGTATTACGATGTTGACACGGCTACCATCCATTAAACGTGCGTCACAAAGTGGCTTAGATTCATCAATACGACGCCCTACGTTAGAGGCGATCCGCTTAGCTATAGTGTTTAACTGCTTTTCGTTAACAAATTGAATCGGCGACTGTTCTACCTTGCCATTGATTTCAATGAAAATATCCGAAGGCCCGTTGATCATAATATCCGAGATATCATCGTTATCGACTAAGGCTTGCAGTGGTCCCAAGCCTTTCAGTTCATCAAGCAGTGCCTTAACCAAATCAACCCGTTTCAAGGAGCTGACTTGCAACTGCTTCTTATCGATCAAGATATTCACAGAGTCTTTAAGCTGGTCTTCGAGCTCTTGATTACTGATTTCGACGAGTGTCGCCGCATCCAACGCATCGAAAATTTCATCGCGAAGTTGAATGTAGATTTCTTTTAATTGATTCATTTTCTAAACAAACTAAAGCGTGATTTAGGTTTAATTTTCTTACCCGTCAATGTCGCGACCATACTCAGCACAGCGGACGAGGACTTGGATTTAAGCAACTCATTGATACCTTGCTGGACCACCATCTTCTCAAGCGACGGTTCATACATGAAGTCAATGCTGTCTTTGGCTTTGATCCGCTCTTTAGCGCTAGCAAGCGTCACCATAAAGTCCTTTGCTGGCCTATTTAAATTGAAAATGATTTGGTGTTCAGATTTACCTATCTTTTTCTTCAAAGAGTTATAGGAGCGCAATGAAGACACCGACGGTTCACAAACAATAAAGATGCGATGGTACTTATCTGACAATTCCTGATCGTGCATCTCTTCGTAACAAGACAGCGGCGCTGAATCGATAATAAAGTTATATTGATCAATCAGTTGATTAGAAAGGTTGTAAAGCGTTGACGCGTGATCAGAGAGGCAAGCGACGTTCTTCTCTAACACCAAATAATCAAGCTTGTCTTTCACCGGATGTACGTAGGTCTTGGCGATGGCACTGTCGATATCAATTTGATTCAAATCGATACTGTTGTGTTTGGCTTTTAATCCTTTCACACCAATATAAATGTCGCTATTCAAAGCCCCTGAGTCATGATCGACCAAAAGCGTTTTTAAATTCGCTTGTTCAGCCAAAGAGTGAGCCAAGACTGAACTAACACACGAAACACCAATTCCACCCTTTGTTCCGAGTACTAAAATACGCTTAGCAACACGCGTTTTTTTAACGGTGCTTTCCCCCTCTTGCGTCGACTTAATTGCCGCAAGTAACGCATCAAGTTCAGAATCCCACAGCACATATGTCGCACCTAAAGCGTGCACTTGGTTACGCAGCTTTATCGAGTCAACATCACATAGAACGAGTAAAGAGATGTTCACATCCAGTCGAACCGAAATCTCTGAGACTTGCTCTATTACGTTTGGTGCACTGCGAAGGTCCAATACAACATGGTTCAACTTGATGTTTGACTGATTCCAAGCGCCGTCCAAATCAATATCAGTCACTTCAAGAGGTTTGGGAAAGCCTTCGATTGCGTAAAGATCTTGGATCGATTCAGTTAACGTGCTGTCGTCAGAAACAACCAAGTCTGTCGCTTGAACCGACGATTTCATTTTCGACGACGAGTTACGAAATAAAATATCTAAGTCCATCGCTACTTCGCCTTTTTGATTGGGTTAACCAAACTAATGTTGCGGTTGTGCTCAACACTACAGCCAAATTGGTAGTCTTCACGTTTCGAAAACACCATCACGCCACAGTCACTGCTTTTAATGCGGACGTATCGCCCTATGATCAGGATATTTTTCTGCTGATCGTCAGCGGCAAGTTCGACTTTGTATCTGTCTTTGGCAATCGACTCCGATTTAAACCTGTCTCGTAACTTAGCCACGAACTCACTCGCATCTGGTTTGTATTTGACGTAGAACGTTGACTTAGGCTCTCTTGCATTAAGCTCTCGAATAAAAGCCACAGAGCGTGACATTGAATCTTCGCTGCTCGTCGTATCAAACTCGAAGCGTTCTTCTAGCTGCTCAATAATACTGGTGTTCGTGCTATCAACATGTGTACAAGCTGAGGCAAGCAGTGCTAGTAGAGTAATAGCGATCCATTTCATCAGTTGAACCCTCCTTGGTTAATTGTGTTTTCTAGCTCTGGCTCATCAAGTTCAGAAAGGTCGATTCTCAGGAGTCGTTCAAGGTCGCTGGTACGCCTAAAGCTCGGCAGCTTGACCTGCTCTTGCTCAACTGGATCGACTAAATTAACTGTAGCGACGATAATGAGTTCAGTTTTAGAGCGGTTAGTAGAGGTGTGACTAAACAGTGCACCCAAGATTGGGATGTCCCCCAAAATTGGAATCTTGGTTAACGATTCGCGCTCTTCTGATGTCAGTAATCCAGCGAGTACAAAGCTTTGTCCATCTTTCAAATGGACCGTGGTTTGGGCTCTTCTGGTGCGTAACGAAGGCACGGAAATAAGCCCTGTAGTGGTCTTGTTTGATTCATCAATTGAACTCACTTCAGGTATCAAGGTTAAGCGGATGTTCTCTGTATCCGTGACCTTCGCCACCATCGCCAATTTAACACCATACTCTTTATAGGAGATGGTAATGCCGTCTTCGTCTCGCACCGCGATTGGGATTTCACCACCCGCTAAGAAGCTAGCCTGTTCGCCAGAAATAACGGATAGATTTGGCTCTGCCAGTACGCGCCCAATCTTGTCATCACCGCTCGCAGAAATAACAGCAACAATATCTTGAGCAGTAAAGTCGAGCAGCTTATTAACAAAAGTACCTGGCTCACCGCTGTCACTATAAGTCACACCCAATTCTGTTAAAAATGAACTCGAGACTTCCGCAACCGTTAGTTTTACGTTGATCTGCTCGGTAGTAAGCACTTTCAAGTTATTAATCACTTGGTCGTAGTTATATTGTGCGGTGTACTCGAGTTCGTCTAGCGCTTCGCCGTCTCCATCTTTGAGTTCGTAAGCGGCACGACGACGTTCTTTATTAAGCATTTCACCAACAAGGCGATTAATCTTCTGTTTAATCTCTTCGCTGCCAACAATGCCATCGAGTACAACTTGATCACCGACATTGGAAACCACTACGTTTTCATCAGGGAATCGCGCGATTAGCGTCTGCTTTAGTAGCCTTAAGCTTTGATTCACCACCAATTCAGCATTGTAAATTTCGTTTCCTCCACGATCATAAACAATCACTGAGGTAGTGCCTTGGCCAACGCCATAAACGACAACCTTGTTTTCATCAATAATTTTATAGTCAGCGATCTCTTGGTTCGCTACAAATACTGTCGATATCTGTCTCTTTAAATTAATGGTCTTCGCCGCACCTTGATCTAAGTTCATCAATTCAGATGCGAGCAATGGGCAAGAGAGAATTGCAGACAATAGCAAGGCTATATGTTGTTTGTTTAAATTCATGTTAGTCCTTACCACGTAGTTCTCTGACACCAAACTGTGTTTCTAATAAGTCACTACTGCGAATAGATAAATAACGGTTTTCAATTTCTGAAGGAATGATATTTACATCCCCAATTTTTTGAGCCATTTCGAGTTTCAATACACTGCGCATATTTAGAGCAATAACTAAGCTGTATTTTTTATCTTCAGCATCTTGTGAGTCGGTATCTTCGCTACCTTTAATCACCTGTAATACTCGCGCTCCACTAATAATGACTCGACTGACCAAATCACCGATGTCTCCATATCCACTCTCTACGAGGTTTGATTTTGAAGATGTAGTAGAAACAAAGCTCACTTTATCGCCAGGAGTGAGGGTCGATGTTTGTACAACCCCAATGCCCGTTACTTCATAAAAATAAGGTAATTCACCATCATTAAGCGACAGATACATATAATCTCGGTCGCCCGGGTTTGAAATCATCTCTTGTGTTAAATAAGTACCTTCCCTGATGTCTTCTTTAAAAAGAGCCCCAGGTTGAACAACGATGTCTTTTTCTAAGGTATAGTAATAGCCGTCTAAGTCCGATATATGGACAAACTTCTTCTCGTAAAAATTGGGAGTCAAGGGTTGAGAGCGTTTGATCTCTTTTTGAGCGACTAAAATACTCACTTTGGGTTCTTCTTTTTTCTGGACTTGTTGTGGCTCTTCGTCCGATGAAATATAGTTGCTGTTGATATATATCAATGTTGAAAAAATAGAGAAAGCGATAAGAAGGAGAATGATAATTCTGTTCATATTAAGCCTAAAATAGGGGCCAAAGCCCCTTAATATATTATTCTTAGTGGCCGTTTATTTGCCTGTAGTCGCAGTAGTCAAGTTGGTTGTAACCTTGGTCAAGGCACCAGTAATTGCATTTTTAAGCGCATCAGTTTGAAATGCAGCAAGTACTAAAGCTGACATTACAACAGCAATAATTGCATATTCCACCGCAGTAACACCGCGAATATCATCTTCGAACTTCATTTTTAGTTCAGCTAGTTTTGCTAAAGTTTTGTAGTACATAGTAATCCTCTAAAAAGTATATCGACCATTGGTCTTATTGAAATTGCGAAATGAAAGTTACCGGATTGAAAAATATACATCCAATTAATAGTTATTATGATCGCATAACAGAATCTTATTTAAGAAATAGATAAACTATTTTTATGACTTCATAATTATTTTTAATTACAATTTTATTGATATGAGACATAATCATAGATACCCTTTATTTATGAATATAGAAATAATCAATTACTCATTTTTAATCGCTCTAAATCTCTCAATATTTTCTTGTGTATGCATTTTTGATTGGAAACACAGGAAAATACCAAACAACTTAAATAAAATTGCATTGGTAGTTAACCTGGTTGTAGCCTTATCAAACGGTTATTTGGCTTCATCCCTGCCGATCTCTATTGTGTGTTTCGTTGTTGGAGTTTTACTTTGGTACCTCAAGGTAATCGGTGCTGGCGATGTTAAGTTACTGACAGCATTGGTCGTTGGGATTCAACCTGATTTAGTCATTGCAACCTTGATTTCTATAGGTTTTATGGGAGGGGGGTTAGTTTTAATAATGTATATAATCGGTAAGATAAAGCGTTTCAATAGCTACAAAAAAGGTATCCCTTATGGGATACCCATTACTTTAAGTTGTTTTATTTTCAGCACAATTTCAACACTATCAAATTGATCACATAATATTATGTTCTAGTCCTGATTCCGCAATATCACTAATCTGAAATAACTGCTGTATCTTATCTTTTATCCCTAACGTTTCTAGTTCTTGCGAAATTTCATCACTACACCAAACATACATATTAACTTTCTGACGCAATGGGATTGTCTTACATTTTTCGTGACATAATGACCACTCAGGAAAAATCAGAACCGTCCCGTTCGTCTCGAGTTCATTTTTTAACAATTGACATGAACTTGTTTTAACCCAACTTGTTACGTGAGATGAATCAATATTATAGTCGTTTAATAATTCTTGAACATATGACTTAGACAAAGAGCTGCAAAAAACAACTCTCTGTGGATAGCACTCATAAGGGTCAAGGGAACAAGAATGCGCGATGACATAATTTACCGTTTTTAATTGATAAGATTTTCCATTCCCCTGTGAAATTCTATCCATAGTAAATATTAAGTCATAACGCGACAGATCCAACGAAGAGGACTTAGTAAAACTGTTTATGGATAAGTCGATATTGTTCAGCATTCGAAACTCATTAATGACTCGATTGACCATATCGAAACAAAATGACTCGGCGATCGCTATGTTAAATTGATCTCTTAGCTCAACTTTTTCTAGGTCTTCAAATAACCTTTCATACATGGACATGGTTTGATCAGCGTAATCCAATAATACCTTCCCATGCTTAGTCAGTAAAAATCCTTCTTTTCGATCAAAAATACTTGCCCCTATTGTACTCTCGATTTTTTTTATGTGCTGAGATACCGCAGGCTGTGTCATAAACAAAGACTCAGCGGCAGCTGTAAAACTTTTGTGCTTAGCAACGTGTGAAAATGTTCTTAAATATTTTACGTCGATAGACCTGTTGACGTTTTTCATGGTGCAAACTACCCCGATGTTGCGTTCTTTTATTAATTATTCTTATTAAAAATCAGCGTAAAAGTAACAATAGTGTCATTGAGATACAAAAAAACATTATTTATAAAGCCATAAATAATGTTTATATGCATCTCAATAAATACAGATATTTTTTGCAACAACAACTGATTCACAAGTCCTTATGTGCTTTTACAAACAACATATTTCATCTGCCACTTATCTACCAGGCCCCTTACAGAACACCCCCTCCAGACAAATGACAATCAACACAATTATAACCAAAACGTATGCGTCCAACACCTTAAAGCACTACAAAAGCTTTGAAATTTATGTAAAAAATCGACATTTATAAGACTTAAGGTCAAAAGTCACTCAAAAACACGATTGTTCAAATTTGTGATCTAGATTGCCATCAAATGAAACTAAACACCTATAAATATTACTTAATTCCAAAAAATGCGACAAAATACGCTGATTTCATTCTGAAATGAGGTTATGCAGGACACAAAAAGGGCTAACAATCGTAGCCCTTTCCGTATATGCATAATTATATTATGGTTTTATTTCAACACTTCACTCGTAACCTGGAGATTAAGCAAAGTATAAAAAGAATAAGAAATGATGAGCTTCCTCCTGACGATTCACCTTGACTCAATGTCACCCCTGATTCGTTTGAAACATTAGGCAAAACTTCTATATCAAAAGAACCAACCCACTCATCACCACTCGTCAATAAGACCTTATATTTAATATTGTCATATAAAGCCTGCCTGCGCTCTGCTGGCGCATTATAAACAATCTGAGCACCGATTATATTAGCTAGTCCATTACGTGGGGCTTCAAGAATATTTAACGCTTTCACTTCACCATTAATATTTGGAAACAATTGGACTTCATCGCCATATTTGACTTGTAGAGATTTCGTTTCCAACAACGATACTTTCTTTTTATGCACATCAACAGTGACCGATTGTTCGGTGTAGCCCCCTACGGGATCCTGCACCTTGACGCTCAATCGATACTTTTCGCCTTCCAACGCATCGTTGGGTACACGTATAGTCAATGCTTTCAATTGTGTGCCACTTAATGCCAATCTTGCGCCTTCGGTCTGAGTCCAAGTAACCTGATGCTCAGCTGAATCGACATCCGTGATCGTCGTTACTTCGAATATCACTTTCTGACCCGCTACAGCACCGACTTTAATCTTATTGAGCTTAAATTGCGGAGCATCGTTCACCGGTTTGATTTCAACGTAAACAGTCGCATACTCACTTTTGTACCCAGCACCATCAACAAGTCTATAGGTAAAACTATCTCGTCCAAACTGGTTGATAGAGGGAAAATATGTATCACCTCTGATAACACCTTTAGCTGGCTTACGACCTATCTCAATTGAATATGGGTGAGATCTCGGCAAGTTAAGATCATTGGCCAATAAATTGAGCATAAACGGACTATCTTCTTCCGTAACGACAGAGTCATCTACCGCAGTAGGCTTAGCTTGCGCTGGTTGTTCAAAAAGTACCGCAAAAGGGAAGTTTTGGCCGAAGCCACGACTCAAGCCTCGAGTTTTATAATCGGACATTGCCCCTGTGAATTGTGCTTTCCTCTGTCCATCACCCAAATAAGCATCTAAAAACTGTGTTGAATATTCAGGTGTGCCGTTTTCAATCTCTAAAACCAATAACTTGGATCCAAGTCCAAGCTTTACAGGCTCATCAAAAATAATCTGCCCTCCACCTCGCTGCGCAACACCTCGATGCAATAGACGGCCAGCTGCTTCATCAATCACAGCATTACCAAATCTTGATTGAAACGGATACTCAATCAGTCGATAAAACATCGGCATAGCAACACTCGTCGCCTTAGCGTAGAAGTGCAGCCCTGCAATATCCTCACGCCCCTCAACAACATCAATGGCGAAGCCAAGCACGTTTGTATTCGTACTATAACGGGGATAAGTTCGGCCAAATGACGTGACCCAAGACGACTTAGTGGCCGCGTTAGGGATAGCTAGCGAAAATGTTGCCTTATCAGCATCACTACTAATATTTGAGATGGTTACATCGGTACTTCTTCCTGCGGTAATGTCAGTCAAAGATGGTTCAGAATCATCAGAGATATTCGTCACTGCCTCTCTGCCGGGAAAAACATCGCCCGAGTCACCGGATGAAAACCCACTCTCAAGTAGCCCATCGCCATCAGCCTGAAATACCTGAACCTGCATCGGGCCATCACTATTGAACTGGTTATCTATATTTACCGCCGTAATGAGCAAGCCTTCGCCACTAAGTGCTTGGTCGTAGTCGGTTTTGCGTCGGTTCTCAATATAAGCTCGAGGCCCAAACTGCTTTAAGTATGGGTCAAGGTGGATCACACTTTCCCCCTTATTCGTGTCAATTTGTACCTGGCCATTCTCTGAAAGAACGGTTGGCTTAAGAAAACCTGACGCCTCTTTACTCCATGCCAGCATGTTTACTGGAGTCTGACCTGCGTACTCGTCGCTAGGCTTTCTTGCCCAGCTTCCGCCTCCCATCAAACCCCAATGTCCAATTGAGCCGTCATGTTTATAAGAGTAAAGATCCGGTAAACCCAACATTAAATGCCCAAGTTCGTGCGCTATTACTCCCATGGTTGACTGATGGTCGTCTTGATAATCAGCAAACAAGCAATACGCGCTGATTCGCTTTCCATCAATCTCGACGGTGCTGTGAGCGTACTTATGAGGCCAAATCGTTGGGGTCTTTCGGGTACCGCTAGATTTATCATTACCCGCAAAGACGAACATAACGGAGAGTTCTTGAGGCGAGATGCTGTCGTCATTGTTCAAGTCGTATTGAGCAAGATTGAAATCCACATCTAGGGCTTCATATGCTTTTTCAAACACATTATTGAGCTTAGTTTGGCAATTACGCTCTGATTTGGAGTGGCAGTTTGGATGTTCAATATCTAGAGTGACATTAATTACACCGTCATTCTTTGTTCCTTCACTCTCTTTCGCTGGAACAACTTTATAGTTACCGTAGCTATTTTTTAGAAAATAATCTTGAACGCTCTGTTGATCGGTTCCAAATATCGTCGACTGAAAGTCATGGTCCACTTTTTCGTTTGAAAAGCTAACCTGTACCACTAATAACGGCTGCTCTATAATTCTATTATTTAAAGCTCGGCTTTCACGCGAACTTTGGTTTCCTATATAATTAAACCTCTTGTTATTAGCCGCGGGTGATTCAATTAGTTCATCGAAATATGTTGGGTCTATTTTTATATGCCTAACATTGGATTCAGAAGGTACATCTGCCTCACTCGAAGCTAGAACTCCTGTGGAAACTATTCTGCCTTGCTCTTCTTCATTTCTTTCATATCTAGCAAAATACCATTGGCTGTCAGAGTCTTGGATATAGAGGCTACCTGTTTGGTCTTGATACCAAAACATATGCTGAGAGCCCATTAACCTTAGTTCTTTAGAACTACCGTCAACAAAAGTTATCGTATGCCAAATCGGTGCAGGTAAAGTGGTTGCTTGTACCGTACTAACAGCCAATAACGCTGCTATGAAAGTACAAATTAGTTTTGTCCTCATTAGGATAATCCCATTAATAATTCTTTCTCATAAGAGATAGTTGATGCGTTAAATGCAACGCGACTTTATCAATGGGGATTTATGTAAACCAATTAAGTTTCTAACTAAACCTATAAATAATAATTATACCTGTTCTTATATAAACTTAATTTATGACAGTATAAATAATGTAATTAAGTGGGAAGGCTGAATAACCCACCCATTTTTAATTAGAATAAAAGCGTATTAAAAAGGAAGACAACAATAAGTAGTTTATTTATCAATTAATGTCATCTGCTCATCTAAGTTCAGCACGGTTAATGCATTACTTACGCTAGTTGCTATAACATCAACCACGCCGGTTCTTAATGCACCTAACAACGCGAGCGGTTTACTGTTTTCCGCGGCAATGGCAATCACCTCTGCGATTGGGCGAAACTCTTCTAAACCCAAACCGATCACTCGGTCACTCATAACGGTGTTTGCTGCTTTACCGTGTACGTCGAAGAAGTCATAACCTGCGAAGTCACCTACCACACCTTGTAGTAGACGCGATTGAACTACCTCACCCGCGGTAAACCAACCTAGGTCAACCATGTAGCTGTTTTCGCTCATGTCACCGATACCCACTAATGCTACATCTGCCTTTCGAGCGAGATCGAGTGTTTGCTTAACTGTGCTGTTTTCCATAAAAGCAGTTTTTTGAGCTTTATTCTCGGCATAAGCCGGGGCATACAAAGTCTCAGACGAACCACCGTACTTTTTCGCCAGCTGACGACAAATGTGGTCGGCATTGAACATACCGCCTCTTGGGTGAATGCCTCCGATACCACACACGAACTTACAATCACGAGGGGTAATGACACCTGTGTGGTGAGCAACAGAAGACACGTTACGACCTTGCCCGACTGTTACGACCATGCCGTTTTTTAATGTGCTGGTTAGATAGTTCGACACTAAACCGGCAACTTGAAGACGTTGCTGCTCTTCATTCGGTTGATCCAGAGCAACAAGAGCACGCTTAACACCAAAGCGTTCAATCAAGCGTTGCTCGATCTTGGCGCTGAACACAGGGTGGTATTTAACAGTTATCTCAACAATGCCTTCATCACGGGCTTGCTTGAGCATACGACCAACCTTTGCACGAGAGATAGAGAACTTTTTCGAGATCTCTTCTTGGGTGGCACCGTCCTGATAATAAGCAACCGCGACTTCAGTCAGCAGATCAGTGTTTTCTTCGGAAGCATCTTGGATATTCTTACTCATATACCACTCAACCTATATTTAACAATTATTTTACCTGCTTAGAGAACAAATGTTCGATGACCAAGCAAGTGATACACAAGTTTACACCTTGAACATATGTAACAACAAGGAACATTTGTTCAAGGTGATAGCCATGGTTTTATTGTTGATTAATTCACCTTGCTCAGCGTATTAAACGTTTGCTTGTATCGCCCATGATTACTAGAGCGAAATATATTTGACTGAAGTCACCATACCGCACTATTTGTCGTTGACTTTGGTGCTAGATCGGATAAATATGGCTACATCATTTACTCATCGAGCGATCAAATGTTCTGTACAAATGTTCGTTCGAAGAAAAATTTAAATTAATGTAAGTTTGGCTCACTGGAAACTCCACTGAGAACTTCATTAGTTAGCTTGCAAATGCCCACATCTCTCTTCTCACGAGATGTAATGCGATAGATAGGATGATCAAAATGAGCAACAAATTAGAGCAACTTCGTAAACTAACGACAGTAGTAGCAGACACTGGTGAAATCGATGCAATCAAAAAGTACCAGCCAGAAGATGCAACAACTAACCCTTCTCTGATTCTTAAAGCGGCTCAAATCGAAGAGTATGCGCCACTTATCGATGCTTCAATCGAATACGCTAAAGCGCAAAGCGCTGATAAAGCACAACAAGTACAAGACACTTGTGACATGCTTGCAGTAAACATCGGTAAAGAAATCCTGAAAACAATCCCAGGCCGTATCTCTACAGAAGTTGATGCTCGTCTTTCTTACGACACTGAAGGCAGCGTAGCTAAAGCTCGTCAGCTAGTAAAAATGTACAACGATGCTGGCATCACGAACGATCGCATCCTAATCAAACTGGCTTCTACTTGGGAAGGTATCCGTGCTGCTGAAATCCTAGAGAAAGAAGGCATCAACTGTAACCTAACGCTTCTATTCTCTTTCGCACAAGCTCGTGCATGTGCTGAAGCTGGCGTATTCCTAATCTCTCCATTCGTTGGTCGTATCATGGACTGGTACAAAGCGAAAGAAGGTCGCGACTTCGAAGCATCTGAAGATCCAGGCGTAATCTCAGTAACTGACATCTACAACTACTACAAAGAGCACGGCTACAACACTGTTGTTATGGGCGCAAGCTTCCGTAACATCGGCGAGATCCTAGAACTTGCTGGTTGTGACCGTCTAACTATCGCTCCTGCGCTTCTAGCTGAACTAGAAGCTGCCGAAGGTGAAGTTGTAGAGAAGCTAGTTGACTCTAAAGGCTCTAAAGAGCGTCCTGCTCCAATGACTCACGCTGAGTTCCTATGGGAGCACAACCTAGACGCGATGGCAGTTGAGAAAGTTGCAGAAGGTATCCGCAACTTCGCAGTTGACCAAGGCAAACTAGAAGACATGATCGCAGCTAAGCTGTAATCACACAGAATTAAAAAAGGGGAACGTTTGCGTTCCCCTTTCAATTTCCAATCCAATATATAAACACTGGTAGTTATTATGGACCGTAAAAATCTAGCTAATGCTATTCGTGCTCTAAGCATGGACGGCGTACAACAAGCAAACTCTGGCCACCCAGGCGCACCTATGGGTATGGCTGACATCGCTGAAGTTCTTTGGCGTGATCACCTGAACCACAACCCGTCAAACCCAGAGTGGGCTGACCGCGACCGTTTCGTTCTTTCAAACGGCCACGGCTCTATGCTGATTTACTCTCTGCTTCACCTAGCAGGCTACGAGCTATCAATCGAAGACCTTAAGAACTTCCGTCAACTGCACTCTAAGACTCCAGGTCACCCAGAGTACGGTTACGCACCGGGTATCGAAACGACAACGGGTCCACTAGGCCAAGGTATCACTAATGCTGTTGGTATGGCGCTTGCTGAGAAAACTCTAGCTGCACAATTCAACAAAGAAGGCCACGACATCGTTGACCACTTCACTTATGCATTCATGGGTGACGGCTGTCTGATGGAAGGTATCTCTCACGAAGCATGTTCTCTAGCAGGTACGCTAGGTCTTGGTAAGCTTATCGCTTTCTGGGATGACAACGGCATCTCTATCGATGGTGAAGTGGAAGGTTGGTTCTCTGATGATACGCCTAAGCGTTTTGAAGCTTACGGCTGGCACGTAATTCCAGCAGTAGATGGCCACAACGCTGAAGCAATCAACGCAGCAATTGAAGCTGCTAAAGCGGACCCACGCCCTACTCTAATTTGTACTAAGACTATCATCGGTTTTGGTTCTCCAAACAAATCTGGTTCACACGACTGTCACGGTGCACCACTAGGCGCTGAAGAAATTGCAGCTACACGTAAAGAACTTGGTTGGGAGCACGGTCCTTTTGAAATTCCGTCGGAAGTTTACGCAGAATGGGATGCGAAAGAAGCAGGCGCAGCTAAGGAAGCAGCGTGGAACGAGAAACTTGCAGCTTATGAAGCAGCACACCCTGAGCTGGCAGCTGAATTCAAACGCCGCGTAAACGGTGAGCTTCCTGCACAGTGGGAAGAGAAAGCAAACCAAATCATTGCTGACCTTCAAGCTAACCCAGCAAACATCGCATCACGTAAAGCGTCTCAAAACGCACTAGAAGCGTTCGGCGCTATGCTACCTGAATTCCTAGGCGGCTCTGCTGACCTTGCACCTTCTAACCTAACTATGTGGTCTGGTTCTAAGTCTGTTTCTGCTGAAGATCCAGCGGGTAACTACATTCACTACGGTGTACGTGAATTCGGTATGACGGCGATCATGAACGGTATCGCTCTGCACGGTGGTTTCGTGCCATACGGCGCAACGTTCCTAATGTTCATGGAATACGCTCGTAACGCAATGCGTATGGCTGCTCTGATGAAAGTTCAGAACATCCAGGTTTACACGCACGACTCTATTGGTCTTGGCGAAGATGGTCCAACTCACCAACCAGTTGAGCAAATCGCTTCTCTACGTCTAACTCCAAACATGAGCACATGGCGTCCATGTGACCAAGTTGAGTCTGCAGTCGCTTGGAAACTGGCTATCGAACGCAAAGACGGTCCAACGTCTCTAATCTTCTCTCGTCAAAACCTTGCACAGCAAGAGCGTAGCGAAGAGCAAGTAGCTAACATCGCGAAGGGTGGTTACATCCTGAAAGATTGTGAAGGCAAGCCAGAGCTAATCCTTATCGCTACAGGTTCTGAAGTTGAGCTAGCGGTTAACGCTGCGGCTGAACTGACAGCTGAAGGTAAGAAGGTACGCGTAGTATCTATGCCTGCAACTGACGCTTTCGACAAGCAAGACGCTGAGTACCGTGAATCTGTACTTCCATCTGACGTAACAGCGCGTATCGCTGTAGAAGCTGGTATCGCTGACTTCTGGTACAAGTACGTTGGTTTCGGTGGCAAGATCATCGGTATGACAACGTTCGGCGAATCTGCACCAGCAGGTGAGCTATTCAAGATGTTCGGTTTCACTACTGAAAACGTAGTAAACACAGCGAAAGAGCTTCTAGCTTAATCTTGATTCAAGTGTCTCGCCTTGAAATAGGTTGATGCATACCAAAAGCCCTACATTTTGAAGTGACCCCGTAAAGTTGGACATTTCTGTTAAGCGGCTTTCAAGGCCTGAGTTCGATATTCTATCGGAGTCAGGCCTTTTAGTTTCACTTTTATACGTTT